>NZ_JBEXPY010000012.1:0-172231 GCF_040612315.1 Streptomyces sp. NPDC006435
CCGACCTTCCTTTCCGGGGCGGGGGGCGCCGGCGGCCGGGGGGCCGCCCCCCGCCCGGCCGGGGCGGGGCGCCCGCCGTTCCGGGCGCCCGGAACGGCGAGCGCCCCGGTCCGCCAGTCCCCCGCCAGGGCGGGGCCGAGCTGGTCCAGGTACGTCTCGGTCAGTGCGCGCAGCGAGTCCACGCCGGCGTCCCGCCCCCGCCCCCAGAGCTGCCCGGTCACCCGCAGCACCCCGCAGAACGCGGCCACGGCGACCCTCGGGCGCGGATCCTCGTCCACGTCCAGGCCCTCGCGCCGGGCGATCAGCGTCGCCACCTGGTTCTCCAGGTGGCAGCTCCGCCGCAGGTGGGCGGCGAGCAGCGAGGGTGTCGACTCGATCATCCGGTACGTGCGCATGTGGAGTTCGACCGTGATGATCTCCTCGATCGCCTCGCCGATGCTGTTCCAGGCGCGCAGGACCGCACCGCGCAGCGCCTCGAACGGGGTCTCCTCGGCGGGACGTTGGCGCAGCTCCGCGAGGAAGCGCGACTCGACCATCTCCTGGATGGCGAAGACGGCCTCCTCCTTGCTGGCGAAGTAGCGGAAGAAGGTGCGCTGGGAGACCTCCACCGCGTCGACGATCTCGTCGACGGTGGTCTCCTCGTACCCCTGGGTGGTGAAAAGATCGAGGGCGGTGTGCAGCAGGGCGTCCCGGGTGCGGCGCTTCTTCCGTTCGCGCAGCCCGGTCGAGCGTGCGGCCTGCTGCCCAGCGATCACTTGAACGGTCCTCTTTCTCCTGCTCTGTCCGACTCAGCGTACCTGTGAGCTACGTGACAGTTACTGGCTTGTGAATTGGTTTGTCAACTGTCAGAGGCTGACACTAGTGTCCCCGGCATGACTAGTCAGACCACCGTCGAAAAGGCGTCGCGGGAGCCGAACGGCTCCGTCGATCCCGCACCTGCCAAGGGGCTGCGCGGCCACCCCTGGCTGACGCTCTTCTCCGTGGCCATCGGCGTGATGATGGTCGCGCTCGACGGCACGATCGTCGCGATCGCCAACCCCGCCATCCAACAGGACCTGAAGGCCTCGCTCGCCGACGTCCAGTGGATCACCAACGGGTACATGCTCGCCCTCGCGGTCTCCCTGATCACCGCGGGCAAGCTCGGTGACCGGTTCGGCCACCGCCAGACCTTCCTCATAGGCGTCGTGGGCTTCGCCGCGGCGTCGGGGGCCATCGGCCTCTCCGACAGCGTCGCCCTCGTGATCGTCTTCCGGGTGCTCCAGGGCCTCTTCGGCGCCCTGCTGATGCCCGCCGCGCTGGGCCTGCTGCGCGCCACCTTCCCGGCCGAGAAGCTGAACATGGCGATCGGCATCTGGGGCATGGTGATCGGCGCCTCCACCGCGGGCGGCCCGATCCTCGGCGGTGTGCTCGTCGAGCACGTCAACTGGCAGTCAGTCTTCTTCATCAACGTGCCGGTCGGTGTGATCGCGCTCGTGCTGGGCCTGGTGATCCTCCGCGACCACCGCGCCGAGAACGCGCCGCGCTCCTTCGACATCGGCGGCATCGTGCTGCTGTCGCAGGCGATGTTCTGCCTGATCTGGGCGCTCATCAAGGGCGCCGAGTGGGGCTGGGGCGACTACAAGACGATCGGCTTCCTGGGCGGCGCGCTGGTCCTGTTCGTGGTCTTCGCGCTCTCCCAGAAGAACGTCAGGGAGCCGCTGATCCCGCTCGCGATGTTCCGTTCCGTGCCGCTGTCCGCGGGCACGGTCCTGATGGTGCTGATGGCCTTCGCCTTCATGGGCGGGCTGTTCTTCGTCACCTTCTACCTCCAGAACGTGCACGGCCTGAGCCCCGTCGACAGCGGTCTGCACCTGCTGCCGCTGACCGGCATGATGATCGTCGCCTCGCCGCTCGCGGGTGCCATGATCACCAAGTTCGGCCCGCGGGTCCCGCTGGTCGGCGGCATGGTGTGCACGGCGACCGCCATGTTCGGGATGTCCCAGCTGGAGATCGGCACCGGCACCCTGACCATGTCGATCTGGTTCGGTCTGCTCGGCCTCGGCCTCGCCCCGGTGATGGTCGGCGCCACCGAGGTCATCGTCGGCAACGCCCCGATGGAGCTCTCCGGCGTCGCGGGCGGTCTCCAGCAGGCCGCCATGCAGGTCGGCGGCAGCCTCGGCACGGCGGTGCTGGGCGCGGTCATGGCCTCCCAGGTCGACTCGAAGCTGGAGGGCAACTGGAAGGCCGCGCAGCTCCCGCCGCTGAGCCCGGAGCAGCTGGACCAGGCGTCCTCGGCCGTCGAGGTCGGCATCCCGCCGGTGGGCGGCGACGTCCCGCCGGAGATCGCGCAGAAGATCGCGGGCGTCGCCCATGACACCTTCGTGTCGGGCATGAGCACCGCGTTCATGGTCGCCGGCATCGTCGCGGCGGGTGCCGCGGTGGTCGCCACCCTCACCAAGCGCGGCGAGAACGCCGCCGCGGGAGCGGGCGCCGGTCACATCTGACCGGTCCCGCCACGCCCCGGGACCCGGCGTCCGTACGCCGACGCCGGGTTCCCGCACGTCAACACAGCGCGCACGACAGCCCCGCCGGATCGCTCCGGCGGGGCTGTCGCCTATCAGGGTGGTGTGGTCCGCGGCCCCTTTCCCGGGCGCCGCGCCGCAGGTCAGGGTGCATACGACTGATCCACCGATCCACAAGCCACGGGGGCTGATGACCATGCGCACGACCTTCCTCGCCGCGGCCCTGGCCGCCACCGCCCTGATCCCGCCGGCCGCCGGCCACCTCGCGGGCCCGGGGACCGCCCCGCGCCCCGCGGGCGCCCGCACCGCGCACGGCACGGCGTCCGTCGGGCTCGGGAGCTGCGGGAGCGGCCAGCTCTGCCTCTGGGCGAAGCCGGACTTCACCGGGGCCCGGCAGACCCACGAACTGTCCACCGTCGACATCGAGAGCTGCGTCCCGCTGCCGAAGGGCGCCGCCGTCCAGTCGCTCGCCAACCGCACCGGGCGCCCCGTCACCACCTACCAGTCGGCGGAGTGCGCCGAGACCGGCGAGTTCGAGACCTATCCCGGCGGCGGCACCTGGACGCCCCGGTCCCCGTATCAGGTCAGGGCCTTCAAGATCTGGGAGAACTGACCGGAAACGGGACCGGGGGGAGGGTCCGGGGCCGGGCACCGGGAAGTCGGCGAACCGGAGCACCGGCCCCGGACACCGAAGGGCGGCGGGACCAGGAGGTCCCGCCGCCCTTCACGCGTCGAATGCTCAGGCGTCGCCGCCGGCCGCGCCCGGGTCGGCCGCCGTGACGTCCAGCAGCTCGTACCGGTCGATGGCCTGCTTCAGCAGCGAACGGTCGATCCGGTTCTCCTTCGCGAGCTCGGTGAGCACCGCCAGGACGATCGACTGCGCGTCGATGTGGAAGAACCGGCGGGCCGCGCCACGGGTGTCGGCGAAGCCGAAGCCGTCCGCGCCCAGCGACTGGTACGCACCGGGCACCCAGCGCGCGATCTGGTCCGGCACCGAACGCATCCAGTCCGAGACCGCCACGAACGGGCCCTCGGAGCCGGAGAGCTTCCGCGTGACGTACGGCACGCGCTGCTCCTCCTCCGGGTGCAGCAGGTTGTACCGCTCCACCTCCACGGCCTCGCGGCGCAGCTCGTTCCAGGAGGTCGCCGACCAGACGTCCGCGCGGACGTTCCACTCGTCGGCGAGGATGCGCTGCGCCTCGACCGCCCACGGGACCGCCACGCCGGACGCCATGATCTGGGCCGGGATCTCGCCCCGCTCGGCGGCCTTGAAGCGGTACACGCCCTTGAGGATGCCCTCGACGTCCACGTTCTCGGGCTCGGCCGGGTGCTGGATCGGCTCGTTGTAGACGGTGAGGTAGTAGAAGACGTCCTCGCTGTTCTCGCCGTACATCCGGCGCAGGCCGTCCTTGACGATGTGCGCGATCTCGTAGCTGAACGCCGGGTCGTAGGCGACACAGCCCGGGTTGGTCGAGGCGAGCAGCTGCGAGTGGCCGTCCGCGTGCTGGAGGCCCTCACCGGTCAGCGTCGTACGACCGGCGGTCGCACCCAGCACGAAGCCGCGCGCGAGCTGGTCGGCCATCTGCCAGAACTGGTCACCGGTGCGCTGGAAACCGAACATCGAGTAGAAGACGTACACCGGGATCAGCGGCTCGCCGTGCGTGGCGTACGCCGAACCGGCGGCGATCAGCGACGCCGTGCAGCCGGCCTCCGAGATGCCGTCGTGCAGCATCTGGCCGGTCGGCGACTCCTTGTACGCCAGCAGCAGGTCGCGGTCCACCGCCTCGTACTGCTGACCCAGCGGGTTGTAGATCTTCGCGCTCGGGAAGAAGGCGTCCATGCCGAAGGTGCGGTACTCGTCCGGCGCGATCAGCACGAAGCGCTTGCCGATCTCCTTGTCCCGCATGAGGTCCTTCAGGATGCGGACGAACGCCATGGTGGTGGCGATCGACTGCTGGCCCGAACCCTTCTTCGCGGTCGCGTACGTCTTGTCCTCGGGCAGGACCAGCGGCTTCGCGCGCACCACACGGGTCGGGACGTAACCGCCCAGGCCCTTGCGGCGGTCGTGCATGTACTGGATCTCCTCCGAGTCACGGCCCGGGTGGTAGTACGGCGGCAGGCCGTCCTCCAGCTGCTTGTCCGTGATCGGGATGTGCAGCCGGTCGCGGAACCGCTTGAGGTCCTCGACCGTGAGCTTCTTCATCTGGTGGGTCGCGTTGCGGCCCTCGAAGTTCGGCCCCAGGGTCCAGCCCTTGACCGTCTGCGCCAGGATCACCGTCGGCTGGCCCTTGTGGGCCTTGGCCGCCGCGTAGGCCGCGTAGACCTTCTTGTGGTCGTGACCGCCGCGGCCCAGGTGCAGGATCTGGTCGTCGGTCATGTCCTTGACCATGTCGCGCAGCCGCGGGTCGTCCCCGAAGAAGTGCTCACGGATGTACGCGCCCGACTCGGTGGCGTACGTCTGGAACTGGCCGTCCGGCGTGGTGTTCAGCTTGTTCACCAGGATGCCCGTGCGGTCCTGCGCGAGCAGCGGGTCCCAGGAGCGGTCCCAGACCAGCTTGATGACGTTCCATCCGGCACCGCGGAACTGCGACTCCAGCTCCTGGATGATCTTGCCGTTGCCGCGCACCGGGCCGTCGAGCCGCTGCAGGTTGCAGTTGACCACGAAGGTGAGGTTGTCCAGGCCCTCGCGGGCGGCGATGGAGAGCTGGCCGAGCGACTCGGGCTCGTCCATCTCGCCGTCGCCCAGGTACGCCCAGACGTGCGAGTCGGAGGTGTCGGCGATGCCGCGCGCCTCCATGTAGCGGTTCATCCGGGCCTGGTAGATCGCGGCGAGCGGGCCGAGACCCATCGAGACGGTCGGGAACTCCCAGAAGTCCGGCATCAGCCGCGGGTGCGGGTAGCTGGACAGACCGTTGGGCGCCTTCGACTTCTCCTGGCGGAAGGCGTCGAGCTGCGCCTCGCTCAGCCGGTCGAGCAGGAAGGCACGGGCGTAGATGCCCGGGGAGGCGTGTCCCTGGAAGAAGATCTGGTCGCCGCCGCGGCCGTCGTCCTTGCCCCGGAAGAAGTGGTTGAAGCCCACGTCGTACAGCGAGGCGGAGGAGGCGAAGGTGGCGATGTGACCGCCGACGCCGATGCCCGGACGCTGGGCGCGCGACACCATCACGGCCGCGTTCCAGCGGGTCGCGTTGAGGACCTTGCGCTCGATCTCCTCGTCGCCGGGGAAGAACGGCTCGTCCTTCGTGGCGATCGTGTTCACATAGTCCGTGCTGCGCATCTCCGGCACGGCGACGCGCTTCTCTCGCGCGCGCTCGATGAGCCGGAGCATCAGGTAACGGGCCCGCTCGCGGCCGCGCTCGTCGACCGCGGCGTCGAGCGAGTCGAGCCATTCCTGGGTCTCTTCGGGATCGAAGTCCGGGACCTGGCTCGGCAGGCCGCCAATGATGATCGGGTTGCGATCGGATCCGGAAGCCACGCTGTTCCTTCGCTGTTCGGTGGTGCTCTACGGGGCCTGATGGAGGGAGAACACGCCCCCGGGATGTATGCATGTACGCCATCACCATCGTGTACCGCGGGGGCGCAAACGTCATCTCTACCGAGGGGTAACCGTCGTGTTGTGAGACATCGCGACCGCAGTACGGGGATGGGCTGGGCCAAACCGCAACCATACGCCCAAGGCGTCCAAGCGTTCCCAAAGGATGTTCGACTCCGAATGAGGGACCGAAACGGCATAAGCTGTGGAAGGACGTAAATGGGGGTGGACGGCAGCGCCGGGCCCCGCGGAGGGATCCGCCGACAGTGCGGCGACGTGGCAGGGAACGTCACCGTTTAGGCGGTCTCGCACGCTGGGTACTTGCGCGATCCGCCACTCCCGTGTGGACTACGGCCAACGCCCCGCGTACGCGCGTGGCTGAAGCATTTTCCGAAACATGATCAGGAGGCAACCCGTGAGCGCGACCGCGGACCACGCGGAGGAGCGGACCAACCCGGCTGCACGCCTGGGGTTCGAGCCCGGACAGGTGGTCCAGGAGATCGGCTACGACGACGACGTCGAGCAGGAGCTCCGTGAGGGCATTGAGGCCACAATCGGCCAGGATCTCGTCGACGAGGACTACGACGACGTCGCCGACGTCGTGCTGCTGTGGTTCCGGGACGAGGACGGCGACCTTACGGACGCGCTGGTGGATGCCATTGGTCTGATCGAGGACGGTGGCACGGTCTGGCTGATGACGCCGAAGACCGGCCGTGACGGATACGTCGAACCGAGCGACATCAACGAGGCCGCGCAGACGGCCGGTCTCTCCCAGACCAAGAGCATCAGTGCGGGCAAGGACTGGACGGGCAGCCGTCTGGTCACGCCGAAGGCGGCCAAGTCCAAGCGCTGAGCCACGCTCGCCGGGCGTTTCGCCCCGAAAGGCCCCCGACGGCACCGAGCCGGCCGGGGGCCTTCGTACGGGCCGGGGCCCTTCGAGGGGCCTTCCGCACGGTCAGCCGGGGCCCCGGTGCAGGCCCGCAGCGTCCTCGCACGGACCCGCGGGGTCCTCGCACGGACCCGCGAGGTCCTTCCGTGCGGCCCGCGGAGGCATCTCCACGGCCCTCCGGGCCCCGGGAGCCGGGCCGGCCGGCCCGTGGGCTCCGTGTGGCCGGGCACGGGCTCTGCGTAGGGTGGGGACCACCCGGACAGCCCAGCCCGGTCAACGTAGCGAAGGGACGCTTTTCATGGCGATCGAGGTCGGTACCAAGGCCCCGGATTTCGAGCTGAAGGACAACCACGGCCGGACCGTGAAGCTCTCCGACTTCCGTGGCGAGAAGAACGTCGTGCTGCTCTTCTACCCGTTCGCCTTCACCGGCGTCTGCACGGGTGAGCTCTGCGCGCTCCGTGACGAGCTGCCGAAGTTCGAGAACGACGACACCCAGCTGCTCGCCGTCTCCAACGACTCCATCCACACCCTGCGCGTCTTCGCCGAGCAGGAGGGCCTCGAGTACCCGCTGGTCTCGGACTTCTGGCCGCACGGCGAGACCTCGCGGGCCTACGGCGTCTTCGACGAGGAGAAGGGCTGCGCGGTGCGCGGCACCTTCATCATCGACAAGGAGGGCGTGGTGCGCTGGACCGTCGTCAACGGTCTGCCCGACGCGCGCGACCTCAATGACTACATCAAGGCGCTCGACGCGCTCTGATCGAAGGTCTCCGGACGCGGGCCCCGGACGGGTGCCCCGGCCGGGAACCACCGACCCCCCGATCCGCGACTTCCGAACCGGGACTTCCGGCCGGGGCCGGGTCCGCGGTCCTCGCCCCGCGATCCCGCGGTCCGGGACCGGCGGATCTGCGGCCGACCCGGCCAAAAGCCTGCTTTGGCCGGGAACCGGTCACTAGGATCCAGTCGTTGATCGGATGCCAACGCAACGTGGAGGCGCCGGCGTCCGCCGGCCCCCAAGGAAACCAATGGGAGGACTCGTGGGAGTCAGCCTCAGCAAGGGCGGCAACGTCTCGCTGACCAAGGCCGCACCCAACCTGACCGCGGTCATCGTCGGTCTGGGCTGGGACGCCCGTACCACCACCGGTGGTGACTTCGACCTCGACGCCAGCGCCCTGCTGACGAACGCCGAGGGCAAGGTCGGCAGCGATGGCAACTTCGTCTTCTTCAACAACCTCAAGAGCCCCGACGGCTCCGTGGAGCACACCGGTGACAACCTCACCGGTGAGGGCGAGGGCGACGACGAGGTCATCAAGGTGAACCTCGCCGGTGTCCCGGCCGATGTCGAGAAGATCGTCTTCCCGGTCTCGATCTACGAGGCCGAGACCCGCCAGCAGAGCTTCGGCCAGGTGCGCAACGCGTACATCCGCGTGGTCAACCAGGCCGACAACACCGAGCTGGCCCGCTACGACCTCAGCGAGGACGCCTCGACGGAGACCGCCATGGTCTTCGGCGAGCTGTACCGCAACGCGGGCGAGTGGAAGTTCCGCGCCATCGGCCAGGGCTACGCCTCGGGCCTGCGCGGCATCGCGCAGGACTTCGGCGTCAACGTCTGAGAAGACGCGACAGGGCCCGCCGTCCGGGCGCGGCCCGGTCCATGCCAGCAGAAAATCCGTCCGGCGCCGCACTTCCGTGCGGCGCCGGATGCGGCTCAACAGACGGTTCAACAAATCGGGGAGGACACACCATGGGCGTCACGCTCGCCAAGGGAGGCAATGTCTCCCTCTCCAAGGCCGCACCCAACCTCACCCAGGTGCTGATCGGGCTCGGCTGGGACGCACGATCCACCACGGGCGCCGATTTCGACCTCGACGCCAGCGCCCTGCTGTGCCAGTCGGGCCGGGTACTCGGCGACGAATGGTTCGTGTTCTACAACAATCTGACGAGCCCCGACGGCTCCGTGGAGCACACCGGGGACAACCTCACGGGTGAGGGCGACGGCGACGACGAGTCGGTCATCGTGAATCTCACGCAGGTGCCGGCGCACTGCGACAAGATCGTCTTTCCGGTATCGATCCATGACGCGGACAATCGCGGGCAGACCTTCGGCCAGGTCAGCAATGCGTTCATCCGCGTGGTGAACCAGGCGGACGGTCAGGAACTCGCGCGTTACGACCTCAGCGAGGACGCCTCGACGGAAACGGCGATGATCTTCGGCGAGCTCTACCGGTACAACGGCGAGTGGAAGTTCCGGGCCGTGGGACAGGGGTACGCGTCCGGGCTGCGGGGCATCGCTCTAGACTTCGGGGTCAACGTTTCGTAAAACCGCGCACGGCGCGGGGGAGCCCCGTACACACCGGGGGAGACCCGTTACTTACACGATGGGGTAGCCAGTGCTTCTGAAAACCTTCGGCTGGTCGTTCGCGGTCACCGCGCTAGGCCTTGCCGCAGCTGCGTTCTACGGGGGGTGGGAGGCCTTCGGGGTGGTCGCGATCCTCTCCGTCCTGGAGATCTCGCTGTCCTTCGACAACGCGGTGGTCAACGCGGGGATCCTGAAGAAGATGAATGCCTTCTGGCAGAAGATCTTCTTGACGATCGGCGTGCTCATCGCGGTCTTCGGTATGCGACTGGTGTTCCCCGTCGTAATCGTGGCAGTCACCGCCAAGATCGGCCCGATCGAGGCGATCGACCTCTCGTTCAACCAGCCCGAGCGCTACCAGGAACTCGTCACCGACGCCCACCCGGCGATCGCCGCATTCGGTGGCATGTTCCTGCTGATGATCTTCCTCGACTTCATTTTCGAGGAGCGGGACATTCAGTGGCTGCGCTGGATCGAGCGTCCGCTCGCCAAGCTCGGCAAGGTCGACATGCTGTCGGTCTGCATCGCGCTCATCGTGCTGCTGGTCGCGGCCATGACCTTCGCCACCAACGCGCACCAGCACGGCGGCGGTCACGCCGACAAGGCGGAAACCGTTCTGCTCGCCGGTGTCGCGGGTCTGATCACCTACCTCATCGTCGGCGGCCTCTCCGGCTTCTTCGAGAACAAGCTGGAGGAGGAGGAAGAGCGCGAGCACGAGGCCGAGGAAGAGGCCAAGCGGAGCGGCAAGAAGGTCTCGGCCGTCGCCCTCGCCGGCAAGGCCGCGTTCTTCATGTTCCTCTACCTGGAAGTGCTCGACGCGTCCTTCTCGTTCGACGGTGTCATCGGCGCCTTCGCCATCACCAACGAGATCGTGCTGATGGCCCTCGGCCTCGGCATCGGCGCCATGTACGTCCGTTCGCTCACGGTCTACCTGGTCCGTCAGGGCACGCTCGACGACTACGTCTACCTGGAGCACGGCGCCCACTACGCCATCGGCGCGCTCGCGGTGCTCCTGCTCGTCACCATCCAGTACCAGATCAACGAGCTCATCACCGGCTTCATCGGTGTCGCGCTGATCGGTCTGTCCTTCTGGTCCTCGGTCCGGCGCAACAAGGCGCTGGAGGCCGAGGGCGGCGAAGGTTCCAAGGAGGAAGTCCCGTCCGGGGTGTGACCCGGTAGGGATTGAGGAACGCTCTCAGCGGGGCGGCCCGTACGGCGAAGGTTCTCCGGAGACATCCGGACCCGGCCCGGCGGCCGCCCCGCTGTGATGTGGGCGCCCCGTACGACGTGCGGGGCGGTCGCGGGACCGGGGCACTTTTCTACCGATTACGTGTGGGGGCTGGGGATGGGGTTCTGGGACAACCTGTGGCCGGGGCGGGAGTCGCCGTTCGATTCGGGCGGTGCGATCACCGACTCCATCGTGCTCTCCCGACGGCACGCCACGGTCTCGCTGAACAAACAGGGCACGGTGGCCGGCACGCTGCGGGTCAACCTCTCCTGGCGGATGCGCACGTCCGACATCGAGGGAAGATCGCGGCAGAGCGGCCGGCTGCTGCGCCCGCTGAAGCTCTTCCAGCCGGACGTGGTCCAGGCGCACACCCAGGGCATGGTCAACGTCGACCTCGACCTGGGCTGCATGTACGAGCTGAAGGACGGCACCAAGGGCGTCGTCCAGCCGCTGGGCAACCTCATCGGCGACCTGAACGGACCGCCCTACATCAGGCTCAGCGGCGACGACCGCTTCGGGGCGCCCTCGGGCGAGACCGTCTACGTCAACCTCGACCACCACGAGGAGATCAAGCGGCTGCTGTTCTTCGTCTACATCTACGACCAGACGCCGGCGTTCGACCGCACGCACGCCACGGTGACGCTCTACCCGACGGGCAGCGGACCGCGGATCGAGATCGAACTGGACGAGCGCGCCCCGCAGGCCCGCTCCTGCGCCGTGTTCACGGTGGAGAACGTCAAGGGCGAGCTGATCGTGCGGCGCGAGGTGAAGTTCGTGTACGGCTTCCAGTCGGAGCTGGACCGGATGTACGGCTTCGGCATGCAGTGGGGACGCGGCTACAAGTCCCGGACCTGAGCCCGAGGAGCCGCGCCGCCCCGGGGCGCCGCACGGGCGGCCCCGGAGGCTTCGGGCCCCTCACGAGGGCGGGCGCCGGGTGTCGGCTCGTACGGGTGCGGGGTTCAGGACCTCACGAACTGCGGGCCCTGCGGCGGCAGCACGAAATTCGGATCCGGGGCGGGCGCCGCGGCGGCTGCGGGCTGCGGATAGCCGTAGGCGGGGGGCTGGGCCGGGGGCTGCTGGGCGGCGGCCGGCTGCGGATACCCGTACCCCGGCCGGTTGGCGGGAGGAGCGGCCGGGTGGGTCGAATGCGCCGCCGCGGGCTGCGGATACCCGTACGCGGGCTGCTGGTGCTGCACCGTGGCCTGCGAGTCGGGGTCGGGTGCCGGGGCCGGCGGGAAGTCGGGCGCGGGCGGCGGGAAGCCGGGCGCGGGGGCCGGTGCGGGCACGGGGGCCGACGAGGGCTCCGCCGCGGCCTCTCCCTCGTCGACCGAGATGCCGAACGCGGTCGCCAGGCCGATCAGACCGGTCGGATAGCCCTGTCCCACGGCCCGGAATTTCCAGCCATCGCCGCGCCGGTAGAGCTCGCCGCAGATGATCGCGGTCTCCTCGCCGGTCTCCGGCCGTACGTCGAAGACCGCGAGCGGCTCCCCGTCGGCCGCCGCCGCGTCGTACAGCAGGATGCGCAGATCGCGCACCTGGGCGAACGCGGCCCCGTCGGAGGAGGCGGCGACGACCACCTGTTCGACCGTGGGGTCGAGCCTGTTCAGATCGGCCTCGATGGCGTCCGTGAGTCCTTCCGGGACGCTGCGCTTCGGGAGCCGTCGCACCAGGCCGGAAGGGTGGCGGGGCTGGTTGTAGAAGACGAAGTCCTCGTCCGAGCGCACGCGGCCGCCGCTTCCCAGCAGCAGTGCCGAGGCGTCCACGTCCGGGACGCCGGTGCCCGGGGTCCAGCGCAGCACGGCCCGTACGGCCATGGCGTCCAGAGGGACGTTCGAGCCCTTCACCATCGCGTGCGTCATGCATGTCATCCTGCCTGCTGGCTGCCCGCGCGGACAACGCGGGGTCGCACCGGATCTTCCGGAGCAACACCTTCCGCAGCGTTCCGGCACGTCGGGAAATGGACGAGTTACCCGGAATTCATGCACGTGGGGAACTGTCGACACCCGTCCGTACGTACTATTACCGGCCATACGTTGTCCGGCCGGTCAGGCAGTTCGGGGGAGTCACATGCGTCATTTCGGGCATATCACGCCCGCGGTGAGGGAGGCGTTGTTCTTCCGGGAACCGTGCGAATTCGGTGCGGACTCGCCGCCCCGGATGCTTTCGGCCGCCCTGGGCGCCACTCTGTACAGCCCTGCCACCAGGCCGCGGCTCGCCGACGACATCATCAAGCAGACCGGGCGCGGTGTCGTCTCCATGGTGCTGTGCCTGGAGGATTCCATCGACGACTCCGAGGTCGTCGACGCCGAGGAGAACCTGGTCAGGCAGTTCGCCGAGCTGGACGCGCGCGGCGTCGAGGGGCCCCTGCTCTTCATCCGGGTCCGGGAGCCGGGCCAGATCGTGGACCTGGTGCACCGGCTCGGCCGTACCGTCCGAATGTTGTCTGGTTTTGTACTTCCGAAGTTCACGGAAGAACGTGGCGTGCCCTTCCTGGAGGCGCTCTCCAAGGCCGAGAAGGCATGCAATCGGCGACTGTTCGCGATGCCCGTCCTCGAGTCGCCCGAGCTGCTGTACCTGGAGACCCGGAGCGAGACGCTCCGGGGGATAGCCCGCACCGTCGACGAGTACCGCGAGCAGGTCCTCGCGCTGCGGCTCGGCGTCACCGACTTCTGCTCGGCGTACGGGCTGCGCAGGTCGCCCGACATGACGGCGTACGACGTGCAGATCGTCGGCTCGGTGATCGCCGACGTGGTCAACGTGCTGGGCCGGGCGGACGGCACGGGCTTCACGATCACCGGCCCGGTGTGGGAGTACTTCCGGCTCCAGGAGCGCATGTTCAAACCGCAGCTGCGCCGCAGCCCCTTCCTGGAGGGCCGGGCCGAGGAGCTGCGCACGGCCCTGATCGAGCACGACCTGGACGGGCTGCTGCGCGAGATCGAGCTCGACCGGGCGAACGGCCTGCTCGGCAAGACCTGCATCCACCCGTCGCACGTGGCACCCGTGCACGCGCTGTCAGTGGTCAGCCACGAGGAGTACAGCGACGCCCAGGACATCCTGCGGCCGGAGCGGGGCGGCGGCGGAGTGATGCGCTCCGCCTACACGAACAAGATGAACGAGGTGAAGCCGCACCGCGCCTGGGCCGAGCGGACCCTGCGACGGGCCGAGGTGTTCGGCGTGGCGAAGGCGGACGTCGGCTTCGTGGAACTGCTGGCCGCGGGCCTCGCGGAATGAGCGCGGTGCGCACGGCGGGGACACGGCGGGGGACGGACGCACGGCGAGCAGCAGGCATACGGCGAGGCGCGGCGGGCATGCGGCTGGGCACGGCGGTGCGGCGCTGGACGGGCGTCCGGCGGCGAACGGGCGCGTCTCGATGAGCGGGCGCGCGGTGAGGAAGGAGACGGCGAACGTGGTGTGGTCGGGCAGCTGGGTGACGGAGCGACTGGGTGTGGAGCTCGTCGGCGACGGAAGGCCCGACGGCGACGGCGAGCTGAGAGAACTGCTGGGCCTCGCCCTGCGCCGCAACCCCAAGCGGGCCCACCTCCTCGTGTCGAACGTGCTCGGCAAGCACGTGCCGCAGAAGCCCTCCGTCGTGTACGGCGCCGGATTCGAGCTCGGCCGGCGGGTGCGCGAACTCCTCGGTGACGCCGAGGCGGGCCGGGCGGTCGTGCTCGGTTACGCGGAGACGGCCACCGGCCTCGGCCACGCGGTCGCCGACGGCCTGGGCGTGGCGCCGTACCTGCACTCCACGCGCCGCCCCGTCGAGGGCGTGACGCAGGCGGGCGGCTTCGAGGAGTCCCACTCGCACGCCACCTCGCACCTGCTGCTCCCGGAGGACCCGGAGCTGCTGGCGGCCCCGTCGGCCGCCGGGGCCCCCGACGGGCCGCTGGTGCTGGTGGACGACGAGTTCTCCACCGGCAACACCGTGCTCAACACCATCCGCGCGCTGCACGAGCGCTACCCGCGGAGCCGCTACGTCATTGTCGCGCTCGTGGACATGAGATCACCGGCCGACCGGGAAAGGCTGACCGGGTTCGCCGAGGAGACGGGCGCGCGCATCGACCTGGTGGCACGGAGCGCGGGCACGGTCCTCCTCCCGGAGGGCGTCCTGGAGAAGGGCCGTGCCCTGGTCGCCGCCCACGAGCAGCCGCAGTGGGAACAGAAGCCGGAACAGGGCCCGGAAACGGAACCGGAGCGGAAGCCGGAGCAGGAAACGGAGCGGAAGCCGGAACAGGGACCGGAGCGGGGGCCGGAAACGAGCTCGGTGGACGGCGCCGGGCGCGCGCGGGACGCCGGACCTGCCCCCGCCGCGTCCGCGGTCCGGCCCTGCACCCGGGTTGACCTCCGATGGCCCGCGGGTGTCCCCGACGGCGGACGGCACGGCTTCACCCCCGCCCACCGGACGGCGCTGGAACCGGCCCTGCCCGCCATGGCCGACCGCATCGCCGAGGCGCTGGGCGACGCCCGCCGTGTACTGGTCCTCGGTTTCGAGGAGCTCATGTACGCCCCCCTGCGCCTGGGCACGGCGCTGGAGGACCGTCTCGACGCCGAGGTGCGCTACTCCACCACGACGCGTTCCCCCGTCCTCGCCGTGGACGACCCCGGCTACGCGATACGCAGCCGGCTGGTCTTCCCGGCGCACGACAATCCGGCCGACGGGCCCGGCGACCGGTACGCGTACAACGTCGCGGGCGCCGGGTTCGACGCCGTGGTGCTGACCGTCGACTCCACCGCCGACACCCCCGAACTGCACGCGCCGGACGGCCTGTTGGCACAGCTTGCCACGCACACCGACCGCGTCCTGCTGGCAGTCGTCCCCTCGTACGTGCCCCCGGTTCCCCGGAAGGACGCCACCCCCACCCCCTTCTCCTCCTCTCCTTCCTCTTCCTCTTCTTCCTCCTCCTCCGACGGATCCGAACGGCAGGAAACCACCGTGCTGCCCGAGCCCCTTCGCGGCCCCGCCTTCTCCTCCTACGCGCCGGACGAGGTCGGCTGGCTGCTCCAGGACCTCTCGGACGCCGAACTGGAGGCGCCCACCGAGGAGCGCGAGGAGGCGATACAGAGCGGTGGCGCGCACTACGCCGAGTCGCTGCCCGTCGAGTACCAGCCGTCCGAGCGGTACCAGGAGCTGTTCGGGGCGGCGCTGGACCTGTCGGCCGCCCGGGTCGCCCGCGCGGTCGGCACCGTCACCGAGACGGTGCTCGCCGAGCGCGGCCCCCGCCCCGTCCTGGTCTCGCTGGCCAGGGCCGGCACGCCCGTCGGCGTACTCATGCGACGCTGGGCCCGTCACCGGCACGGCGTCGACCTGCCGCACTACGCCGTCTCCATCGTCCGGGGCCGGGGCATCGACGCCAACGCCCTGCGCTGGCTGGCCGCCCACCACGACCCGGCGGACGTCGTCTTCGTCGACGGCTGGACCGGGAAGGGCGCGATCACCCGCGAACTGTCCGAGGCGCTCGCCGGATTCGAGGGCTTCGACCCCGAGATCGCGGTGCTCGCCGACCCGGGCGGCTGCGTCCGCACCTACGGCACGCGCGAGGACTTCCTCATCCCGTCCGCCTGCCTGAACTCCACCGTCTCCGGGCTGATCTCGCGGACCGTGCTCCGTGCCGACCTGGTCGGCCCCGAGGACTTCCACGGCGCGAAGTTCTACCGGGAACTGGCGGACGCCGATGTGTCCGGCCACTTCCTCGACACCGTCGCCGCCCACTTCGACGAGGTCGCCGACGCCGTGGACGCCGAGGTCAAGGAACTGCTCACGGCCGACCGGGCGCCCACCTGGGAGGGCTGGGCCGCCGTGGAACGCATCAGCGAGGAGTACGGCATCCACGACGTGAACCTGGTCAAGCCGGGCGTCGGCGAGACGACCCGGGTACTGCTGCGCCGCGTCCCGTGGAAGATCCTCGCCAAGCGCGGCGCGGGCGCGGACCTCGACCACATCAGGCTGCTGGCCGAGCAGCGGGGCGTACCGGTGGAGGAGGTCGACGAACTCCCGTACTCCTGCGTCGGGTTGATCCACCCGAAGTACACCAGGGGCGCGACGGGTGCGGACGGCAGGGCGGTGGAGTCCAAGTGACCTCCCCGACCACTCCGGTACCCGCCGTGTCCTCCGCCTCCGCCCCGGGCTCCGCCCCTGTGGTGCTCGTCGCCAGCGATCTCGACCGCACGCTGATCTACTCCGCGGGGGCGCTCCAGCTCACCATGCCGGACGCCGAGGCCCCCCGGCTGCTCTGCGTGGAGGTGTACGACCACAAGCCGCTCTCCCACCTCACCGAGACGGCGGCGGCGCTGCTCGACGAACTGGCCCGCACCACGGTCCTCGTCCCGACGACCACGCGCACCCGCGAACAGTACGGACGTGTCCACCTGCCCGGCCCCGCACCGAGGTTCGCGATCTGCGCCAACGGCGGGCACCTCCTCGTCGACGGCGAGTCCGACCCCGACTGGCAGCGGCGGGTGACCCGCAGGCTCGCCGACGAATGCGCCCCGCTCGCCGAGGTGCGCGCGCACCTCCTGGCCGCGGCCGACCCCGCCTGGCTGCTCAAGGAACGGGTCGCCGAGGACCTCTTCGCCTACCTTGTCGTGGAACGCGCGCTGCTGCCCGAGGGCTGGGCCGAGGAACTGGGGGAGTGGGCGCGGCCCCGGGGCTGGACGGTCTCCCTCCAGGGCCGCAAGATCTACGCCGTACCGGGCCCGCTCACCAAGAGCGCCGCGATGGAGGAGGTGGCCCGTCGCACCGGCGCCGCGCTCACCCTCGCCGCGGGCGACAGCCTTCTCGACGCCGACCTGCTCCTGGCCGCGGATCGCGCCTGGCGCCCCGCCCACGGCGAACTGGCCGACATCGGCTGGAGCGCCCCGCACGTCGAGGTGACGGCCGCTCGTGGCGTGGCCGCGGGCGAGGAGATCCTGCGGCGCCTCCTCCGGACCTCGGAGGAGTTCCGGGCGTCGGGAGTGCTCCGGGCGCCGGAGGATTTCCAGGAATCGGGAGTGCTCCGGGCGTAGAAGGCGCCGCAGCCGCCGCTCCCGGCGCAGGAAGCGCCCCGGTCACGGGTGGCGCTCCGACCCCGGGCGGCGCTCCGGGCCTCGGGGAGGGAAGATCATCCTGGCGCCGGATACCGGCACACCGGCCGATCGAGGCACGAGGAGCACAGGATGACCAAGGGCAACGAAACCAAGATCACGGATGAGCTGTACGCCTACATGCTGGCGCACAACCCGCCGCTCGACGCGGTGCAGCGCGAACTGATCGAGACCACGTACGCCCGCCTGCCCGAGCAGGCCGGCATGCAGTCCGCGCAGGAGCAGGGGCCGCTGCTCGCCTTCCTCGTCCGGCTGACCGGGGCCCGGCACATCGTGGAGGTCGGGACGTTCACCGGGTTCTCCGCCCTGTCGATGGCCCGGGCGCTGCCCGCCGACGGCCGGCTGATCGCCTGCGACGTCTCGGAGGAGTGGACCGCGTACGGCAGGGAGGCATGGGAGAAGGCGGGCGTCGCGGACCGGATCGAGCTGCGCATCGCCCCCGCGCTCGACACGCTGCGGGCGATGCCGGCCGAGCCGCACATCGACCTCGCCTACCTGGACGCGGACAAGGGCAACTACATCCCGTACTGGGAGGAGCTGGTGCCCCGGATGAGGCAGGGCGGCCTGCTCGTCACGGACAACGTGCTCTTCCACGGCAGGGTGACCGACCCGCGGGCCACCGGCGCGGCGGCGGCGATCAAGGAGTTCAACGAGCACGTGGCCGCGGATCCGCGGATGGACAGCGTGATGCTGACCGTCTCCGACGGCCTGACGCTCTCGCGCAAGAAGTGAGTGGCCGAGCGGCCGGTGTGCGGTGACGGCCCCGGGTCCGTCGCAGCGGGGAGCGACCCCGGGGCCACCCGTGCTCAGCCGCAGCAACCCCCGCCGCAGCAACCGCCGCCGCCCCCGCCACCGGCCGACGGGGCGGCGGGCGCGGACTTGGCGGACGACCCGCCCACGGCGACGGTGGACAGCAGCTTCACGGTGTCGTCGTGCCCGGCGGGGCAGGAGGCCGGGTCAGAGGACTGCGCCATCGGGCGGCTGAGTTCGAACGTGTCTCCGCAGGAGCGGCAGCGGTATTCGTAACGAGGCATGGCCCCAGGCTAACGGCGACGGACCACCGGCATCGAGGCCGCCGCCCTCCGGCTCAGCCGCATCTCCTCCTCGGCCTCCTCGGGGTGACGGGCCCGCCAGTACGGGTTGTCGTGCGGGAGACCGCCGCTGACCCGCCCGTACATCCCGAAGACCATCAGCATCAGCCCGACCACGAAGCTGAACAGCACGTTCTGGATGCGGAAGGCGAGGAAGTTGTAGTCGGTCTCCAGCAGGGCGAGATTGACGAAGCCGCTCAGGATGAAGGCGATGCCCAGCACCATGTTGAGCGTCGAGGCGAAGTTGCCGCCGATCACCATCCCGATGAACAGGAGCAGGCCGACGCAGATGGACAGGACGCTGAGGGCGCCGTTGGTGTTGAGGCCCGCGACGGTGGCCCCGCCGGTGCTGAAGAAGCCGATCCTGTTGATCAGTCCCAGGATCCCGAAGACGAACAGCACCAGCCCCATCAGTCCCGCCCCGACCCGGTAGACACGGCTGAGCCGGTGGTCGACCGGCAGGTGCTTGTCGAGCGCGGTGGCCTTGCGGCGACGAGGCCCGTGCCGCCCCGGGACGTGCAGTGCGTGGGTGGCCATGTCGGCCTCCTTCGGGCGTACTACCACCAGGATCCGCCCGCGCCCCGGCCGCCGCACATCAGAACCCCGGACCGGCGCCCGAAGCACCGGCCCCGGAAATCCAGCCCCCGGAAATCCGACCCCCCCCCAGGAATCCAGCCCCCGGGATTCAGCCCCCGGCCCCGGCCCCGCGCTCCTCACGGATCTCGGAGACCACCCGCGCGGCGGTCCGCCGTACCGCCTCGGTCTCGGTCAGGAAGTGCCAGTAGTCGGGGTGCCGCTCCTCCAGTGCGGTGACGGCACGGTCCAGCCGGGCCACCGCGTCGTCCAGCGGACGGGCGTGGCGCGGATCGGGCGTGCTGCGTCCCTCCATGGCGAGGCGCTGGGCGTCGCGGACCGCGAACCGGGTCCGCTGGATCTCCTGCTGCGGGTCCTTGGCCACGCCGTCCAGCCGCTGCAGCCGGTCACCGGCCGCCGACACCGCCTCGTCCGTGGCGTTCAGCAGGGCGCGGACCGTGCTCAGCCGGGAGGTCGCGTCGGCCCACCGCTGCTCGTCCCTGGCCTGAGCGGCCTCCTTCAGCTTCTCCTCGGCCTGCCGCACATTGACGGCCGCCTGCTCGGGAACGGGCTGGAGATCCTGCCAGCAGGCCGCGGAGAACCGCCGCCGCAGCTCGCTCAGCACCGGCTCCACCGAGCCCGCCCGGTTCGTCAGCGCCTGGGCGCGGGTGCGCAGCGAGACCAGCCGGTGATCGATCTCGGCGGCCCGCGCGGGCAGCTCGTCCGCCTCGGCCCGCACGGCCTCGGCATCGCGCAGGACGCGGTCGGCGCGTTGCAGGGTCTCCTGGACGCCGTGCCGGCCCGCGCCCTCGTTGAGCTTGGTCAGCTCGGGGGCGAGGGCCGCCAGCCGCGCGGCGAGATGATCCGCCCGCAGCCCGGAGGCCCGGACCGCGTCGAGCGCGTTGCTCGCACCGAGCAGCGCCTGCCGGGCCCGTTCCACGGCGGGCGCGAGCCGGGCGAGCTGCGTCTCCGCACTGCCCAGCAGCGGACCGAGCCCCTGGGCGAACCGGTCCAGCTCGCCCTTGACCCGTATCAGCTCGTCCCTGGCCGTGGTCAGCTCGGTCCTGGCGCGGGTCGCGACCGACGGTTCGAGATCGTCCCGGTCGAGGTCGTACGTGTCGACCGCGGTGATGTACAGGTGACTGACCGCGTCGATCCGCTGCCCGAGAGCGGCGAAGTCGTCCACGGCCTTGCGGGCACGGGGGGAGCTGTCGACCGCGGTGATCGTCTCGATGGAGATCCGCAGGTCGCGCTGGGCCGTGTCCAGCTCGTAGAAGGCCGACGCGGCGGCGTCCTTCGCGGCCTGCGCGTCGGCGCGCTGGCTCTCCCCACGCCCGCCGAACCACCGTCTCGTACCGCCACCGGCGAAGGCGGCGGGCAGCGCGGCCACGAGCAGCGGCACCGGCAACAGCATCAGCCCGAGGACATCCCCGACGGCGGAATTCCCACCCGCTCTCGCCCGCGGCCGCGCGTGTGTCGCCGTCACATCCCTCTCCCGTGCCGTCTCGCCCTGCCCGGTACATTCTCCCACCAGGTAAGGACGAACACACGGGCCGGTTAGTTCGCGCTGCGGACGTCGATTTCGCCGTTGCCGCTCCGGGCCTTCACCACGTGGCGGCTGTTCTCGCCGCGGGGCACGTCCACCGAGATGCGCCCGTTGTCGGCGGAGGCGTCCACGGCGTACTTCGTGCCACCGCCCGGCAGGACGACGGCGATCCCCCCGTTGTCGCTCACGGTGTCCACCCGGTCCGGCACGGAGGCGAACTCCAGTTGGATCCTGCCGTTGTCGGACTGTGCCGACACGGACGCGGCCGAGATCCGCTCGGCGGTGATGCGCCCGTTGTCGCTCTTCAGCTCCAGCGGACCACTGGAGTCCCGGACCGTCACCCTGCCGTTGTCGGCGGTCAGCGAGAGCGGGGTGTCGAAGCCGGACGCGGTGATCCTCCCGTCGTCCCCCTCGACGACCACCCGCACCCCGCGCGGCACCTTCACCCGGTGCTCCGAGTCGCAGTCGCTGACCAGGGCGTCGCACTTCACCCCGAGAGTGAGCGTGTCGTCCTCCATGCCCCACCGCGGCTCGGGCCCGCTCCCGAACATCACCCATCCGTCGACGCGCCGGGTCACCTCGACCTTCTGCACATCGGCCGGTACGAGTTCCAGCGACGAGTGGTCGGAACGGATGGTCAACGTCTTCCCGCGCAGCGCGAACGACTTGTGCTCGGCAGGCGCGTCACCGACGTCCGTACCACCACAGCCGGTGAGCACGAGAGCCATGAGCACGGCCCCGCCGGACGCGATGAGAGTGCGGGTACGGACTGCCACGATGATCTTCCCCCAAGGTCGGACTGACATCTACCGCGTGCGCTCCGCCGCGATGGCTCCACCGTACGAAGCCGCCCGCCCCCGACAGAATGCGGACGGCTACCGTACGAGAGGTGGGGATAACCCCCGCACGGCTTCCCTCTCCCCTCCCACCCGCCCGTCCACCGCCGACGGAAACCGTTTGTGACCGGGGGCCTCGGGCCATGTACGCTGTTCCTTCATCCACGGGTGCGTAGCTCAGGGGTAGAGCGCTGCTCTTACAAAGCAGATGTCGGCGGTTCGAAACCGTCCGCGCCCACCGGTACGAAGGTCCCCGGCCGATCATGGCCGGGGACCTTCTGCGTATGTGCGAGGGGCTGGAGCCGGGGGCGGTCAGCCGTGGTCCTTCCAGCAGAGGGGGCAGCAGCGGGGGAACCACAGGGCCGAGGTGCCGTGGGCGTCCACGGGGCGGGGGCCGAGGTCGTGGGCCGTTCCGTTGCGCAGGGGGGCGCCGCAGAAGCAGCAGTTCGCGCCGCGCTGCTGCTGGCCCGTCAGCTCGTCGACTGGTGGCAGATCCCTCACTGTCATGGCGTCCCCGGCTCGTCGCTCTTCAGGTGGAACCAGGATGCCGGGCGGGAAAGGGGGCAACGCTCACAGATCTGTGAGCGCCGCAGGAGAGGAGGGGTGGGGGTTTGTGGGTTACAGGCCGATCCAGGCGGCCATGTGGCCGAGGGTGTCCGGGGTGCGGCGGGAGGCGTGGACCAGGCCCTTGATGGTCTCCCGGGCGCCCGGGTGGTAGCGGGTCTGTTCGGGGGCCGTGTGCCGGGCGTCGACGATGCTGCCGAGCGCGGCCTCGGTGCGGCCGGTCTCCATCTCCGAGCGGGCCCTGTCGATGAGGAAGTGGGCGCGGCGGGAGGTGGCCAGGGTGGGCGGGAGTGCGATGTTCCTGGCCTGGGCGAGGGCTTCGTCGTACTGCCGCATCTCGACCGCCGCCGACATCTTGTGGAGCGCCACGTTCGTGGGGCCGAAGGAGAGCCAGTGGATCTCGGAGGCGTCCCCGGTCCGGGTGGCGCACCGCTTCGCCTCGGCGATGTGGGTGTCGACCACGTTCTGCTGGTCGGCGCGGGCGGCGATGACGGAGGCCCCGAGGTGGAGCTGTCCCGTGACGGCGACCGCCTCACGGGTCTGCTCCGCCGCGCCGACGATGTCGTGACCGGCGGCGACCAGGCGTTGCCCGATGGCGTACTCGCCCTCCCGGAAGTACGCCAGGGCCCGCATGTACTGGCGGATGGCGGCCAGGCAGGGGTCGGAGGCCCGGTGGGCGGCCCAGCACATGCGGTCCAGGGCGACCGAGCCGAGGTCGTAGTACCCGAGCTTCACCGCGATGTCGTGCGCGGTGCGGTACGTTGAGGCGAGCGCCTGCCACAGCTCCGTGGACCGGTTGCGCCAGGCCGCGGTGGTGAGTTCCGCGATCACGGCCGGCAGCAGCCGGGCGGCGTTGCGCAGGCGGGTGGCCCTGACCTGGGCGCACAGTTCCTCGGCGGCCGCGATCAGTTGCCCGGCCGGTCTGTCGGGGATGGTGTCGTCGGCCCCGAGGTCGTACAGGTCGAGCGCTTCGCGGATGGGACGCACCAGTTCGGTGAGGCGGTCCTGCTGGAGCTCGGTCACGTAGGGCTGCCCCGTCAGCGCGGTGACGTCGATGCGCAGGGCCTGGGCCACCGCCGCGACGAAGTCGAGGTTCGCCGGTTTGGCGCCGCACTCGACCTGGTTCAGGAGGCTGTACGAGTACGGAAGCCGCTCGGCCAGCTGCCGCTGCGTCAACCGGGCGAGTTTCCGCTGTTCCTTGATGCGGGCACCCGTGTGGTCGTCGTCCGGTCCGGACATGCCGGCCTCCCTTCCTGAATCGTCATCCGGACCGTACTCATCCGCTGGTGCCCCCGTCCTCGTCTCACCCCGATTCCACCCGGTCCGGGGGTGGTCACGGGTGTGGTCGTATGACGGCATGACGACTCTGTACCTGTTCGGATCCGCCGCCCCACCCGTTCTCGAGGTCGACGGAGCCATCGAGGAGGCCCGCGCCCGCGGGTGGGACGTGTGCCTCGGGTTAACACCGGTTTCGGCCCGGTGGCTGGTTGAACGGCTGCCGGAACTGGAGCGGCTGACGGGGCATCCGGTGCGCTTCGAGTACAAGTTGCCCGGGGAGCCGGACGTGTGGCCGAAGGCGGACGCGATCCTGTTCGCGCCGGCCACCTTCAACACCGTCAACGAGTGGTCCCTCGGCCTGACGGGCAAGTTCGTGGTGGGGGTGGCCGCGGAGGCGATCGGCAAGGAGATCCCGACCGTGGTGATGCCGTGTCTGAACGCGGCCTACGCACGGCACCCCCGGTTCGACCTGTCGGTGGCGACGCTGCGGGACGCCGGGGTGACGGTGCTCTACGGGCCGGGCGGATTCGAGCCGAACCAGCCGGGCGAACGCCGGCCCGAGGGCTTCCCCTGGCACCTCGCCCTGGACGCGGTCGGAGCCCCGGACCGCGGCCGGTGACCGGGGCGGGGCCGTGACCCGGGCGGCCCGTGGGGACGCGGCGGAGGACCGGGACCGGCCGACGGGCTCCGGGACCCGCGAGTCGTACGGGGGATGTCGCGAGAGGGCCCGTGACGGCGGGGCGCGAGGGCCGTATCGCCGTCACGGGCCGGAACCCGGACGAATCCCGGTGCCGTCAGGCCCCGTTGGTGTCGGCCGTGGCGTTGTCGTCGACCACGGCCTGTTCGATCGCGGTCCGGACCGCGGTGACGATGGTCGCGGTGTCGGCGCCCTTGCCGAGCTGGCCGGCGAGGGCGGTGATCGCGGCGGTCTGGGCGGCCATCCGCTTGTCCATGGAACGGATGCGGGCCTGCATGTCCTTCAGGATGGACTGCGGCTGCCACGTGGGGTTCGTCGCGTGGTCCGCCGCGTCCGACGGGCCGCCGATCGCATCGGTCTTCCAGACGGCGTCGAAGATGTCGCGCTTGGTGATGCCTGCCATGGGGTCCTCCTCGTTCGGGTTCCAGCTCGCGGGGTGCTTGAGGCGCTCGGCCACGTCGGAACGCAGCTTCGACATGGTGAAACCACGGGGGTCGACCTTGTCGTTCGACCACTCCAGGTGGCCGATCACGGACTTCGCCGACCAGCCGTGCGCCCGGCACAGCGCGGCCTGCACCCGGACGATCGCGTCGTACTGCGCCTTGGGCCAGGGGTCCTTGCCGTCGCCGAGGTTCTCGCACTCCCAGCCGTAGAACCGGGCGTTGCCGTCGACCCCGTTGGCGTTGCCCTTCGTGGGCGGGGTCGGGCGCGTGCCGTAGGACTCGGCGATGACCTGGTCCAGCACCTTGGGGTCGCCGCCACCGGCATGGTTGGCGCGGCCCCAGCCGACCATGTGCACCCGGCCGTCCTTCGCGATCATCCCGTGGCACAGCGGACCGGGCAGGGACGCGTACCCGTCCCGGACCATGGCCACGGTCGCCGCCGTCCCCTTGGTGACCGTGTGGTGCACGATGCTGCCGTTGACCGGGCCCCAGGGGCCCTTCGAGTTCCGGTTGTGCGTGCGCCAGTTGCCGACCTCCACCACGCGGACACCCTCAGCGCGCAGTGCGGACAGAACCCGCGCGGCAGTCATGGGCTGTGCCATGTGTTCCTCCCCTTCAGCCCGAGGTGTACGTGACGTTGCGAACCCCGTCGGCGGGGCGCGTTCGCCGTGTTGTCGATCCGCTCCATCTTCTCCACCCGTGAGCACGGAGCCGCGCCGGCGGTGATCCGCCGCCGTGACCGTGTGCTTCATGCCGTTCGTCGGTGTCCGCGCGAACGCGGGCTGCTCCGCGGTGACGACCGACCCGTACGGGTTCCATACCCCGGTGACGGCGGTCGGACTCGACTGCGGGGTCGACAACGTGTACGGACCGTCAGCCGTACGGGCACCGGGCGGGGTTCGGCCGCTCCTCGGTCCGGGTTCCCGTCCGGGTTCCCGTCCGGCGGCCGTCCGGTCGGGGTGCGCCGGTCCGCGTACGGCCGTTCGTCGGCTTCCGCATAGCCGGGCTGGCTGTTGCCGCAGCCCCAGCACTGCCACCAGCCGCCGGCGGTCTGGCTCATCTGGGCGCCGCATTTGCTGCATCGCATGGTGCCGTCCTCCTCTCCGATGGATGGGTGGTGCCTCGGCCCGGCCGCCGTCCCGTCGGGGGAGGCGTGGCCGGGGAAGGGGTCATCGGGGGGTGTCCGGGCGGTGCGGCTCGGGCCGGGCCCCGGCACTGCCCACGGTGGTGTCCCCGGGGTCGATGCCGGGTGCGGTCACGGCTGTTCGGCCCGGTACCGGCGGTGGTACGCACGGTCCGGGCGTGCGGCGGACGGGTCCACGGACCGGAAGGACGGCCCCGGTCCCCGGCCGCAGGGCGCGGACGAGGTCCTGCCGGTCGACCTCGTACGCCTTGGTTGTCATCGTCACGGGTAACCCCCCGTTGCGGTCGTCGAGCAATACCGCTGACAGTAGGAACCCTGTGAGCACGCGACCCACCGATGTACGGAAGTGATCCCACACCGCACTCGCGCGGGTGGACGCGGGGTTCGCACCCTTGACCCCCCGGTCCGATTACAGGACGGCGACGGGGTGTTGTACGTGGGGGAAAGCGTGGGTCCGATCGGGCCGGACCGGGACGTCCGCGCCGGTGCGCGCGGAAGCCGCGCCCCTCCCGCACGGGGCGGGAGGGGCGCGGAGCGATTCGGGGGCTCAGCGGTTCGAGAGCTCGGTGGTTCGGTGGCTCGGGAGTTCGGGGGGATTCGGCTCAGGCGTTGGGGCGCTTGCCGTGGTTGGCGTTCTTCTTCTTGCGGGCGCGTCGCTTGTTTCCGCGCTTGGCCATGACGTGTCTCCCTTGTCCGGGATCTTCGTGTTCACGCCAGTTTAGGTTCGACCTGTGTCCGCCGCATCAGCGGTGACGGCGACGGCGGCTGCGGTGAGGGTGATGGCAACGACGGTGAGGGCGGTGACGGTGGTGGACCGGGTGCGGGGGCGACTCTTTCTGTCCTACCCCGCACTCTCCTGTTTCTCCCCCTGCTCGAAGGGCGGGCCGGGCCTGGCCGTAACGTATGTCCGTTCGAACAGGTCCTGTCCCAGGGGGGATCATCCATGTCGTACGGCTATCCGCCGCCACAGCCGGGGCAGCAGCCGCCCCCGCCGCCGTTCCCGTCCGCCCAGGATCCTTCACAGGGGGCGCCGTACCAGCACTGGCCGCAGCCCGGCCCCGGGGCGTACGGCTACCCGCAGCCGCCGAAGAAGTCCCGTACCGGGCTGATCGTCACGCTGTCCGTGGTGGGCGGTACGGCCGTCCTGCTGGCGCTCGGGGTGCTGATCGCGGTCCTGGGCAGCGACGACTCGCCGTCGGACGGCTCGAAGCGGCCGGTGGCCGGGGCCTCGGAGGGCAGGACGCCGGCCGAGGAGGGCACGCCCGCGCCGGACGGGACGTCCGACGCGTCCGACGCCCCCACGGAGCTGCCCGCCCGGGACGTCACGGGCGACGTGCGGATCACCAGGTGCGCGATCGACTCGTTGACCGAGTGGCCCGACGCGGACGTGGAGATCGTGAACCACTCCAAGGACCAGGCGTCCTACATCGTGTCCGTGGAGTTCGTGGACGGGGAGGGCACCCGTCGGGCCTCGGGGCTGGCGACCGCGACCGATCTGGCGGCCGGGCAGAAGTCGGTGGAGAAGGCCCAGGGACTGGGGAAGGTGCCGGGCAAGATGACCTGCCGGGTCTCGAAGGTGACGCGGCTGCCGTCGTCGTAGGGCGCGTTCCGGGACGGCTGCGTGGAGTGTCGGCTGCGCGGAGGGACTGCTGCGCGGAGGGGCGGCCGAGCCCCGGCACGGCGGCGTGGCGGTGCCGGCTGAGTGGCGTCGCGGGGTGGTCGGGGGCGCGGTGCCGGGTGTTTCGGGCTCACCCGCATGGGGGTGCCCGAGTGGTCGCGGGGGAGGGCGCCCCGCAGGGTCGGTTCTGTTCGCCGTCCCGTCACGGCCAAGGAGGTTCCCATGGCTCACTCGGCGCCCGTACCCGGTCGGACCGGTTCCGCAGCCCCGGAGGACAGCAATCCCTGGGCGGCCGGAGGCACCATGTTCGCCGGCGTCCTGCTCCTCGTGGACGGTGCCTTCGGGGTGATCAAGGGCGTCGCCGGTATCGCCTCCGACGACGTCTACACGCGCATCGGGAATTACACGTTCGAATTCAGCGTGACCGCCTGGGGATGGATCCATCTCGTGCTCGGCATCGTGCTCGGGCTCGTCGGCTGGGGCATCCTCCGGGGCGCCCTCTGGGCCCGCGCCACGGGCGTGGTGATCGCCGCCATCAACCTGATCGTCAACTTCGTCTGGCTGCCGTACCAGCCGATCTGGGCGATCATCTCGATCGCCATCGACACGTTCGTGATCTGGGCCCTGTGCACGGACCGCTCGAAGGCGATCGTCTGAGCGGGACGGACCGGGCGGGCTGATCGTCCGGGCGGGGCGGACCGGCGAGCGGGCCGGTGGGCGGATCGGTGGGACGGCGGGGCGTTGTCAGTGGCCCGGTTCACACTGGGGGCATGTGCCGAAGCATCAAGACCCTTCGCCCGCCCGTCCTCCCCGAGGAAGCCACCGAGGAGGAGATCCGCGCCGCCGCCCTGCAGTTCGTGCGCAAGGTGTCCGGCTTCCGGGCCCCGGCCGCGCACAACCAGGAGGTGTTCGACCGGGCCGTCGACGAGATCGCCGGGGCGACCGCCAGACTCCTGGACGGGCTGGAGGTACGGGGCGGCGTCAGGGCGTCGTAGTGGTCGCCGGGGCGGCCGCGGCGGCTTCCGCGGCCGGCCGGCGCATGAGGTACGCGGCCAGGGCGCCCGCCATGAACAGGGCGAACACGGATATGCCCGTGGCCACCCAGGTCGCTCCGAGCCACTGGCCGCCGAAGTAGCCGAGGCCCACGCTGTAACCGGCCCAGGCCACCCCGGCCAGGGCCGACCAGGGCAGGAATTCCTTGACGTCGCGATGCGCGGCGCCCGCGCCCAGGGAGACCACCGAGCGTCCGGCCGGGGCGAAGCGGGCGATGATGACGAGGATGCCGCCGCGGGACAGGGCCGCGCCGAGGCGTTCCTGCGCGGACGTGAGGCGGCGGGAGCGGGCGATGGCCCGGTCCAGACGCGCCCCGCCGCGCCAGGCCAGCCGGTACGCGACGAGGTCGCCGAGCACCGAGGCGCTGGCCGCGCAGAGGATCAGGGCGAGGAGCGAGGGCACCTGGGGCACCTGCTCGGCCGCGCCCGCCGCGGAGGCGGCACCCGCGACCGTCGTCGAACCGGCGGCGGCGGCCGTGGCGGCGGTGATGACCAGCACGCCGCTCGGCAGTACGGGCAGGAAGACGTCCAGGAGCACCGAGAGGGCCACCACGACGTAGATCCATGGGCTGCCGGTCAGTGCACCCACACTCTCAAGCACCTACTACTCCCCGTTCCGGAAAAGCGCCGCGACGTCGCGGGGGAGCGGCAGGAGCGGCAGGGTCGGCTGCAAAGCGTACGCCTGCCGTTTATCCGGTGATCGATAAAATACGGATGATGTTGGGAACCTCACGTACACCCGTAAATGGGAAGCATCGGTTCCGGGCGCACATCCGGATGTACGTGAGGAATGGGTCTTTTCGCGGGGCCTTCAGCCGGGCCTTCGGCAGGTTCTGAGGCGGGCCTCGGGGCGGGTCCTGACTCGGGGCCCGATGCGGGCCCGAGGCGGTTTCGAGGGCGGTCCCGGTGGTGGGGCCCGACGGGGGCGGTCGCAGGGAAGGGGAGCGGCCTGCGACGGGCCGGTCGGCCGCGGGTGGAGCCGGTTCACGGTGGGCGGCGACGGGCCCGTCCGTCGGTCCCGGGGCGGTGCCCCGGTCTCCACGGTCGGGAGGGCTGGGCCCCGGGCGGATCAGGCCGTGACGGCCGACGTCTTCTCGCGGGCGTCGGTGTCGCCGCTCTCCGCGCCGCGCCGGGTGAACAGCTGGTCCAGGGCCAGGGCGCCGGGGCCGGTGAAGATCAGCAGGAAGAACGCCCAGCAGAAGATGGCGGCGGGCTCGCCGTTGTTCTCGATCGGGAGCAGCGCCTCGGGCTGGTGGACCTTGAAGTAGGCGTACGCCATGGAGCCGGAGGCGATCAGGGCCGCGACGCGGGTGCCGAGGCCGAGCATCACCAGGATGCCGCCGACGAGCTGGATGACCGCCGCGTACCAGCCGGGCCAGGCGCCGACGGACGCCGAGTGGGCGCCGCCGAAGAACCCGAAGAGCGACGAGGCGCCGTGGCAGGCGAAGAGCAGGCCGGTGACTATTCGGAACAGGCAGAGGACATAGGGCTGAGCCTGGTTCAGGCGTGTGTTCATGGGGGGCGTGCTCCTTCGGTCTGGTGGGGACGTGAACCGATTGAGTGGCACAGATTAGGGAAACCTCACCAATGCTTGCAACTTCAACATCCTGCAAGTGTCCGAAAGTCGTCATGTGCTCGTCAGCCAGCCCATGAGGTGGTACCGCCTCCATCTGCGGTCCTTGATGCGGCGCCTTGGCCTGAACCAATGGCGGCGTAACTTTCCGGCCACCGGCGAGGAGGGCCACGGGCCGGCGGCCGGGATGCGGTACGAGCGCGGCCGGGGTGCGTTCGGGGCGAGGTGGACCGGCTTCGGGGCGCCGGGGCGCCGACGTGCCGGGGCGGGGCGAAGCGGAATCCGGTCCGGGGTGCGTCGGGGGCGGTTCGCGCGCGGGCGCGGGCAGGTCAGCCGCGCGGCGCGGGTCGCGGGGTGTGGCCGGGCGTCGCGAAAGGGGGCCGCCGGCTCCGCGACGGGCGCGGGGAGCACATCGCCCGCCGGTGCACATACCGCCGCCGGGGTGTGCCGGGTCGGGGAGCTCCGGTGCGCCGGTGCCGGTGGGTCCGTCCGTCGCCGATCGGTCCGGTCCGGGGTCCGGCGGGGCCCGCGCGCGGTCCCGGCCCGCGCTTCCGGTGCCGGGTGCCGCTCGCGGCCGGATGGCGGGGCGCCGGTTTCCCGCGTGTCCACCACGCGTCGTCGTACTCGGCCGAAAACACGTCGGTGTTTCCGGAGGCCGTATCCGGCACCGCCGGGCGTCGTGGGAGCGTCCCGCGCCCCGCGCGCGTGCGTGCGTGCGCGCAGGCGTGTACGGAGCTGCGTGGTTGCGGGGGCCCGCGCGCACGCGCGTACGGAGCCGCGCGGGGTGCGCGGCTCCGTACGGGTGGGGCGGGCCGGCCGGGTCGGCGGCCTCCCGCCGGTGCGCCGGGGGAGGCGTGCGCCCCGTCTCCGTCGCCCGGGTCAGCAGTTGTTGAGGATGCCCTGCAGGGCGCTCTTCTCCGCCGAGTCGACCTTCAGGTCGTAGTAGTGCTTCACGTGCACCCAGGCCCGCGCGTACGTGCACAGGTACGAGGTGCGCGAGGGCAGCCAGTCGGCCGGGTCCTTGTCGCCCTTGGACTGGTTGACGTTGTCGGTGACCGCGATGAGCTGCGGGCGCGTCAGGTCGTTGGCGAACGCCTGCCGCTGGGCGGTGGTCCAGCTGCTGGCGCCCGAGCGCCAGGCCTCGGCGAGCGGGACCATGTGGTCGATGTCCAGGTCGGACGCGGCGGTCCAGGTGGCGCCGTCGTACTCCGAGTACCAACTGCCGCTGACGGCGGCGCAGGTGGAGCTCTGCTCCACGTTCGTGCCGTCGCGTTCGAGCACGACCTCACGGGTGTTGCAGGCGCCCGACTGGGTGATCCAGTGGGGGAACTTGTCGCGGCTGTAGCCGGAGGACGAGCCCTCGGGGGAGACGGTCAGGTCGCCGAGGTACGAGCGGGCGGTCGAGGCGGAGACCGGAGTGGGCATGGCCGCCTGGGCGGTGGGGGCGGTGAGCAGTGCGGAGGTTGCGGCGAAGGCGGCGGATGCGGCGACGACGGCGAGGCGACGCGCGTAGACACCTGACATGCGAACTCCCTTGATGTGGGGGGAACTTGGACGGGTGACCCGTGGGGCCCGGCCATCGTGACGGCACCAGGTTTCCGTGGGGTGGGCACCAGGTAACAGAGTGGCGACATGGGCACGTCACATCAAGGGTTCCGGCCAACTTGGCTGGAGCATGGGGGCGTACGTCCGCATCTGCGCGGGCGCACGTGCCGTCCCGCGGGCTGACACGACGCCAGGCGGACGGCTGCGGCAATCGGTTCGCGAAGGCGGTCCGGAGCGGGCCGGCCGTAGGGTTGCGGGGTGCTGCTACCGGTCAATGCCACGCTCGGGGTGGTCCTCGCACTACTGCTCGCAGCTGCCGCCGCGGTCGCGGCCCTGGCCTCGCTCGGCCGGTCGCGCGAGATCCTGCTGGCCGGGCTGCGGGCTGCGGTCCAACTCGCCGCGGTCTCCCTGCTGATCGGCTGGGTGGTCCACGCGCTGCCGCCGCTGCTCGCGTTCGTGGCACTGATGTACGTCGTGGCGGTACGGACCGCGGGTCGCCGGATCACCCGCAACCGCACCTGGTGGTGGGCGGCCCTGCCGATCGCGGCGGGGGTCGTGCCCGTGGTCGCCCTGCTGCTGCTCACCGGACTGCTCCCGGTCCGGGGCATCGCCCTGATCCCGGTGACCGGCATCCTGATCGGCGGCGCCCTGACCGCGACCGTGCTCGGCGGGAGGCGGGCGCTGGACGAGCTGACGAGCCGGCGCGGCGAGGTGGAGGCGGGCATGGCGCTCGGGCTGCTCGACCGTGACGCGCGGCTGGAGATCGCCCGGCCCGCGGCGTCGGACGCGCTGCTGCCGGGGCTCGATCAGACCCGGACGGTGGGGCTCGTCACCCTGCCGGGTGCCTTCGTGGGCATGCTGCTGGGCGGCGCCTCGCCGGTGCAGGCGGGGGCCGTGCAGCTGTTCGTGCTGGTGGCGTTGATGGCCGTGCAGGCGGCGGCCGTCGCGACGGTGCTCGAACTGGTGGCGCGGGGGCGGCTGCACCGGGAGGAGTGAGCCCGTCGGGGCGGCGCGGTGCGGTCCGGGGCGGGTTATCGCGCGTCGACGTGCAGGCGGATCGAGCCGTCGGCCGCCGCCTCCACCCGTACCCGCGTCAGGTCCTCGACGTGGGCGTCGGGGGAGAGGGCCGCGGCGCGCGGGCCGACGCCGACGACGCGCATGCCCGCCGCGCGGCCGGCCGCGATGCCCGCCTCCGAGTCCTCGAAGACGACGCAGTCCGCCGGGGCGAAGCCCAGTTCGGCCGCTCCCTTGAGGAAGCCCTCGGGGTCCGGCTTGCTGGCGCCGACGTTCTCGGCGGTGACGCGGACGGCCGGGATGCGCAGACCGGACGCGTTCATCCGGGTCCGGGCCAGGGCCGCGTCGGCCGAGGTGACCAGGGCGTGCGGGAGCTCGGCGATCGCGTCCATGAAGGCGGGCGCGCCGCCGATCGGGACGACGCCGTCGGTGTCGGCGGTCTCCTCGGCGAGCATGGCGCGGTTGTCCGCGTAGTTCTGCTCCATCGGGCGGTCCGGGAGGAGCACCGCCATCGTGGCGTAGCCCTGCCGCCCGTGGACCACCTTCAGCGCCGCCTCCGGGTCCAGCCCCTCGCGCAGCGCCCAGCGCCGCCAGCAGCGCTCCACCACGGCGTCGGAGTTCACCAGGGTGCCGTCCATGTCGAGCAGGAGGGCGCGGGCGGTGAGGACGGTGGCCGGCATGGGCGGGCTCCAGGGTGCGGGGGCGCGAGAACGCGAGAACGCGGGGAAGGGTGCGAAAACGCGGAGAAGCTGGAAAAGGGACAAGCAGCCTCGCCCGCCGGTCAGGGGTGGCGGGCGAGGCTACTTTGTTCCATCACGATACAAAAACCTGCCGGGGAAAGCCAATCCCCTCCCGGACCGGGATGCCGGGAGTTCCCCCGGCCCTGGTCCCGGCACGGGTTCGAGTCCGGGGCGTCAGGAGTTCCCCCGGCCCGTCGTCTCCGCCTCCAGGGCGCGGCGCGTGTGGGGGCCGTACACCCCCGGGGAGTCGCCCTTGATCGACTTGTACGTCTGGTAGGCGTTCACGGCGTACTCGACCCGGCTCGTGTAGTTGCCGTCGGCCGGATCGGCGTAGAGCCGGATCTCGGTCAGGCGGTGCTGCAGCTCGGTCACCCCGGGCCCCTGGTCGCCGTAGCGCAGCGTGCCCCTGGTCAGCGAGGGGGGCGCGGCGTCCGTGGCCGTGGGGTCCGCGGACTTCGAGGGCGTGGCGGACGGGGCGGTGGACGGCCGGGAGGCGGTGGCGGACGCGGAGGGGGACGGCGAGGCGCTCGGCGAAGCCGGGGCGGACGGCGTCGCGGGGGCCGGTGAGGAGGAGGGCGAGGCCGACGTGGAGGCCGGTGCCGGCTCCTCCGACGGGAGGGTCGCATCGGGGAGGCTCGCCACCGTGCTCGGCAGGGCCTGCTCGTGGTCGGTGTCCCCGCTGCCGCCCCCGAGGAGTCCGCTCGCGAAGGCCGCCGTGCCCACCACGGCGATCGCGACCGCGCCCATCGCGGCCGCCACGAAGGGCCTGCGCCGCCGGCCGGTCTCCTCGGGGCGCGCGCCGGTCGCGATCGGGGCGGTGGGGGCGGCAGCGGAAAGCACGGAAGGAGGCGCGAAGGGCGAGTCGAGGGCGGTGGTGTCGGGCATCCCGGTCGGGCCGCCGCCCGCCGCCGGGCCTGTCGCCGGGCCCGCCACCGGGCCGAGCCGGAGCGGCATCGTCGCTTCCGCTTCCGCTCCCGCTCCCGCTCCCGCTCCCGCTCCCGCTCCCGCTCCCGCGACGGGTCTGTGAGGTCCGTGAGGTCCATGCGGTTCGCGCGGGCCCCCGGGCTTCTCGGGGGCGGCCGTCGACGGGTCGTTCCCCAGCGTCACGTACGGCCGTATGCGCAGCGGGTCGAAGTCCTCCGCCGCCGCCCGCTCCGCCTCGTCGGCCGCCGACCGCTCGGCCCGCTGCCGCTCGGCGGCCCGGTACCGCGCCTCGTACTGCTCGGGCGTCGGCCCGGGTGTCGCCCGGTGCTGCTCGGACGGTGTCCCGTACCGCTCGGGCGTCCGCTGTCCGCAGGTGCAGCCGGTACCCGGGGCGGCCCCCCGGCCGGCCTCGGGCCTTCCGCCCGTTCCGTTGTCCTTGCCGCACTCCGGGCACATATGTCCGGTCATTGTGGTGGGCCCCTCCCCGTTCGAATGCCTTGCGATTATGCAATCCGCAGCCGGGATGCCCAATGCCGTACCGAAATGCGACACCCGGTACCAGGCCGAAACGCGACACCGTCCGGAGAACGGTCGTCACCTCTTCGGCAGGCCGTAACGAGGCAGAACGTCCAGGATGGGGATGTAGCGGACCCGAGGAGATGTTCCATGGCCCAGCATTCGAGCCCCCCGACCCCGGCCCCCGCCCCGATACCCGGTGAGGGCCGTTCCACGCGGTCGGTCCTCGTGGCCATCGGCGCGCTGCTCCTCGGCATGCTGCTGGCCGCACTCGACCAGACCATCGTCTCCACCGCGCTGCCGACGATCGTCAGCGACCTCGGCGGACTGGAGCACCTCTCCTGGGTGGTCACCGCCTATCTGCTGGCCTCGACCGCCGCGACCCCGCTCTGGGGCAAGCTCGGCGACCAGTACGGGCGCAAGAAGCTCTTCCAGACCGCGATCGTCATCTTCCTCATCGGCTCGGCGCTCTGCGGCGTCGCCCAGAACATGCCGCAGCTCATCGGCTTCCGGGCCCTGCAGGGCCTCGGCGGCGGCGGTCTCATGGTGCTCTCGATGGCGATCGTCGGCGACATCGTCGCCCCGCGCGAGCGGGGCAAGTACCAGGGGCTGTTCGGCGCGGTCTTCGGCGCCACGAGCGTCCTCGGGCCGCTGCTGGGCGGGTTCTTCACCGAGCACCTCAGCTGGCGGTGGGTCTTCTACATCAACCTGCCGATCGGTGTCGTGGCGCTCCTCGTGATCGCCGCCGTGCTGCACATCCCGGTCCACCGCACGAAGCACACCATCGACTACCTCGGCACCTTCCTCATCGCGTCCGTCGCCACCTGCCTCGTCCTCGTCGCCTCGCTCGGCGGCACCACCTGGGCCTGGGGTTCGGTGCAGATCATCGGCCTCACCGTCCTGAGCGTGCTGCTGCTGGTCGCCTTCGTGGGCGTGGAGCGCCGCGCGGCCGAACCGGTCATCCCGCTGAAGCTCTTCCGGATCAGGACCTTCTCGCTCGTCGCCGTCATCAGCTTCGTCGTCGGGTTCGCGATGTTCGGCGCGATGACCTATCTGCCGACCTTCCTCCAGGTGGTGCACGGGATCACGCCGACGATGTCCGGCGTGCACATGCTCCCGATGGTGCTCGGCCTGCTCCTCACCTCGACCGCGTCCGGGCAGGTCGTCAGCCGCACCGGCCGCTGGAAGGTCTTCCCGATCGCGGGCACCGGCATCACCACGATCGGACTGCTGCTCCTGCACCGGCTCACGGAGACCAGCAGCACCTGGCAGATGAGCGTCTACTTCTTCGTCTTCGGTGCCGGGCTCGGCCTGGTGATGCAGGTCCTGGTGCTGGTCGTGCAGAACGCCGTCACGTACCAGGACCTCGGCGTCGCCACCTCCGGGGCCACCTTCTTCCGCTCCATCGGCGCCTCGTTCGGCGTCGCCGTCTTCGGCACGATCTTCACCAACCGGCTCACCGACGAACTGACCGCGGTGCTCGCCGGCCAGTCGCTGCCGCCCGGGGCCAGTGCGGAAGGGCTGGCCGCCGACCCGCGCGCCATCGGACAGCTGCCGCCCGCGCTGCGCCCGGAGGTGCTCCACGCGTACTCGACCTCGATCACGGACGTGTTCCTGTACGCGGCCCCCGTCGTGCTGATCGCCTTCGTCTTCGCCTGGTTCCTCAAGGAGGACAAGCTGCGCGGCTCGGTGACCGCCCCCGACTCCACCGAGACCCTGGCGTCGAACCCGGTCGAGCGGTCCTCCTACGACGAATGCGCCCGTGCCCTGTCGGTGCTCGCCACCCGGGAGGGCCGTCGCGGGATCTACGTGAAGATCACCAAGCGGGCGGGCTACGACCTGCTGCCCGCTTCGAGCTGGATGCTGCTGCGGATCAAACGGCACGGCACGGTCGAGCCCTCCGTGCTCGCCGACACCACCCCCGTGCCGCTGCGGGCGATCAGCGAGGCCGTCCGTCAGCTGGAGGAGCGCGGACTGGTCCGGCGCGAGGGCGTGCAACTGGTGCTCACCGAGACCGGCGAGGAGGCGGTGGTGCGGCTCGCGGAGGCCCGGGAGGAGTCGATGGCCGAGCTGCTGGGCGACTGGTGGGGGCCGGAACGCCCGACCGACCTGGTCGGACTCGTGGCGGAACTGACCTCCGAGACGAGCGGGTCGAGCAGGGAACAGCCGCCCGGCCCCGAACCGAAACGGGATCACGCGGCGTGAACGGAGCCATGCGGCCGAACGGAACGGGACCGCACGGCCCGAGCAGGGTCATGCGGCCCGGACGGAACCGCACCGCATGCCGCACCGCACGGCAGGGGCTTCCACGGTCCCGGACGGGCCCCTACTGTTCCGGCAGGTCCTTCGCGAACCAGTGCTCCGCGTACTGCCGCCGGTGGAACGCCGGGACCTCCCGGTAGCCGTGCTTGGCGTAGAGCCCGCGGGCCTCGACCAGGTCGCTGCGGGTGTCGAGCCTGAGCGTGCGTACGCCGAGGGCGCGCGCCGCGTCCTCGACCGCCGCCATGAGCAGCGCGCCGCCGCCCGTGCCGCGGTACTCGGGGCGCACGAACACCCGGGTCAGCTCCGCGACGCCGGTGTCCACCACCAGCAGACCGGCGCAGGCGGCGGGCCTGCCCCCGAACCGGCCGACGACGAACTCGCCGGTGGGCGGCACGAGCCGCTCGGCGCCGTCGTCGGTGAGCCCCTCGTCGATCTCCTCGGCGGTCGCGGGCCGTCCCCAGTAGCGGCTCGCCACCTCGTCGTAGTAGTCGCGCCGCAGCAGCGCGGAGTCCGGCGAGTCGAACGCCTCGGGGGCCGAGGCCCAGGTCGCGTCGGTGGTGCCGGCCGCGCCAGTCATGCCGGTCGTGTCGGTGGTGCCAGTCATGCCGGTCATTCTGGGCGGGCGCGACCGAGCAGGCGAACGAATTCCCGGGTCGCCCGGCCTGCCCGTTCTCGCCGTGGCCGGTCCGTCCTCACCCCAGTGGTGTCACCGGCCGCCGCCCCCGGGACCGCCGCACCACCACGACCGCGGCCAGTACGACCCCGAGCAGCGTCAGCACCCAGGCGGGGATGCCGGCCACGGTCAGCAGCCGGTCCGTGTACACCACGGTCCGGTACGGGGTGTCGGCGTCGGCCGCGCGCAGCTCGTGGTCGCCGTCGATCCGCTCCGGGCGCGGGAACGACTGCTCGATCGCGGTGAGGAACACCGGCTTCCCGCCGGTCATCTCGGCCAGTGCGTCCGCGCCGCCGTGCTCCGACGCGGGGTCGATCCGGCCCGCGTACGTGACCTCCGGCGCGTCGCCGCCGATCGGGCCGCTCGGCTCCATCCGGTGCGCGGCGAGGACGTACAGGCCCAGCTCCTGCGGCGTCGAGGCGAGCTTCGACAGGCGCATCGGGTAGACCAGCCGGTCGCTGGCGAAGCGCAGCCGCAGCGGTTCGAGGCTGCCGACGAGCGGCTTTCCCCGCTCGCGGGGAGCGAGCCGGACCGCGACGTACTCCCACTTCTGCTCGACATAGGGCTCCAGCGCCGTCGCCAGCCGGTCGGGGAGCTCGAACCCGTTGTCCTCCAGCCAGCCCTGGAGAGCCTCGGGGTCGGTCGCCGCCAGCCGTGCCACGTCGAAGGGGCCGAGCCGCTCCCGGCCGACCACCGAGACCGACGGGGCCCCGGCGGAGGGCGCCCCGACCCCGTCACCGATCGAGGAGTCGAACGGCCAGTCGTCGGAGCGGGGCCAGAAGTAGTGCCTGACCTCGTGCACCGGAGCGGTGAGGGCGGAGAGTTCGGAGAAGAGGTCCGAGTCGCCGAGCTCCACGCTCGCGCGGTGCGGCACCGGCATGATCCAGGCGGCCTCGGGGGCGTCGCCCCGGACCGTGAGCCGCATGACGATCTGCTCGGTACGGCCGTCCCAGGACACCACCGACGTCTCCCGGTCGACCGAGACCCGGTTCTCGCCCCTCGGGACCATCGCCCCGCAGCCGCACGCGTACGCCGGGTCGATCAACGAGCCGAGCTGCAGCGACACCAGCATCAACAGCAACGACAGTGCCCGCACCGCCCATGCGCGCCGCCCGCCCCGCGGACGCGGCTTCCCCCTTGAGCCCTGCACCTGCATGCGCCGCTTTCCTCCCCCGTACGCCGACGAATACGGGTGAGGACGTGCGAGCAGCGATTCCGGTTCCGGTTCCGGCCCGGCATCGATATCGGCCGTATGTCCGGTGATTTGGGATTTTTTTCGAATAAAAGCGGGATGACGGGCAGGTGAAGGAAGGGCGGATTGGGTCTATCTCGTGCGGTAATGCGAAAGTTTCACAGCGCGCCCGGGTCGAGCGGCGGGCACAGGACCGGCGGGAGGATCGGCGCAGCGTGGCGAATGCGGAGCAGGGTGTGCGCACAGGCGCGGCGACGGGCATGGGCACGGGAACGGGGGCGGCGGGGACAGGGACGGGGACGGGGGCGGCGGGCACCGGGGCGGTTCGGGCCCTGCTCTGGCTGGTCGTGGCGGCACTGGCCGTACGGCAGATGGCGGTGGTGCTGAGACGGCCGCGGGGCGAACGGCTCACCGACCTGGAGACCTGGATCGGGGAGAACGGCGTCCTGCACGTGCCGGGCTCGCTCTACGACAGCGACCGGTTCACCGGTACCCCGTTCGCCGGGCTGGTGCTGAAACCGCTGGCCAGAACCGCGGAACAGAACCTGGGCGTCGCCTGGACCTTCGGTTCGCTGCTGCTCGTCGCCGCACTGGGCGTCGTCGCGGCCCGTGCCCTGCCGGGGCCGGTCACCCGCCGCACCGCCCTGTTGGCCGCCCCCGTCGCGATCAGCCTGCTGATGCTCTCCCTGCCGGTCCGCAACGCGCTGCACCTGGGACAGACCAGCATCCTGCCGGTCCTGCTGGTGCTGCTGGGCTGTTTCGTGGTCCGCGGGGAACGTGCCCCGGGCGTGCTGATCGGCCTGGCGGCGGCGCTCCAGCCGACCGTGCTGCTCTTCGCCGCCCTGCTGTGGTTCATCGGGCGCCGCCGGGCGGCGACGGCCGGCGGCGTCACGTTCGCCGTCTGCACGATGCTGGCCTGGGCGGTGCTGCCGGGCGACTCGTGGACGTACTGGGTGCACCACGTCGCGGGGGCCGGGCTCGGCGACGACGCGGCCGACCTGGCCAACCAGTCCATGCACGGCGCGCTGCTCCGGTTCGGGCTCACGGGCCCGCTCGAGATCGCGCTGCTGGTGGTGCTGGCGGCCGTCGTCTGCCGGGTCGGGCTGCGTCGCGCCGTGCGGTACGCGCGGGACGGGCAGTTGCTGCTCGCCGTCGCCGTGACCGGCTGCGTCGCCGTCGCCGTCTCGCCGACCGCCTGGCAGCACCAGCTGCTGTGGGTGCTGCTCGCCGTGGTCGGACGGGTCGGCAGGCGGGCCGCCGACCGGCCGGTCTGGCCCGTGGTCGTGGTCCTCGTCATCACCCTGCCGGGGAAGATGCTGCTGCCGAACATGGCGGTCCTCTTCCCCCTGCGCGACAACGTGCTGCTGATCGCCGCGATCGCCGCGGCCTGTGCGGTGCCGTTCCTGCCGCGCGCCTCGGAGCACTGGCAGCACCCGGTCCCCACCCGGTACGCGGCCCCCGCCCCCGCCCGGTGGCGCCGGATCCCGCTGCTGCCGTTCTGGCGGCGGGTGCTCGGCCGGCCCAACCTGCTGCTGGAACTGCTCCTGATCAGGGTCGTGTACTCCGCGTACTCGCACGTCAGGCTCGCGGCGACGGCCGGTCGGGGCACCGCCGAACGCCACGGCCGCCAGATCCACGCCGTCGAGCAGTGGCTGCACATCGACATCGAGCACGCGGTCAACCACGCGGTCGTGGGGATCGGCCGGCTGAGGGGCTTCTTCGACCACTACTACACGACGTTCCACTTCATCGTGCCGCTGACGATTCTCGGCGTGCTCTACGCGCGACGTCCCGCGGACTACCGCTGGGCCCGCAGCACGATCGGTTTCGCCACGGTCCTGGCCCTGTTCGGCTTCTGGCTCTATCCGCTCGCCCCGCCGCGCCTGATGCCGGGGCTCGGCTTCATCGACACGGTGAACGGCGTCCAGGACTTCGCGAAGCCGGACTACGGAACGCTGACCTCGATGACCAACCAGTACGCGGCGATGCCCTCGCTGCACTTCGGCTGGTCGCTCTGGTGCGGCGTGATCGTCGTCGTGCTGGCCCCGAAGGCGTGGATGAAGGCGCTGGGGCTGCTGCACCCGCTGTTCACGGTCTCCGCGATCGTCGCCACGGCCAACCACTGGGTGCTGGACGCGGTGGGCGGCGCGGTCGTGGTCTCGCTCGGCTTCGGACTGACCTACGTCCTGTCGGGGCCGCGGCACGCACCGCAGGACGAACCGGGCGGACCCGGTGCGACGGAGCGGACGGTACCGGCATCTGCATCTGCATCAGCACCGGCACCGAGAACGGCGACGGCGGACGCGACAGCCGACGCGGTGGCAGGCAAACGGAACTGACCGGAACCGGGCAGAACGGAACCGGTCGGAACCGGTCGGAACCCACGAAGGGCCGAAGGGGTGCCGGGACGAACGCATCGTCCTGACACCCCTTCGGCGTGGATCGCCGCCTGACCAGGATCCGCCCGTTCACGCCGGTTCGCCACTCGAACGGCTCAGGAGGGGGCCGCACCCAGGGCCCAGGTGGCGAGGGACAGCGTGGCCATGGAGACCACCGTCGAGGCGACCACGGCGTTTCGGGCCGGGCGGGTGTCCAGGCCGTACTGCTGGGAGTAGATGAAGGCGTTCTGGGCGGTCGGCAGCGCGGAGCAGAGCACGACGGCCAGCAGTTGGTGCTCCGGCAGATGCAGCAGCGGGCCGCCGACGGCGAAGGCGATCAGGGGCTGGCCCAGTGTCTTGAGCGCCACCGTCACGACGACCTCGGCACGCTCGACACGCTTCGTGCGTGTCAGGAGCCCCGTACGCGCCGGGTGTTCCGTGCGCGCCGGGTGTTCCGTGCCCTTCGCGGGCACGGGGTGCCGCGCGGGGGCCGTCGAACCGTTCTCGGCCGGGCGGGTGTTCAGGGAAAGGCCCAGGGTGATCAGGGCCGTCGGCACGGCGGCGGCGCCGAGCAGGTCGCAGGAGTGGGCGAGGGCGTGCGGCAGCCGCAGCCCGAGCGCGGAGACGGCCACGCCGAGCAACGAGGCCATGATGATGGGGTTGCGCACCGGCATCGTCAGCATCCGCCGCAGCACGACGGCCCTCCCGGACCTCGCACCGCCCCCGGTACCGGCCCCGACCGTGCCCGTACCCGTTCCCGAGTCCAGCAGCGTCAGGATCACGGGCGAGACCAACAGCACCTGGAACAGGATGATCTGGGCGACGAACGAGGCGTCGCCGAGGACCTGGACCGCCACCGGGATGCCGAGGTTGGCGGAGTTGACGTAGCCCGACGTCATGCTGCCGATCGCCCGGTCCGCGGTGCCCCGGCCGAAGAGCCGGCCGGCCGTCAGGAAGCCGAGACCGCAGACCAGCGCCGTGCCCGCCGCGAAGGCCACCATCGAGGGATTGGCGAAGGAGTCGAGCCGCGCCCCGGAGACCATCGTGAACAGGGCCGCGGGCATGGCCACGTGGAAGACGAACCGGCCGAGCACGGCCTCCGCCTGCCGGCCCAGCAGGCCGCTGCGGCCGACCGCGTAACCGATGGCGGTCAGCGTCCAGATGGGGGCGAAGGCGGAGAGCAGGGCGTGCATGCCCGCCATGATCCTCGTGCCTTCGTGCGCCTCCCGTACGGGGGTTCGGCCGGGGTGCGGGCCGTGCCGCGACGGACGGCGGGGGCCGGGCATGGGAGAAGCGGCCCCCGCCGCCCGAAGTCACCCGGCGCGCTCGGCCCCGTCCCCGGTACTGGTACCGGTACCGACGCCGACCTGGAGTTGTTTGATCCCGTTGAGCCACGCCGAGCGCAGCCGCCGCGGGTCGTCGAGCAGTCGCAGGTCCGGCAGCGCGTCGGCGATCGCGTTGAAGATCAGATCGATCTCCAGCACGGCCAGGGACTTGCCGAGGCAGAAGTGCGGCCCGCCACCGCCGAAGCCGAGGTGGGGATTGGGGTCGCGGAGGATGTCGAAGTCCTCCGGGTTCTCGAAGACCTCGGGGTCGTTGTTGGCCGAGGAGTAGAAGAGCCCGACCCGCTGCCCCTTTTTGATCGACTGTCCGCCCAGTTCGACGTCCTGGGTGGCGGTCCGCTGGAAGGAGACCACGGGAGTGGCCCAGCGGACGATCTCCTCGGCGGTCGTGGCCGGCCGTTCGCGCTTGTAGAGCTCCCACTGGTCGGGGTGGGTGAGGAAGGCGTGCATGCCGTGGCTGATGGCGTTGCGGGTGGTCTCGTTGCCGGCCACGGCGAGCAGGATCACGAAGAAGCCGAACTCGTCGGAGGAGAGGTTCCCCTGGCCCTCCGCGGCGACCAGTTGCGAGACGATGTCCCCGGCCGGGCACTCCTTGCGGGCGGCCGCCAGGTTCATCGAGTACGAGACGATCTCCATGGCCGCCTCGGTGCCGACCTCCGCGGTGATCGCGTACTCGGGATCGTCGTACGCGGCCATCTTGTTGGACCAGTCGAAGATCTTGGCCCGGTCCTCCTGCGGTACGCCGATGAGTTCCGCGATGGCCTGGAGCGGCAGTTCGACGGCGATGCGGGTGACGAAGTCGAACGAGCCGTCGGTGTCGGCGGCGGCGCGCGCGGCCGACACGATCGAACGCGCGCGGTCGCGCAGGGCCTGCTCCAGGCTGCGCACCGCCCGCGGCGTGAAGCCCCGCTGGATGATCTGGCGGACCCGGGTGTGCTCGGGCGGGTCCATGTTCAGCATGATCAGCTTCTGGACGTCGATCTGGTCGCGGCTGATCGACTCGTTGAAGCGGATGACCGCGGTGTTGGTGTTCGAGGAGAACAGCTCGGGGTGGGTGGAGACGTATTTGACGTCGGCGTGCCGGGTGACGACCCAGTAGCCCTCGTCGTCGAAACCGGAGACACCGGCCGGCTGGGCGCACCACCAGACCGGCGCGGTCTGCCGCATCTGTGCGAACTCCGGGTGCGGGATGCGGGATTGGAGCAGGTCGGGGTCGGTGAAGTCGAACCCTTCGGGCAGATGGGGGCAGGGCATCGGCAACTCCAGGTCGGTCCGAGAGCCGCCCGAACACTGTCTGACGACCCATCAGAAGTTGCCCGAAAGGTAGTAACGAGTTCTACAACTGGCAAGAGGTGGTGGCCGATTCGTTGCGTGAGGACCCGGTGGGGCGGGTGTGAAGCGGGCGGCGGCCACGTGCAAGACCCTTGCACACTCGGGGTGGCCTTCGTGAGACTGCCCGTAGAACTAGAACGCGTACTAGTTCCACTCCGCGGGCGCCGGGACGCCTCTGCGGACGTGTGAGGAGAGGACGAGCTCATGGCCGCGGAACCCGTCATCGTCGAAGCCGTACGCACCCCCATCGGCAAGCGCCAGGGGGCGCTCGCCAATCTGCATCCCGGCTATCTGCTGGGCGAGACCTACCGAGAACTCCTCGGCCGCACCGGCATCCAGGCCGACTGCGTCGAGCAGATCGTCGGTGGCACCGTCACCCACGCCGGCGAACAGTCCATGAACCCGGCCCGCAACGCCTGGCTCGCCGTGGGGCTTCCGTACGAGACCGCCGCCACCACCGTGGACTGCCAGTGCGGTTCCTCGCAGCAGGCCTCGCACATGGTCGCCAACATGGTCGCGGCCGGTGTCATCGACGTCGGCATCAGCTGCGGCGTCGAGGCGATGTCGCGGGTGCCGCTGGGCAGCGGTTCCAAGCACGGGCCGGGCAAGCCCTGGCCCGACGAGTGGAACGTGGACCTGCCCAATCAGTTCGAGGCCGCCGAGCGCATCGCCCGCAGGCGCGGACTGACCCGGCAGGACGTCGACGAGTTCGGCCTGCTCTCGCAGGAGCGGGCCGCCGTCGCCTGGGCCGAGGAGCGCTTCAAGCGGGAGACGTACGCGGTCCAGGTGCCGACCACCGAGGAGGAGCAGGCGGCCGGGCAGGGCATGTGGCGCCTGGTCGACCGGGACGAGGGGCTGCGCGACACCACGATGGAGGGGCTCGGCCGGCTCAAACCGGTCATGCCCACCGCGATCCACACCGCGGGCAACTCCTCGCAGATATCCGACGGCGCCTGCGCGATCATGTGGGCGTCCAAGCGGATGGCGCGCGCGCTCAAGCTCAAACCGCGCGCCCGCATCGTCGCCCAGGCGCTGGTCGGCGCGGACCCGCACTTCCACCTCGACGGGCCGATCGACGCGACCCGCGCGGTGCTGGGCAGGGCCGGGATGTCGCTCAAGGACATCGACGTCGTCGAGATCAACGAGGCCTTCGCCTCGGTGGTGCTGAGCTGGGCCCGGGTGTTCGAGCGGGACCTCGACGGGCTCGCGAAGGTCAACGTCAACGGCGGGGCCATCGCGCTCGGTCACCCGGTGGGTGCCACCGGGGCCCGGCTGATCACCACGGCGCTGCACGAACTGGAGCGCCGCGACAAGGAGTTCGCACTGATCACGATGTGCGCCGGCGGCGCGCTCGCGACCGGAACGATCATCCAGCGGCTATGACCCCGTGGCCGTGCGGCGGCTGCGACGGTGCCGGTGACGAAGACCGCGGATCCGTGAACGCCGGGCGGCCGTGACCCCGTGACCGTCCGACGGCAGACCTGGCAACACCACCGGCCCGGGGTGTACTTGGCGACACCCCCGGCCGGGGCCCACACCGATGTCCGCGACGGACGCGGCCCCATAGCGTCGTCGTCATGGACAACGACACCAGCCCCACGAACCGTCGGACCCTGCAGGGGCGGCGCCGCGTCGCACGACGGGTGACGGCGGCCGCCGCCGCGATGGTCCTCACCGCGCTCGGCACCGCACCGGCCCTCGCCCAGCAGCCCTCCGGCGCACCGGACCAGACGCGCCCGCACGCCGCGGCGCACGGCCGGGGAACCCTCCTGGGCGTGACCCCCGTGGCTGCCCTCGACCGGTCCGCCGTCGCCGGTTTCCTCGCCGGGGCCGGCATGGACACCGGCACCGTCCGCCACGGCCTGCGGGCCTACCGCCTCACCTACCGCACCGTCACCCCGCAGGGCGCGCCCACCACCGCCACCGGGCTCCTGGTCCTCCCCGAGGGCGGCCCCCGCAGGCTGGACCTGGTCTCCGACACCCACGGCACGATGGCCCACCGCGACTACGCGCCCTCCGTCGGCGAGGGCTTCGGCCGCCTCGCCCCCTACCTCCACGCCTCGGCGGGCCGGGCCGTCGCCGCCCCCGACTACCTGGGCCTCGGCAAGGGGCCGGGCCGCCACCCGTACATGGACACCAAGTCCGCCGTCACCGCCTCGGTCGACATGCTGCGGGCCTCCCGCACCGCCGCGCGGCAGCTGCACCGCCCGCTCACCGGCGACGTGTACGCCAGCGGCTTCTCCCAGGGCGGCCAGGTGGCGATGGCCCTGGGCCGGGCCCTCGACGAGGGCGCGGACCGGCACTTCAGGCTCCGGGCCCTCGCCCCCGTCTCCGGCCCCTACGACATCGAGCACGCGGAGATGCCCGCCCTGTTCGACGGCCGGGTCAACGACATCAGCGCCGTCTTCTACATGACGTACTACCTCACCGCGCAGAGTCGGCTGCACCCGCTCTACAAGGACACCTCCGAGGCGTTCCGGAAGCCGTACGCGGACGTCGTCGACCGGCTCTTCGACACCAACCACACCGAGGAGGAGATCATCCCGGCGCTGCCCGCGACGCTGAAGGAGCTGCTCACCGACGACTACTACCGGCAGGCGCAGCACCCCACCGGCGGGCTGCTGGCCGCGGCGCGCGCCCAGGACGGCAACTGCGACTGGAAGCCGGACGTCCCGGTGCGGCTCCACTCCTCGTCCGGCGACACCGACGTGCCGATCGCCAACGCCCGCAACTGCGCCGCCGATCTGGCCTCGCACGGCGTCCGGGCCCGGGTCGTGGACCAGGGCGAGGTCGACCACAACGGCACGTACATGAAGGCGGGCCCGCAGATCGTCCGCTGGTTCGACCGACTCGCCGGGCGGCACTGACGGAACGGCACGGTCCGCACCGACGACACGGTCCGCGCAGCCGACACGGGACAGTCACCGACGACACGACGCGGCCCCGGCCGGGAGATCCGGCCGGGGCCGCGTCACCGCGTCACCGGGCATGCGCCAGTACGGAACGTGTCCGGTGCGGCACGTGTCCGGTACGGACGGCGCGTGCTCAGTACGGCACGTGGGTGGGGAAGGTGGTGGTGGGGCCGAACAGCCCGGCGTACCCCTCCTCGTGGCGGCGGTGCCGCCCGGACCGGCCCACTTCCGCGACCGGGGCCGCGAGCACGATCAGCCCGTCGTCGGCGAGTTCCTGCACGCGCATCAGCAGGGTCCGCACGTCCAGGCCGAGTTCCACGGCCACGGTCTGCAGGTCGAGACCGGACTCCCAGCTCCACAGCAGCACGGAATCCATGCTGGGCGACCAGGCGACGGGATACACCGGTTCCGGCGGCGCGGCCGGGAACGGCGCCGGGGTCTGGAACACGGCGGGCACCAGCTCGGGGGCTTCCGGGACCGCCACCGGCTCGGGCGCGATCATCGGCTCGGGCGCGGCCATCGGCTCGGATGCGGCCATCGGTTCCGGAGGCGCCATCGCTTCCGGGACCGGCGGTGGTTCGGGAGCCGCCACCGGCTCCGGGGCCACGGCATCCGGTGCGTACGGCTGTTGCTGCGGCAGCGTGGGCGGCGACGACGGCGATTCGTCGCCCGGCTGCGGCGCGGGCGCCGGGGCATCGGATGAGGCGAAAGGTTTATTCACCGGGTTCTTCGGGGCCCGGGGGGCCTGGTTCAAGAGTTCTTCGGCGAGGGACCGGGCGTTGCTGCGGCCGACGGCACGTCGCGCTAATCGCACTTCGCGCTCCTTGAGGCCCATCAAGTCGGCGATGGAGCCGTCGTCGCCGACCGTGACGGCGAAGGCCGCCAGCGTTCTGCTCCGCTCGGCCTGTGTTTCGTCGAGCAACGCCTGAGCCCGGCGCATGCGTTCGTCACTGGCGCAAAAAGCTTCCGCCAGGACCGTGTTCCGCTCCCAGAATTCTCTTGGTTCCACGTGAGTGACAACGCGTCGACGGCCGATGGGAACGGACGGGCGAGCCAAATGCACCTGAACGGGTTAATGCTCGATCGCTCGCCCCGGTGATATCGGAGTGTTCCGGCCGGCCGGTCGGGAGGGCTGTTCCCGGGATCAGTACCAGCCGTTGGACTGCCAGAAGGCCCAGGCGCCGCACGGGCTGCCGTAACGGGACTTCATGTAGTCCACGCCCCACTTGATCTGGGTGGTGGGGTTGGTCCGCCAGTCGGATCCGGCCGAGGCCATCTTCGAGCCGGGCAGGGCCTGGACGAGACCGTAGGCGCCGGAGGAGGCGTTGGTCGCGGTGTGGTTCCAGCCACTCTCGTGCTGGACGATGTTGCTGAAGCACTGGAACTGCGCGGCGTCACCGATCAGCGCCCGCGCCGTGGCCTGCGCACCCGTCGGGGCGGCCGTGGCCGGGGAGACGCCGAGGGCGACACCGGTGGCACCCAGGAGCACGGCGGTGCCGGCGACGGCGGACTTGCGACGGGCGGTGCGGGGCAGGGCGAGGATGTTACGGGCGAACGACACAGGAGACCTAACGTCGGGTACGGGGGAAGTCGCGGGCCGGTCCGGAGCACGTGGCCGTGCGGGTGGACCGGGGTTCGTCGACCGGGGTCCGACGCGACGGACCCGGCGGTGTTCGGCGACTCGTCCAGTGTTAGCGGCGGCTTTCAACCACCGCAACGACCCCGAATACGAGCCGGCCTCGCAGCCGGTCCCGAAGGTCCCGGCCGGCCCCGACCACCCCGAACAGGTCATAGCAGGTCAAAGTGGACGCTCGGCGAGGTGTCGATCCGCCGGACGGCTACTAACCCGGTTAGGGGAGGACCAAGGGCCTGTGGGAGCCCTCACTCGCGGGGCGCGTCGAATGTGACCCGGGCCTCGAAGGCCGCGCGGCGGGTGGCCCGGCGCAGCGCCTTCAGCAGCGCCGGACCGACGGCCAGGACCAGCACCACGGTGAGCGAGGCCCGGCCCAGGTCCCAGCCGAGCGAGGTGGCCGCGCAGTAGGCGAGGAAGCGGACCAGGTTGTCCGCCAGCGGATCGCCCGGGTGGAACGAGATCCCCGAGCCGGACGGGGGCACCACCGTCCAGCCGGCCAGGTTCATCACCGTGCCGTACGCGAACGCCGCCAGGAACCCGTAGCCCGCGAGCATCAGCAGCTCGGCGCGCCCGCGCAGCCGTTCCGGCCCCGGCAGCAGGCCCGCGCCCATCGCGAACCAGCCCATCGACAGCATCTGGAACGGCATCCACGGCCCGACCCCGCCGGTGAGCAGCGCGGACGCGAACATCGTCACCGCGCCCAGCACGAAGCCGAACCCCGGCCCGAGCACCCGGCCGCTCAGCACCATCAGGAAGAACATCGGCTCCAGCCCCGCCGTGCCCGCACCCAGCGGGCGCAGGGCGGCCCCGACCGCGGCCAGCACCCCCAGCATGGCGATCGCCTTCGCGTCGAGACCGCCGTCCGCGATCGTCGCGACGACCACGCCGACCAGCAGCGGCAGCAGCGCGGCGAAGAGCCACGGCGCGTCCCCGGAGTGCGCCAGGCCGGAGCCGCCGTCGGCCAGCAGGGGCCAGCCGAACGAGAACACCCCGATCACACCGATGAGGACGAGTGCGACGACCGCCCGGGGGCCGAGCCGAACCGCCCGCACCCGCCGCCCGCGCACGCCCGTGCCCGTACCGGTTCCCGCGCCCGCTCCCGTACTCGTGCCCGTACCCCTTTCCGTACCAGTGCCCGTACCCGTACCGGTTTCCGGTCCCGTACGCCGTGTGCTCATGAGTCCGCCTCCAGCGCGGCGCGCACCTGGGTCACGGTCAGCCACTCCTGCGGGGCGAGGATCTTCGCGGTCTGCGGGGCGAACGCCGGGGAGGAGACCACCACCTGCCCGGTCTCCCCGTCCGCGACGACCTCCCCGTCGGCGAGGACCACCACCCGGTGCGCCAGCTCCGCCGCGAGTTCCACGTCGTGCGTGGCCAGGACGATCGCGTGCCCCTCGGCCGCGAGCGCGCGCAGCACCCCGACCAGCCGGGCCTTCGCCGCGTAGTCCAGACCGCGGGTCGGCTCGTCCAGGAGCAGCAGCGGGGGCCGTGCGGTGAGCACCACGGCCAGGGCGAGCGCGAGGCGCTGCCCCTCGGAGAGGTCGCGCGGATGGGTGCCGTCCGGCACGTCGGGCAACAGCTCGGAGACCAGGGCCCGGCAGCTGCCGGGGGCGGCGCCCGCGTCGGAGTCGGCCGCCTCGCACTCGGCGCCGACCGTGTCCGCGTACAGCAGGTCGCGCGGCTCCTGCGGCACGAGGCCGACCCGGCGCACCATCTCGCGCGGCTGCGTGCGGTGCGGGGTCCGGCCGCCGACCAGGACGGTGCCGGTGGTGGGCTCGACCATGCCGACCAGGGTGCCCAGCAGGGTGGACTTGCCCGCCCCGTTGCGCCCCATCAGGGCGACGGTCTCGCCGGGGGAGACGGCGAGCGTCACCCGGCGCAGCGCCTCGACCCGCCCGCGCCGCACGCCCAGCCGCTCGACCCGTGCCGGGACCTCGGGGACGGGCCCCGCCTCCGGGACGGTCCGCGCGTCGCGGCCCAGCAGCCGGGCCAGGACCCCGCGCCGCCCGGCGGCGGGCGCGGGGACGACGGGTGCCGGGGTGGCGGAGGACACCGGCGCCGGGGCGGGCGGCCGTGCCGAGGAGAGACGTTCGCGCAGGTCGGAAGCCCGGCGCCGGGCGTCACGGACCGAGAGCGGCAACGGCTCCCACCCCGCGAGCCGACCCAGCGCCACGACCGGCGGATGGACCGGGGAGAGCGCCATGATCTCCGCGGGCGCGCCCATGACCGGCGCCGCACCCGGCGACGGCAGCAGGACGACGCGGTCCGCGTACTGCACCACCCGCTCCAGCCGGTGCTCCGCCATCAGGACCGTGGTGCCCAGGTCGTGCACCAGCCGTTGCAGCACGGCGAGGACCTCCTCGGCCGCCGCCGGGTCCAGCGCGGACGTCGGCTCGTCGAGGACCAGCACCTTGGGATGCGGGGTGAGGACGGAACCGATCGCGACCCGCTGCTGCTGACCGCCGGACAGCGTGGCGATCGGCCGGTCGCGCAGCCCGGCGAGACCCAGCAGGTCCAGGGTCTCCTCGACGCGCCGCCGCATCACGTCGGGGGCCAGGCCCAGCGACTCCATCCCGTACGCCAGCTCGTCCTCGACCGTGTCGGTGACGAAGTGGGAGAGCGGGTCCTGGCCCACCGTGCCGACCAGATCGGCCAGTTCGCGCGGTTTGTGGGTACGGGTGTCGCGCCCGTCGACCGTGACCCGGCCGCTCAGGGTGCCGCCGGTGAAGTGCGGCACGAGCCCGGACACGGCACCCAGCAGGGTCGACTTGCCGACCCCGGACGGGCCGACGAGCAGCACCAGCTCGCCCTCGGGCACGGTCAGATCGACCCCGGACAGGGTGGGGCGCTCCGTGCCCTCGTACCGCACCGAGACCTGCTCGAACCTGATCACTGGCCCTCCTCGGGTTTCGCCCCGCCCACCGGCGGCGGCACCGGCGCCACCACCGCGGGCAGCAGTCCGATCAGCACCGCCGCGGCCGGCCACAGCGGGAACACCGGCGCGGTCAGCGGTGCGACCCCCGGGTGCAGCGCCGCCCCGTCGACACCGCCCGCCCAGATCATCGCCACCGCCACCACGGCCCCCGAGCCCGCCACCAGCCAGGCCCGGACGTCCCACCGGTCGGGCCGGTAGCGGGTACGGACCGAACGGGCCCCGCCCAGCCGCAGCCCGACCGCCGCGGCGACCAGCCCGAGGGCCAGCAGCGGCAGCCCGTACACCGCGCCCTGCGCGGCCAGCAGACCGTACGTGCCCGCGCACACCCCGAGCAGTCCGCCGAGGGTGAGGACGTTCGTGGTGCGGCGGACGGCGGCCGGGACCCGGGCGGTGCGTCCGTAGCCGCGCGCGTCCATCGACGCCGCCACCGCGATCGACCGTTCCAGCGCGCCCTCCAGGACCGGCAGCCCGATCTGGAGGACCGCCTTGACGCCGCCGGTCGGGCGTCCCCGCAGCCGCCGGGCGGTGCGCAGCCGCATCACGTCCGCGACCATGTTCGGCGCGAACGTCATCGCGACGACGACGGCGACCCCCGCCTCGTACAGCGCCCCGGGCAGCGACTTCAGCAGCCGGGCCGGGTTGGCGAGCGAGTTCGCCGCGCCGACGCAGATCAGCAGGGTGGCCAGCTTCGCCCCCTCGTACAGGGCGAAGACCAGCTGCTCGGCGGTGACCCGGCCGCCGATCCTGACCCCCTTCGCCCAGTCCGGCAGGGGCACCTCGGGGAGCGTGAACAGGGTGTGGGTGCCCGGCAGCGGCGAGCCGAGGAGGACGGAGAAGACCAGCCGCACGGCGACGACGAACAGCCCGATCCTGATGAACGTCCCGTACGAGCGGGCCCACGGCGCGTCCGTGCGGCGCGCGGCGACCACATAACCGGCCACCGTCACCAGCAGCCCCAGCAGCAGCGGGTTGGTGGTCCGGGAAGCGGCGGTGGCCAGCCCGAGCGCCCACAGCCACCAGGCCCCGGCGGGCACGGCGTTGCTCCGGGACGCTGCGGGGGCCAGGGCGCGGCGGGGCCGGGCCGCGGTGCCGGTGGCCGGGCCGTCGGTCCGGGCGGTCATCCGCGTCGGCGGCGGGCCTGCGCGATCGCGGCGACGCCGAGGAGGAGCACGGCGGCGGCGCCGACGAACACCCCGGCGGACGGACCGCCGCCGGAGCTGTCGACGACGTCGGACGCGGTACCGGAGCCGGCCGGGGGCGTGGCGCCGGCCGCGGACGGTGTCCCGCCGTCGGCGTCCGGGACCTGCTCGCCGCAGCCCGTGCGCGGATAGCCGGAGATGGCGCAGAGCATCGCGGCGCTGTCGTAGCGCAGCGGCTTCGCCACCGAGGCGAGCGCCTCGGCGGCGCTGGCGTCGGGGGCGACCCGCGCGCACGCCGTTCGCGGCGCGGGCGGGGTCTCCCCGGACGGGGCGTCCGCCGCCGTGCCCGCGTCGATGACGAGCGCGATCCGCTTGGTCCCGTCCCGGGCCGGGGTGCCCGCGCAGATCTTCGCGAAGTCGGGGGCGTGGCGCGGCTTCGCGGCGTCCTGGGAGTCCTCGCTCACCGCGAACCGGAAACCCTGCACCGTGCCGTCGTCCGGCCGGACCAGGGACGGGCCCTGGGTGGCGTACGTCCAGCCGGTGCCGGAACCCTCCCAGAACGACCAGTACCGGTAGCCCGCCGCATGGGCCGTCCCCGTGCCGAGCAGCACGGCCAGGGCGGTCAGTACGGCCAGGACGACGCCCGGCGTCGCCGGCGGTGCGCCGGCCCTTCCCGCCCGCCTCACGGGCGCTGGTTCTTCCGGCGTCCGCTGATCAGGAAGAACGCGCCCGCGGCGACGACCAGGCCGATGCCGACGTACCACCACACGCCCCCGATCACGTCGTCGCCGCTGTGGACCTGGTCCTGCTCCGTGGGCACGTAACCGGTGTCGCCGGCCGGGTCGGGCGTCACCACGGAGGCGGGCGCGGGGCCGCTCGCGTTCAGCCGGGCGACCAGGTCGACGCCGCCGAAGGCCCGGGCGTTCTCACCGGTGGCGTGCGCGGCCAGGATCAGTTGCGCGTAGGCAGCGGGGCCGTTCTGCTCGGCCCAGCCCCGGGAGTTCTTCTTCAGCCAGGCCAGGGCCCCGTCCGCCTCGTTCTGATGACCGGACGCGGACAGCGCGACGACCGCGTCCGCGGTGTTGCCGAAGTCCGGCTGCGGCGTGGTGTCGGCGGCCCCCGGCATCGGCGGCGCGTTCAGACGGCCGTGCTCGGCGAGGGCGTTCTTGAGGTAGTGGGCGCCGTTCTGCGCGGCCTGCTCGGGGGTGGGGTCGTCACCCGGGGCGCAGCTGCTGGGCTTCTTGCCCGCGGAGTTGTTCCCGACGGCCAGGGCCTTGCCCATCGTGCCGAGCACGGCGGCCGCGGTGGCGTCCGCGTTCGCGGCGAGCTTCCCCTTCTTGTCGGGCTGGTAGGCGAAGGCGCCGCCGTCCTCGCCGCCGCACGGGATCGCGAGGGCGAGCAGCGGGTCGTAGGGGGTCTTGCCGCCGGGCGTCGTGATGTCGGTTATCCGCTGCCCCTGCCGGGCGAGGGCGCCGATCACCAGGGAGGTCGAGTTGGCGTCGCTGGGCGCACCGGCGGTGTAGCCCCAGCCGCCGTCCTCGTTCTGCACGGACTTCAGCCAGCGCACCGAATTGTTCACGGTCTCGCGGTGGCCGCCCACCTCGGCCAGCGCCTGGGCGGCGGCCGCGGTGGCGTTGGTGTCCGGCACGGTCTTCGCGTCGCACGGCCGGGAGGCGTCGGGCCGGTACGCGGCGTACGAGCCGTCGGCGCACTGCTGGGAGATCAGCCAGTCCACCGACTTCGCGGCGGGGGTGACGCCCTCCAGCTTCTGCGCGAGGAAGGCCAGCGACTGCCGCCACACCCCGTCGTAGGTGGGGTCCTTCGTGCCGTACAGCCCCGGCGGCAGGGCGGCGGAGGGGGAGGGCGTGGGGGACGGCGCCGCGACGGCGACCGGGGCAGCGGCCGAACAGAGCACGGCTGCGGTGGCGGCGAGCGTTGCGACGCTGCGGCGTACGGTCATGGCGGGCGGGGCCTCTCCTGGTGCGGAACCGGGCACGGGCACGCTCAGGCACCGGGCTCGGCCCCGTATACCTCGACGGTGCCGGCCACCGGGGGTCCGGTGGCGCGAGCCGGTCACGACCTCGGACAGGGCATTCCGACTCACCGCCTGCGACGACGGCTCACGGCTGCGCGGTCAGTGCCGGATTCGCACCGGCTTCCCCCTGAACGGGCATGATGACGACCCGCCCACTCTACCGGGCGGCTCCGGACGGCCTCCGGCCCGGGCCCGTCCCGGCCCACGCCCCGCGGCTCGCACCGAGGCCCCTCGCACCGCGACGTACCTCACCGGCTCGCTGCCCGCCACCGCCTCCGCGCGCCCCAGCTTCACCAGTCGTCGCAGATGCGCCTCGGCCTCGGAGACCGCGATGTTCCGCGAGCCGTACGGGATCTGCGCCCACGGCCGGTTCCACTCCATCCGCTCGGCCAGCTCCCACGGGGTCAGCGGGACCGACAGCAGTCCGAGCAGCCCGGCCAGCCGCTCCTCGTGGTGGTCGAGGAGTTCGCGGACCCGGCCCGCCGCGTCGGTGAACGCGTGCTGGTGCGCGGGCAGCACCTCGGCGACCCCGAGCCGGCCGACGCGCTCCAGCGAGGCGAAGTAGTCGCCGAGGGGATCGGTGACCGTGGCGTCGTCCGGGTCCTCGTACAGCCCGATGTGCGGGCTGATCCCCGGCAGCAGGTGGTCCCCGGAGAAGAGCCGGCCCCGGCCCGGCAGGTTCCCCGGATGCTCCTCCTCCAGGTGCAGGCAGACGTGCCCCGGCGTGTGGCCGGGCGTCCAGACGGCCCGCAGCCGGCGCCCCGCCAGGTCCAGCAGCTCACCGGGCACGATCTCCCGGTCCGGGAGCGCGGCCCGCAGTCCGGGCAGGGTGCCGCTCCTCGCGCCCCTCTCGGCCGCGGCGGCCCGCAGCGGCGCGAGGTGCTCCTCGGGCGCCCCGACGGCGGTGAGCTTGCCCACGAGATACGTCAGCCAGGTGCCGGGTTCCGACTCGCGGGTGCGGCGCACGATCTCGGTGTCCGCCGGGTGCATGGCGATCCAGGCCCCGGACGCCTCGCGCACCTGCCCGGACAGGCCGTGGTGGTCGGGGTGGTGGTGGGTGATGACCACCCCGTGGATCCCGCCGACGTCCGTCCCCGCGGCGGCCAGCCCGGCGGTGAGCGTGTCCCACGCCGCGGGGTCGTCCCAGCCGGTGTCGATCAGGACCGGCCCGCGGTCGGTGTCGAGTACGTGCACGAGGGTGTGGCCCAGCGGGTTGTCCGGGATCGGCACCTTGATGCTGTGCACGCCCCCGCCGTGATCGGTCACCTGGGTCATGGGCTTCCCCCGTCTCTCCGCGGCCCGGCCGGCGTACCGGACGCGCATCGGCGTGCCTGAGTACCGGACGTACGACGGCGTACCGGACGTACGGCTGTGCGATGCACCGGGCCCACTGTAACGAGAACCTGTTCCATTGGTAGCCCCGGTCGACCATCTCCTTCTCGTTCCGGTGGAAGCGGAGGGCGGGGGCGGGTCCGGAGCCGGTCGCCGGGTGGCCCGGGAAGCGTCAACTTCGGCTGATGCGAAGTTGGTTGAGCTTGAAATGATCACCGTGCCGGATGTGGTGGTCGGTTATCTTGAGCGGGTGGGTGACGATGCGCGACAGCAAGTGATCGCCGGGCGGTACCTCCTGCTCGACCACCTCGGCAGCGGCGGCATGGGCACCGTGTGGCGCGCCACCGACCAGCTCCTGAAGCGCTCCGTCGCGATCAAGGAGGTGCGTCTGCAGGCGGGGGCCGAGGAGTTCGCCAAACGCGCGCGCCGGGTGCATCGCGAGGCGCGTGCCATCGCCGGTATCTCCCATCCCAACGTGGTCAACGTCTACGACCTCGTGGACCACGAGGACCGGCTGTGGGTGGTGATGGAGCTCGTGCGGGGCCGCTCGCTGGCCGAGCACGTCGCCGGGTCCGGTCCGATGTCCCCGTCCCGGGTCGCCGCGATCGGCCTCCAGCTGCTCGCCGCGCTCGACGCGGTGCACGCCACCGGCGCACTGCACCGGGACGTGAAACCGGCCAACGTCCTGATGCGGGACAGCGGCTCCGTCGTGCTCTGCGACTTCGGCATCGTGGCGCTCGCCGACACCGCGTCGCTCACCACGCCCGGCGGGGTGATCGGCACGCTGGACTTCATCGCACCGGAACGCCTGAGCGACCGCCCGGCGGGGCCGCCCAGCGATCTGTTCTCGCTGGGCGCCACCCTGTGCGCGCTGCTGACCGGCCGTTCCCCCTTCGCCCGCTCGGAGCCCGCCGCGGTCCTGCACGCCGTGATGCGGGAGGAACCGGAGATCCCGGCCGGTGCGGGGCCGTTGGCCCCGGTGCTCGAAGCCCTGCTGAGCAAGAACCCGGCCGACCGGCCGACCGTCGCGCGGGCGACCGCCCTGCTGCGCCCGCAGGCCGCCGCGCCGGACCCCGGGCCCGACTCCCGGGACCCGTCGCACGACACGACGGTCCGGTCGCAGGGGGCGCGCCGTCGGCCGTCCCGCCGGGCGGTGCTCGCGGCCGGCCTCGCGCTCGCGGGAGGGGGCGGTGCCGGTTTCGCGGTGAGCCGGCTGTGGCGGGGCGACGGGGCCGAGGCCGACGCGGGACGCACCGGCGGGCCGACCCCGAAGATGTCGGACCCCGCGGCCGGCCCCGGGGCATCGGCCTCCGTGACGCTCAAGAACATCCCCGTCGGCGCGGCGATGTCCGCCCCGTCCGGCGCGAAGCTGCTCTGGCTGTTCTACGGGGACCAGTACGTGCGGGTCGACGTGTCGGATGCGAACGAGCGGTTCCGGCGGGACGTCGGGCCCAAGCCGATCAGCAACTGGAGCGGAGCCTTCAAGGGCCTGCCGGACTTCAGCAGGAAGATCGACGCGGTGCTGCCGGTCCCGGGGTACGACGGTGAGTACTGGGTCTTCTCGGGGGCGCGGTACGTCCGGATCGGCATCGAGAACGAGACGTACAACGACAGTCTGCTGGCGGACCCGGAGCCGCTCGGGGACTGGGCGGACGGCTTCGGGCTCGGGACCGGCCCGTCGGCCGTCGTCGACGCGACGATGCCGGTGCCGGACGAGGGCGTGCGGGAGTTCTGGGTGTTCTCGGGGAACCGGTATGCCCGGTACGGGCTGGACGGCATCGGCCCCGAGGGCCGGCTCGTGAAGGACTGGCAGCCGCTCGACGACTGGAGGGGGAGCTTCGCGATGCACGCCGCCTTCCGGGACGGGATCGACGCGGCCGTCCAGGTTCCGGGCGAGCGGAACAACTACTGGATCTTCGCCGGAGGCTCGTACGTCGAGATCAGGGTGGCGGACGGAGGGCAGGGCTACGCGGACGAGTTGGTCCATGGACCCAGACCGGTGAGCGCCCGGGGCTGAATCCGCCGGCCGCCCGGTTCGCCGCGGTCCGCGCGGGCCCGCCCCGTGCCGTGCGCGCACCCGTGGACTCCTGGAACTGGAACTGGTATCAGTTTTGACGGGTAGTCAGACATCGTGCCGGTTCGCGGGAGGCAGCAGCCATGACCGAGCTTGTCGAACACGGAAAACTGTTCATCGGCGGGGAGTTGGTCGACCCGCTGGGCCGGGACGTCATCGAGGTCGTCTCGCCCCACACCGAGCAGGTCATCGGGCGTGTGCCACACGCCTGCGAGGCGGACGTGGACCGGGCCGTCGCCGCCGCGCGGCGGGCGTTCGACGAGGGGCCGTGGCCGCGGATGTCCCTGGACGAGCGGATCGCGGTGGTGACCCGGATCAAGGACGCGTTCGCCGTCCGGTACGAGGAGATCGCCCGGGTCATCAGCGCGCAGAACGGCACCCCGTACACGTCGAGCGTCATGGTGCAGGCGCTCGCCGCGATGATGGTGTGGGACGCGGCGATCACCGTGGCCCGCACCTTCCCGTACGAGGAGCGGCGGACCGGGGTGCTCGGGCCGCTGCTGGTGCGCCGGGAGCCGGTGGGGGTGGTCGCGGCGGTGGTGCCGTGGAACGTCCCGCAGTTCACCGCCGCCGCCAAGCTCGCGCCCGCGCTGCTGGCCGGCTGCTCCGCGATCCTCAAGGTATCTCCCGAATCCCCGCTGGACGCCTACCTGTTGGCGGAGATCGCCGCCGAGGCCGGGCTGCCGGAGGGGGTGCTGTCGATCCTGCCGGCCGACCGGGAGGTCAGCGAGTACCTGGTCGGGCACCCGGGCGTCGACAAGGTGTCGTTCACCGGGTCCGTCGCCGCCGGGCGCCGGGTGATGGAGGTCGCCTCCCGCAACCTCACCCGCGTCACGCTGGAACTGGGCGGCAAGTCCGCCGCCGTGATCCTCCCGGACGCCGACCTGGACACCGCCGTCGCCGGCATCGTCCCCTTCGCCTGGATGATCAACGGTCAGGCGTGCGTGGCCCAGACCCGTATCCTCGTACCGCGTTCCCGTTACGACGAGACGGCCGAGGCGTTCGCCGCCGCGGCGGGCGCGCTGAAGGTCGGCGACCCGCTCGACCCGGCCACGGAGCTCGGGCCCCTCGTCGCCCGGCGCCAGCAGCAGCGCTCGCTCGACTACATCCGGATCGGCCAGGACGAGGGCGCCAAGATCCTCACCGGCGGCGGCCGCCCGGCCTCCCAGGAGCGGGGCTGGTACGTCGAGCCGACCCTCTTCGGCGACGTCGACAACTCCATGCGCATCGCCCGCGAGGAGATCTTCGGCCCCGTCATCTGCCTGCTGCCGTACGGCGACGAGGACGAGGCGGTACGGATCGCCAACGACTCCGACTACGGGCTCAGCGGCAGCGTCTGGACCGCCGACACCGAGCACGGCATCGACATCGCCCGCCGGGTCAGGACGGGCACGTACAGCGTGAACACCTTCAGCCTCGACATGCTCGGCCCGTTCGGCGGCTACAAGAACTCCGGCCTGGGCCGGGAGTTCGGCCCCGAGGGCTACGGCGAGTACTTCGAGCACAAGATGATCCACCTGCCCGCCGGCCACGAGGGCGGTGCGTGATGGGGGACCGCTGGACCGTGGAGGTCGACCGGGGAATCTGCATCGGCTCCGGCCTGTGCGTGAACCACTCCCCGAACGGCTTCGCCCTGGACTCCGCCCGCCAGTCCCGCCCCTCGTCCCCCGAGACCGACGCCGACGAAGGCGTCCTGGCCGCCGCCGAGGGCTGCCCGGTCGAGGCGATCACGATCACCCTGACCGCCACGGGGGAGGCGGTGTTCCCGCCGGAGGACTGAGGCGTGCTCCCGGGGCCCCGTCCGGCCGGGCCCGGTCCGGCCGGTCGAAAAGAGCTCCGTGTCTTGCGCCGGGGCCCGTCGGGCGGGTACGAACGCGGCGGGGGCGCCGGCCGGTGTCCCCGCCGCTTCCGACGATTGCCGACCGCTCATGACCGAACCGCCCGCCTCCGCCGCCCCCCATCTGCGCCGTCTGCTCGATCTGCTGGCCGACGACGCCCCCGCCGAGGCGCTGGGGGCCGTCTCCTCGCAGGCGCGGGCGGACGGGGTGGCGCCGGGGGACCTGGCCGAGGTGGAGCGGGCCACTGCCACCGCCCTGCGGATCAGGGGCGCCCTGCGGCAGCACCGGCGCCGCGAGCTCCAGCTCACCGCGCTCTTCGACACCGCGGGCGACCTCGCCGCCTCCCGCGACCTGGACGCGGTGCTGAAGGCGATCGTCCGCCGGGCCAGGATGCTGCTCGGCACGGACACCGCGTACCTCACGCTCCCCGACGAGGAGGCGGGGGACACCTACATGCGGGTCACCGACGGGTCGGTGTCGGTGGTCTTCCAACGGCTGCGGCTGGAGCTCGGGCACGGGCTCGGCGGCCTGGTGGCGCAGACCGCGCGACCGTACGCGACCCCCGACTACCGCACCGACGAGCGCTTCCACCACACCCCCAACATCAACGCCGGGGTGCTGGACGAGGGGCTCGTCGCCATCCTGGGCGTCCCGCTGCTGCTCGGCTCCAGCCGGGGCGGTACGGGAAAGGTCATCGGCGTCCTCTTCGCCGCCGACCGCGCCGCCCGGGTCTTCAGCCCCGACGAGGTCGCCCTGCTCTGCTCGCTCGCCGCCCACGCGGCGATCGCCATCGACACCGCCCGCGCGCTCGCCGACACCCGGTCGGCGCTGGACGAACTGGCCGTCACCAACGCCGAGCTGGCCGAGGCCAACGCGGCGGTGCGGGAGCACTCGGCGGCCATGCGCCGGGCCGAGGAGTCCCACGACCGGCTGACCGACCTGGTGCTGCGCGGCCGGGAGGTCAAGGACGTCGCCGCGGCGGTCGCGGGGCTGCTGGACTCCCCGCTGACCATCCACGACCCGGGCGGGCGCCCCCTGGCGGCCGTCCGGCCCGACGGCACCGACTTCACCCCCGACGCCATGGACGCCGGCTGGCTGGCCGAGACCGCCGAGGAGTCCCGTACCGGCGCACGGGCCGTGCACCGCGACGGCCGGTGGATCTGCGCGGTCCTGGCCGGGCGGGAACTCCTGGCCGGGCTGGTCCTGCACCGGGACGGGCGGCTCGACGACTCCGACCGGCGGCTCTACGAACGGGCCGCCGTGGTCACCGGACTGCTCCTGCTGCTGCGGCGCACCGTCGCCGAGACCGAGAACCGTGTCCGCGGCGAGCTGATCACCGACCTGCTGACGGGCGCGGACCGCGACCCGGAGGGCCTCGCCGAACGCGGCCGGCGCCTGGGCGTCGACCTCGACCGCCCGCATCTGCTGCTGGTGGCCGAGGTCGCCGAGGGCGGTGCCCGGGAGCGGCTGGCCCCCGCCGCGGTGCGTTACCTGTTCGGCGGCGACGTCCACGGGGTGTCCGCGGAGCACGCCGGCAGCGTGGTGCTGCTGACGACGGCCGACGGGACGGCGACGGCGGCCGGTGACGCCGCCCGAGCCGCGGCGGAGCGGCTCGGGCAGCTGGCCCAGACCCCCGTCACCGTCGCCGCCGCGGGCCCGGGCGGCGGGGTCCGGGAACTGGTCCGCGCCCACCAGGAGGCCACCCGCTGCCTGAACGCCATGCGGGTCCTGGGGCGCACGGGGGAAGGGGCCTGCGTGGAGGAGCTCGGCTTCCTGGGCGTGGTGCTGGGCAACGCGCAGGACGTCGACGGCTTCGTCGCGTCGGCGCTGGGGCCGCTGCTGGAGTACGACGCGCGGCGCGGCACCCAGCTGGTGCGCACCCTGGGCGCCTACTTCGGCTCCGGCGGCAGCCTCGTCCGGGCCAAGGACGAACTCCACGTGCACGTCAACACGGTCGTGCAGCGGCTGGACCGGGTGCAGGCGCTGCTGGGGCCGGACTGGAACGAGCCCGGCCGGGCGCTGGAGCTCCAGCTGGCCCTGCGCCTGCATCTGCTGACGGGCGGCCGGAGGACGGGCGGCCGGAAACGCTGACCGGGGGCTTCGGAGGCAGTCCCGGGCGTCGTTGACCGGGGGCCTCGGAAGGGGCTTCGCAAAGGAGTCCCGGGCCGTCGGACGGGAGGCCGGGGAGGGAACCCCGGGGGCCGTCGAGGGGCGCCGGGGCCGTCGACCGGGGGCCGGCGAGAGCGCCCCGGACCGGTCGCGGGGCTTGACCGGGTGCGGCCGGGAGCCCTGCGTCCGTGCGGACGGGCGTCAGAACGCGCCGACCGCCTGGACCGTGGCCACGGTCATGCCGATCGCGGCGAAGACGACGCCGATGATGCCCATCACGATGCCCGCGACCGCCTGGCCGCGACCGCCGCCCTCGCCCCGGTCCGCCATGCGCTTGGCCGAGATGCCGAGGCACAGCGCGATGATCGGCAGGATGATCGGGATCAGGACCAGGCCGAGGATGCCGAGCACCATTGAGGCCGTCGCCTTGCCGCTGGGCAGCTGGGCGGCCACGGGGTACCCGTAACCGGCCGGGGGCTGGGCGGCGTATCCCGGGCCGTTCGGGGCCTGGGGCGTCGTCGCGACACCTGCGTTGCTCATCTGGTCGGACATGTGTTCCTCTCCATCGGTGCTGGTCATGCTCATGCTAGGGAGCGACCTGTGGCTCTTTCGGAGGGAATGGTAAGGGGAATGTAAGGAAAACCCTGCGAAGGGGTGGAGGGATGTGCTAGTGCGCTTCCGGTGGGCAGGTCACGTCGATCAGCCGGCACACCGTCTCGATGTCGATCTTCACCTGGGCGATCGACGCCCGCCCCGACAGCCAGGTGATCAGCGCCGAGTGCCAGGTGTGCTCGATGACCCGGACCGCGGAGAGCTGCTCCGGCGTCGGGTGCTCCAGCCCCATCGCGTCCAGGATGATCGTCGTGGTGATCCGCGAGACGGTGTCCACCTCGGGGCTGACGCTGCGGTCCGCGAAGGTCAGCGCCCGCACCATCGCGTCCGCCAGGTGCGGTTCGCGCTGGAGCGCGCGGAACGCCCGCATCAGGGTGTCGGCGACCCGCTGCGCCGCGTCGTCCCCGGCCGGGGGATGCTTGTGCAGCGTCGTGTGCATGTGCTGGAGCTGGTCCTGCATGGTGGCGACCAGCAGATGGATCTTGGAGGGGAAGTAGCGGTACAGGGTGCCCAGTGCGACCCCGGCGGCCTCCGCGACCTCGCGCATCTGCACCGCCTCGAAACCGCCCCGCCCGGCGAGCCGGGCGCTGGCGTGCAGGATGCGGCGGCGGCGTGCCTCCTGCCGTTCGGTCAGGGGCGGCAACGCCGGTCTGGCTTCCGCGGTCATGTGTCCCCCATGGCTGCTGTCCGCGATTCGGAGGGAGGCGCTCGGTCTCCCGGCGGCGACAGCATGCCAGGGGGCCCGGTGGTGGCGCGAATCACCTGATCCGGCCGTTGCACCGACGCTACCTGCCGGTAGATTCGTAGCTCATTGAACGATCCAGTCTGAAACTTGTTCTAGATTAGCGTGAGCGGTTACGCTCCGGCGGAAACGCAGTGAGAAGGGGGCCGAGTGTGACCGCTGAGGCCATAGAATCGGGCCCCCGTACGGGCCCGGACACGTCCGGCACCGCCGACGACCGCCCGTTGCGCATCGCACTCCTCACCTACAAGGGCAACCCCTTCTGCGGCGGCCAGGGCGTCTACGTCCGCCACCTCGCCCGCGAACTCGCCCGGCTCGGCCACGGCGTCGAGGTGATCGGCGCCCAGCCCTACCCGGTGCTCGACGAGGGCGTCCCGCTCACCGAGCTGCCCAGCCTGGACCTCTACCGCCAGCCGGACCCGTTCCGCACCCCGAAGCGCGACGAGTACCGCGACTGGATCGACCTCGCCGAGGTCGCCACCATGTGGACCGGCGGCTTCCCGGAACCGCTCACCTTCAGCCTGCGGGCCCGGCGCCATCTCGCCGCCCGCCGCGGCGAGTTCGACGTCATCCACGACAACCAGACCCTCGGCTACGGCCTGCTCGCCGACCTCGGCGCCCCGCTCGTCACCACGATCCACCACCCCATCACCGTCGACCGGCAGCTGGAACTGGACGCCGCCGACACCCGGCGCCGCCGCGCCTCCGTGCGCCGCTGGTACGGCTTCACCCGCATGCAGAAGCGGGTCGCGCGCCGACTGCCCTCCGTGCTCACCGTCTCCGGTTCCTCCCGGCAGGAGATCGTCGACCACCTCGGGGTGCGCCCGGACCGCATCCGGGTCGTCCACATCGGCGCCGACACCGACCTGTGGTCCCCCGACCCGTCGGTCGCCGAGATACCCGGCCGGATCGTCACCACCTCCAGCGCCGACGTCCCGCTGAAGGGCCTCGTCCACCTCGTCGACGCCCTCGCCAAGCTCCGTGCCGACAACCCGCGGGCGCACCTCGTGGTCGTCGGCAAGCGGGCCGAGGACGGACCCGTCGCGCAGGCCATCGAACGGCACGGCCTCCAGGACGCCGTCGAGTTCGTCAAGGGCATCAGCGACGCCGAGCTCGTCGACCTGGTGCGCGGCGCGCAGATCTCCTGCGTCCCCTCGCTGTACGAGGGCTTCTCGCTGCCCGCCGCCGAGGCCATGGCCACCGGCACGCCCCTGGTCGCCACCACCGGCGGCGCGATCCCCGAGGTCGCCGGACCCGACGGCGAGACCTGCCTGGCCGTCCCGCCCGCCGACCCCGGGGCCCTGGCCGACGCGCTCGGCCGGCTGCTCGCCGACCCGGAGCTGCGGGCCCGGCTCGGCGCCGCAGGACGTGAGCGGGTGCTGTCCCGGTTCACCTGGAAGCAGGCCGCCATCGGCACCGCGGCCCTCTACCGCGAGGCGATCGCCGCCCGGTCCGGCGCCGGCCGCCGGCGCTGACCCGGCCGCCCCCCCCCGCACCCGACTCCGCCCCCGACCCCCTCCGACCGCGAAAGCAGGCACTCGTGCTGACCGTGGACTTCACCCGCTTCCCGCTCGCCGCCGGCGACCGAGTGCTCGACCTGGGCTGCGGCGCCGGACGCCACGCCTTCGAGTGCTACCGGCGCGGCGCCCAGGTCGTGGCCCTCGACCGGAACGGCGAGGAGATCCGCGAGGTCGCCAAGTGGTTCGCCGCGATGAAGGAGGCCGGCGAGGCCCCCGAGGGTGCCACCGCCACCGCGATGGAGGGCGACGCGCTCAACCTGCCGTTCCCCGACGAGTCCTTCGACGTCGTGATCATCTCCGAGGTCATGGAGCACATCCCCGACGACAAGGGCGTGCTCGCCGAGATGGTCCGGGTGCTCAGGCCCGGTGGCCGGATCGCGGTCACCGTGCCGCGCTACGGCCCCGAGAAGGTCTGCTGGACGCTCTCCGACGCGTACCACGAGGTCGAGGGCGGCCACATCCGCATCTACAAGGCCGATGAACTGCTCGCCAAGATGCGCGGCGCCGGCCTCAAGCCGTACGGCACCCACCACGCCCACGCCCTGCACTCGCCCTACTGGTGGCTCAAGTGCGCCTTCGGCGTGGACAACGACAAGGCGCTGCCGGTCCGCGCGTACCACAAGCTGCTGGTCTGGGACATCATGAAGAAGCCGATGGCGACCCGGGTCGCCGAGCAGCTCCTCAACCCGGTCGTCGGCAAGAGCTTCGTGGCGTACGCGACCAAGCCGCACCTGCCCGCGGCCGCCGCGGCCGACGACCTCGCCAGGGCCGAGGCGTGAGCGTTCCCGAACGGACCGAACACCTCGTGCTGCCCGGCGTCCTCACCGCCGAGCAGGCCGCCGAGACCGTCGCGGCCCTCCTCGCCGTCCAGCGCGAGGACGGCGCGCTGCCCTGGTTCCGGGGCCACCACCTCGACCCGTGGGACCACACCGAGGCCGCCATGGCCCTCGACGCCGCGGGCGAGCACGAGGCCGCGGCACGCGCGTACGAGTGGCTGGCCCGGCACCAGAACGAGGACGGCTCCTGGTACGCCGCCTACCACGACGGGGACCCCGGGCAGCCGACCGACCGGGGCCTGGAGACCAACTTCTGCGCGTACGTGGCCGTCGGCGTCTGGCACCACTACCTCGCCACCGGCGACGACGCCTTCGTCGACCGGATGTGGCCGACCGTCTACGCCGCCGTCGAGTTCGTGCTCCGGCTCCAGCAGCCCGGTGGCCAGATCGGCTGGAAGCGCGAGGCCGACGGAACCCCCGTCCACGACGCGCTGCTGACCGGCTGCTCCTCCGTCCACCACGCGCTGCGCTGCGCGCTGGCCATCGCGGAACGGCGCGAGGAACCGCAGCCCGACTGGGAGCTGGCCGCCGGGGCGCTGGCCCACGCGATCCGCAAGCACCCGGAACGCTTCCTGGACAAGAGCCGCTACTCGATGGACTGGTACTACCCGGTCCTCGGCGGCGCGCTCACCGGAAAGGACGCCGAGGACCGCATCGAGGAGGGCTGGGACCGCTTCGTCGTCCCCGGCCTCGGGGTGCGCTGCGTGCTCCCCAACCCGTGGGTCACCGGCGGCGAGAGCTCCGAACTCGCCCTGGCCCTCTGGGTGATGGGCGAGTCCGACCGGGCGCTGGAGATCCTCCAGTCCATCCAGCACCTGCGCGCCGAGGGCGGCATGTACTGGACGGGGTACGTCTTCGAGGGCAACCGGGCGATATGGCCCCAGGAGCTCACCACCTGGACCGCCGGTTCGCTGCTGCTCGCGGTGGCCGCGCTCGGCGGCGACGAGGCGACCACCGCGGTCTTCGGCGGCGAGCACCTGCCGCGCGGACTGGACCCGGACTGCTGCTGACCGGAGCCGCTCCGGGCCCCGCCGCGGGCGGGGCGGTCCCGGCCACCCGGACGGCGTTTCCCGGGTGGCGGACCGCACCGGGCCGGAAGAATCTTACGGAGAGTGCCGAGACCGGTCACTCTCCGTAGGAGTTTCCGAGGTGTCCGGCCAGGAGGCCCGCCGTGCCCAGTCCCGCCGTGCCCAGTCCTGCCGTGCCCCGTTCCGTACCGCTGCGCCGGACGCTCGTCGCGCTGCCGCTGGCCTGTGCCCTGTTCGTGGGCGCCACCGGGTGCGGCGGCGGCAACGACGGCGGCGGCGCGAGCGCCACGGCCTCCCCGAGCGGGACGTCCTCGGTCCAGGCGCAGAAGTTCGCCAAGACGCGCTTCGTCAGCAACGCCGGGCTCGCGGCCGGGGCCACGTACCAGTGGATCGTCAAGCCGTACCGGGCGGGCAAGTTCAAGAAGGGTGCGGACGGGCGGACCTTCGCACTGGTCAAGGCCGGGCTCGCGGGCGCCTTCACCTACAACCGGCTGAAGGCGGCGGCGGTCAACGCCAAGGGTGACCCGCTGCTGTCGAAGGCGGTCGCACCGCTGACGGCGGGCATCGAGTCGCTCAAGGACCTGGGCGCCAAGCTCCGCAGGGGCGAGGCGGGGGAGGGTGACATCGGGGTCTTCGAGAGCGTGATCAACAGCGTCAAGGACGCGGGCGCGAGCGCGGGCGCCGAGGTGAAGGACAAGGTGCCCAGCACTGCTCAACTCGGCGGCTAGGAAGGGGAGTTCACCTGGTCGGGCGGGTGGGGGTGCGAATAAAGCGATGGGCCCCGGTGCGTGGTCGCACTAGGGTTCGGCACATGAGTTCACTTCCGCTTTCGCATGACGACTACTGCGCCGAGATCATCGCCCGCACCGACGCGCTCAGGGCCTCGCTCCGGGGCGCGGACCTCGGCGCGACCGTCCCGACCTGCCCCGACTGGACACTGCGCGACCTCGCCGTGCACGTCGGCGGAGCCCACCGCTGGGTGGGCGAGATCGTGCGCACCCGGGCCACCGAGGAGGTCACGGAGAAGCAGGTGCCGCGGTTCGAGCCGGAGGGCGACGATCCCGACGTGCTCGACGCCTGGCTCGCAGAAGGCGCGGCGGAGACCGTCCGGGCGCTGCGGGAGGCCGGGCCGGACCAGGAGGTGTGGACCTGGGCGTGGGAACGGAGCACGGGGTTCTGGGCACGCCGGATGGCGCACGAGACGATCGTCCACCACGCCGACGCCACGCTCGCCGCGAAGACCGACTACGAGGTGCCGCCGGCGCTGGCAGCGGACACCATCGAGGAGTGGCTGGAGATCGTCGCGTTCGTCCGTTCCGCGGGCGACCCGGAGGCCGCCGAGCTGACCGGGGCCGGGCGCTCCATCCACCTGCACGCCACGGACGTCCCGGACGCCGAGTGGCTGATCGAGTTCGGCGACGACGGCTTCACCTGGCGACGCGCCCACGAGAAGGCGACCGTGGCGCTGCGGGGCACGCTCACCGACATCATGCTGGTCTTCAACCGCCGCCTCGCGCCGGACAGCGACCGGGTCGAGGTGCTGGGCGACGCGGAGCTGCTGGACTTCTGGCTGAAGCGCACCTCGTTCGGCTGAGCCCGGCCCGGGGCTCCGGCAGGCCCCGGCCCGATTCGGGCGGGGTGCGGTACGGGCCCGCTGTGCGGGCGGGGCGGGGCTGAGCGAAGCTGGAGGTGGGACGGCCCGCCCGCGCGGGGCAGGACGCCGCAGCCGGGTGCGCCCGGGGCCGGGGGACGGCACCCGCGCGGGGCACTACGCCGGTCCCGGCCCGCTCCGGGGCGGGACGGGTGGCGCGGTCCCGGACAGGAGCGGTGAACCCATGACGGCCACAACCGTGCGAGGCATCGACCACATCGGGGTCACGGTCCCCGACGTGGAGACCGCGACCCTCTTCCTCGTCAGGGCGCTCGGCGCCGAGGTGCTCTACGACACCCTGCGCCGCCAGGACGGGCCGAACGGCGGACCGGAGGTCGAGCGTCGGCTCGGGGTCCCGGCGGGCACCCTGCAACTGGCGGTCAGGATGCTGGCCCTGCCCTGCGACGGCCCGTGCATCGAGCTGTTCGAGTTCCAGGGGCCCCGCCGCGAACCCCCGGTGCTGCCCTGCGACTTCGGCTGGCAGCACCTGGCGCTGTACGCCGACGACCTGGACGCGGCCGTGCGGGACTGCGTGGCCGCGGGGGCCGTGCTGCTCGCCGACCCGCAGCCGCTGCCGGGCCCCGAGGCGGGGGAGCGCAACCGGTTCGCGTACCTGCGCACCCCGTGGGGCAGCACCCTGGAGCTCCTGACGTACCCGGACCCGCAGCCCTGGGAGCGCACCGCGACCCGACGGCGGGTGCGTCCCTCATCCGTCAGCACCGGGGCCGGCACAGGTGCCGGCACCTGGCCGACCGACCCGGCCAGGCCCGCCCCCGCCTGACCGAGCCGTGCACAGGCCCCGTACACCCGGTTCGGTCCGGCTCGGTTCGAACGGGGGAGGCCCTACTCGTCGAGTTCCGCGAGCAGCCGCGCCTCCTCCCGCGCGTCGAAGTCCTCGCGCGCGCGTGCGACGGCGGGCATGTTCGCCGAGGCCCACGCCAGCAGCACGTCGACGGGAGGCCGCAGGGTCTTGCCCAGCGGCGTGATCCGGTACCTGATCGCCACCGGGCGGGTGGAGAGGACCTCGCGCTCGATCACGCCGTTCCGTTCGAGCCGCCGGAGCGTCGCGGTCAGCGACTTCTGCGTGACCCGGGGAATGGCCCGGCGCAACTCGTTGAAGCGGCAGGGGCGTTCGCAGAGCTCGTTCAGGACGCCGAGCGACCACTTGTCGAGGACCTGGTCGAGCAGCTCGCGGTGCGGGGGGCCGATGAGGAGTCCGTCCTCGGTATCCATGGCGAAACCTGGTCTCGTTGAAGTGTCCTTCTGCCACTAAGTAGCTTACGGATACCTGGCTCGAAGGAGGAACACCATGACCGTCCAGCACTTCACGCCGCGGGGCATGCTGCGGCCGACCCCGTACCACCACGTGGCCGTGGGCACCGGGACGAGGCACGTCCATGTCGCCGGACAGGTCGCGCGCCGGGCCGACGGCGCCCGGGTCGCGCCCGGCGACCTGGCCGGACAGGTCGCCCAGGCGCTGCGCAACACGTCCGTCGGGCTGGCGGGCGCGGGCGCGTCGTTCGCGGACGTGCTGCGCCTGACGTTCTACGTGACCCGGTGGAGCCCGGAACGGATCGGCGACTTCATGGCCGGGGTGGAGGCCGTGGCCGAGGAGATCGGGCTCCCCCTTCCCATGCCCCCGGCCTCCCTCATCGGCGTCGACCACCTCTTCGAGCCGGACGTTCTCGTCGAGGTCGAGGCGACCGCGCTGCTCGACTGAGGCGCGGGGCGGTCGGCCGGGACCGCCGGGCCCCGGACTGCCGGGTCCGGGGCCGCCGTCCCCGGACGTCAGGCCAGGAGCGCGGCGTGCTCCCGGGCGGACTCGGCGGCCCGCTCCAGCGACTCCCGCGCCGACTCCTCGGCCAGCGGCACCAGTTCGGCCATGGAGGGGTTGACGGAGGCCAGCGTCAGCTCGCGCGTGATCACCTCGACCGGCAGGCCGAGCACGTCGCCCAGCACCTTCTGCAGGTAGTTGGTGTCGAAGTCGAAACCGGCCCGCGGCGTGCCGGGCTTGTAGGAGCCGCCGCGCGAGGAGGCGATCACGATCCGCTTGCCGGACAGCGACACGCCCTCGCCGAAGGTCCGCCCCACCAGGAGGATCTGGTCCAGCCAGGCCTTCAGGGTGGACGGGATCGTGAAGTTGTACATGGGGGCGCCGATGAGGACGAGGTCGGCCTTCTCGAATTCGGCGATGAGCTCCTCGCGCAGGGCGGGGACGGCCTCGGCGGTGACGGTGGCGGCGTCCAGGTGCGGTACGGGGGTGGCGGCCAGGTCCCGGCGGATGACGCTGCCCTGCGGGTGCGCCGCCTCCCAGCTCCTGCGGAAGGCGTCGGTGACCTGACGGGAGCCGGAGCCCTCCAGCGGGAACAGGGACGAGTCGATGTGCAGCAGAACGGCCATGGAAAACACTCCTCGGAAACGGGTGCGCGGGGGTGCGCAGGGCGCGCGGGCACGGCGGACCGACGCAGCCCGGCACCGCACAGCGGCTTCATTAGCTACTTACGAAGTGAGAGTAGCTTACTTTTCAGAAGCACCTTGGGGGTGGGCGATACCATGGCCGCATGGCGATGGGGCAGCATGATGCGGGGCAGTGCGCGGGTGTGGGCGGCGCGGTGGAAGGCGTCTTCGTCCTTCTGGGCAAGCGCTGGAACGGCGTGATCCTCGCCAGCCTGATGAGCGGTCCGGGCCGCTTCGCCGAACTGCGCCGCGCCGTCAGCGGGATCAGCGAGCGCATGCTCTCCGACCGCCTCGCCGAACTCGGCGAGGCGGGTCTGGTGAGCCGCGAGGTGGACGCCGGCCCGCCGCTGCGCGTCACCTACCGGCTCACTCCCGCCGGTGAGGCGCTGCGGCCGGCCCTGGAGGAGCTGGGCAGCTGGGCCGAACGGTTCCTCGGTGTCCCCGAGGGGGAGGGCTGCGCCGCCGCACGGCAGCCGGAGACCGCGGACCCCCGGGGCGCGTGACGCCCCGGACGCACCGGGGTGCGTGACGCGTCGGACGTGACGGGATGTGTGACGGGCCGGACGTGCCGGGATGCGTGACGGGCCGGACGCCCCGGCCCCGCCCTCCGGGCGGAGGGTGTCACTCCTGGAGCGCGCCCCGGTCGTTGAGTTCGGCGAGCACCCGCAGGGTGTGCGGGTCCGGTGCCGTCACCAGCAGGTCGGTGACCGGCCCCGCGCGCCACGACTCCAGCCGCTCCGCGATCCGTTCGCGGGGGCCGACGAGCGAGATCTCGTCCGCGAACGCGTCGGGCACGGCCAGCACCGCCTCCTCCTTGCGCCCTTCGAGGAACAGCCGCTGGATGTGCCGGGCCTCCGCCTCGTACCCCATCCGCGCCATCAGGTCGGCGTGGAAGTTGCGGGCCGCGTGCCCCATCCCCCCGATGTAGAAACCGAGCATCGCCTTCACCGGCAGCAGCCCCTCCGCCACGTCGTCGCAGACCCGGGCGCGGACCAGCGGCGCGATCATGAAGCCGTCGGGGAGATCGGTGAGCGAGGCCGCGTACACGTCGGTGCGCAGCGGTGACCAGTACAGCGGCAGCCAGCCGTCGGCGATCCGGGTCGTCTGCGCGATGTTCCTCGGTCCCTCCGCCCCGAGCAGCACGGGCAGCCGCGACCGCAGCGGGTGGGTGATCGGCTTCAGCGGCTTGCCCAGCCCGGTGGCGTCCGGACCGGTGTACGGGTGGGAGTGGAACCGGCCGTCCAACTCCACGGGCGCCTCGCGGCGGAGCACCTGGCGGACGACGTCGACGTACTCACGGGTCGCGGTCAACGGGCTCGCGGGGAACGGCCGTCCGTACCAGCCCTCCACCACCTGCGGGCCGGACAGCCCGAGGCCGAGCATCATCCGGCCGCCGGAGAGGTGGTCGAGCGTGAGGGCGTGCATGGCGGTCGCGGTGGGGGTGCGCGCCGCCATCTGCGCGATGCCGGTGCCCAGCCGGATGCGGGAGGTGTGTGCGGCGATCCAGGTCAGCGGGGTGAACGCGTCCGAGCCCCAGGCCTCCGCCGTCCACACCGACGCGTACCCCAGTTGCTCTGCCGTCCTGGCCAGTTCGAGATGGGCGGGATCGGGGCCCCGGCCCCAGTAGCCGAGCGCGAGTCCGAGCCGCATCCGACACCTCCCAGCATTTCTGACACCCAGTCAGATCGATGCGCACGGACGGAGGGTACGACAACGGCCCCCCGCCCGGAAGGGGCGGAGGGCCGCTGTCGTGACTGCGGATGATGCGCCGGGCTCAGCCGCGCTGGATGCCCGTGGTGTCCTGGAGCACGCCGCGACGGCCGTCCTGGGTCTGCGCGACCAGGGTCTGACCGCGCTGCTCGACCGCGAGGTACCAGGTGCCGGGCGCCAGTTCGGCGATCGGCGACGGCGAACCGTCCTCGCCGTACAGCGGACGGGCCACCGGCACCGCGAACCAGAACGGGGTGAAGTCACCGGCCGGCGCACCCGCACCCGCGGCCTGCGGCTGGGCGTTCTGCGGATCGGGCTGACCGGCCGCCTGCGGCTGACCGCCGAAGGAGGGCTGGCCGCCGTACGACGGCTGCGGCTGGGCGCCGCCCGGGTAGCCGTAGCCCTGGCCGGGCTGGCCCTGGCCGTACGGGGGCTGCACCGCCTGCGGGCTCGGGGCGCCCATCAGCGGGGCCTTGAGCGCGGGGACCAGCGGGGTGGCGACCGCGCCGCCCGCGAGCGCGATGGTCGCGAGCAGGCCGAGGATCATGCCGGCGCCCGCGTCACTGCCGTCGATGATCGTCCAGAAGGCCGTCCACAGCGAGAAGACGGTGAACGCGGCACCGAACTGGCCGAGGTCGAAGCCGACGACCTTGCGGGCCGGCATGGAGCGGCCCACGATCACCAGCGCCGCACCGATGATGCCCGCGAGGAAGAGGCTCATGAGGAGCCCGAGCGAGTCCCAGGCGTTCGGGGCGTTGTAGTTGGAGCAGTTGACGCCCGTGGGGCAGTCGTAGCTGAAAAGGTCGAGGAAAGAGGCGATGAACAGCACGACCGCTGCTCCGATCACCACGCCGTCGCCTCGAGTGAGGGAGCGGATATTCACGTGAAGGTCCTTAGTCGGTCGTCTCGTCTGGGCGGTCGTCGCTGCCGCCTGCACGGGTACGGCGGGCACGGCACGAAGCTCGGGGGAGGCCCCCATCGTACGGATGAATCTATCGTCTGCCCGGTCGGGTTGTGGCCCTGCCCGGAGGCCGGCCCCACATCCCCCCGTTTTCGCCCCAGAACCACCTCTTGTTACCCCTTGAGGTAGCTGCTGATGCCATCGGCAATGCCTTGTGCGGCCTTCTGGCGCCAGTCCGGGCTGGTGAGCAGTGCGGCGTCCCTGGGATCACGCATATTGCCGCATTCGATGAAGACTTTGGGCACGGTCGACAAATTCAGTCCGCCCAGATCCTTGCGGGTGTCCAATCCGGTATTGCCGCCGATGTAATTGGAGGGAGCGCTTCCGGTAGCCCGGACGAAGAGACCGGCGATCCTGGTTCCCAGATCGCGCGAAGGGCCGACGATCTTCGAGGTGTCCGCCGCCCCGCCCCGTACGGCCGCGGGCAGGATCACGTGGAAACCGCGGTTGCCGACCGCGGAACCGTCCGCGTGCACCGAGACCACCGCGTCGGCTTTCGCCTTGTTCCCGATCCGGGCCCGTTCGTCGACGCACGGTCCGTACGAGCGGTCGTTGTCGTACGTCAGCAGGACCTCGGCCCCCTGTTCCTCCAGGAGATCGCGCAACCGGTGCGACACATCGAGCGTGAACCGGGCCTCCGCATAACCGGAATTGGTCGAGGTGCCGGTGGTGTCGCACTCCTTGTGCCCGGTCCCGATGTCCACCTGGCGATTGATTTCCCGGGTGTGCAGGCGATTGTTCGGATTGTGCCCGGGATCGATCACAACGGTCTTGCCCGACAACGGCCCGGAGATCTTCTTCGCGGGCCCGGAAACGGAAGCGGAAGGAGTGGGGGAGGCGGACTTCTTTCCCGGCGCCGCAGCGCTGCTCGACGGCGACGCCGAAGCCGACGCGGAGGACGGCGCGGAGGCGGCGGAGCCGTCTCCCGGACCGGGCCGGGCAGCGGCTCCGCCCCCGTCGTCGCCCGCGCCACAGCCCGCGGCACTCAGGCACACGGCTGCGAGCGCGGCGGCGGCGATCAGGGGCCGGCGGCGCGGTGTGGGGGGAACGCTCTCGTCGTACGGCACCACGCGATGCTATCGGGGCCCTCGGGTGTGTTTCGAAAGTCTCGTCTGGCCGGGGGCGCCCAGCACGCACGCTCGCGGCGTTGTCGGTCGTCGGCGCAGCCCGCTGCGCTCTCCTCCCTCCGCCTTGCGATCGCACGCACCGGATGCCCCCGGCCCCGCCCTCCGGGCGGACGACGCCACTTCCGAAACACACCCTCGGACGGCCACCCTCAGATGCCGGTTCCGGTACGCCGCAGCACCCGCAGCGAATCCGTCACCGAGACCTCGGTGAACGCGCCGGACTCCAGCGCCCGCAGATAGATGCGGTACGGGGCCTGGCCGCCGTGCGCGGGGTCGGGGAACACGTCGTGGATCACCAGCAGCCCGCCCTCGGCCACGTGCGGCGCCCAGCCCTCGTAGTCGCCGTTGGCGTGCTCGTCGGTGTGCCCGCCGTCGATGAACACGAACCCGAGCTTCCCGCCCCAGACCGCCGCGACCTGCGGCGACCGTCCGACCAGCGCCACCACGTGGTCCTCCAGGCCCGCCGCGTGCAGGGTCCGGCGGAAGGTCGGCAGCGTGTCCATCCGTCCCACCTCCGGGTCCACGACGGTCGGGTCGTGGTACTCCCAGCCGGGCTGCTGCTCCTCGCTGCCGCGGTGGTGGTCGACGGTGAGCGCCGTCACACCGGCCGCCCGCGCGGCGTCGGCGAGCAGGATGGTGGAGCGCCCGCAGTACGTGCCGACCTCCAGGACCGGCAGCCCCAGCGCGGCGGCCTCGACGGCGGCCCGGTACAGCGCGAGCCCCTCGCCCACCGGCATGAAGCCCTTGGCGGCCCGGAAGGCGGCGAGAATCTCGGGCGACGGCTCGACGGCGGACTCGGCGGGCACGGGTTCCTCCTGGTGGGGACGGTCGGGGACGGTTTCGGGACTACGCGTTCGACGGCGCCCCATCGTGCCGTACGCCCCCGCCGGAGGTGTCGGCGGGGGAGCCCGTCCGGTCCCGGGACGCCCCTCGGCCGGGCGAGGGGCGCCCCGGGTTCGCGCAGTCGATGTGGCGGTAGAGGACGACCGGCTCCCCGGCCGCCCCGGGGATCTCGCCCCGGAAACAGCGGTCGAGCGGCTGGACCGGACGCAGGCACGCGGGGCAGGTCCGGCCCGGTGGTGCGAACGTCGTGTAGTCCCACGGCCCGTGGTCCCGCGGCCGGGCGTCGACGTTCATGCCGTTCCCCCGTGCTGCGCCGCGGAGTCGGCCAGCCGGTGCAGCATCCGGGCGAGGTCGCGCAGATGCTGGTACGCGCTGAAGACGAGCGCGCCGTCCCTCGGCGTCGAGGCGAGGAGCTGGTCGGCCTCCCACCGGACGGAGCGGGCCGCGGCGGTCCGCGCGTGGTCGAGCACCGCATCGGCGAGGAGGACGACGTGCCCGCGCAGTTCGCCGGTCCGGGCGTCGATCTCCTGGCGCGTGACCGTGCCGAGCCGGAGGGCCAGGGCCTCGTCGGCGGCCCGGAGCGAGGACTCGACGTTCAGAGGAAGGCCGCCGTCGGCCGCCCGCTGCGGTTGGCCGGGGGAGAGGGGCGTCGAGGGATGTGTCATGGGGGCTCCTGGCTCGGGCCTACGGATCTGCGGATCTGCGGATCCGGGGAGGTGGCGGCAGGCGGACGGGTCGCGCGGCGATGCCTCGTACGCGCCCGTTTCGGCAACCTTCGGTAATCGTCGCAGCGCGGACGGCAGCCGGGGGAGTGCCGCAGCGGTTTTCTGCGAGCGGGTTTCCGCGCGAAAGTCCTTGCTGCTCCAGCGCGTTCGCGTCCCCGGACGGGGTGTTCTGCGGCGGTGCAGAACACCCCTTGCGGCGGCAGGACGTTCTCCGTCACGCGGGGTGACGGCGCGTGGGACCGGGGGGCGTCAGGGGGAGGGGGCCAGGAGTGGCCGAGGCGTTCAGGGGGTCAGCTGCCGAAGCGCTCCGGCTTGAGCTTGTTGAGCCAGGCGTGGGTCACGCCGTTCCGCTCGATGCGGAGGAAGTCGGCCCTTCCGTCTCCGTCGACATCGGCGAACCGCACCTCCTGCGGGGGCACTCCGGAGTCCTTCGCGATCCTTCCGATCTCCCGGAACTCACCGCCCGCCCCCTTGTCGCCCACGTTGATCCAGGCACGGGCGCCGCCCTTGGCGGTGATCAGGATGCGGTCGTCACGCTTGTCCCCGTCGATGTCCGCGTACAGGATCTCCTCGGGCTCCGTCCGGACGCCGTCGATGTTCTCGGGCGGCGCCCAGTCCAGGTACTCCCGTCCGCCCACGGACTGGAAGTCCCTGTTGTACCAGGCCGTCGTCGTACCGTCCGGCTCGATCAGCAGGTAGTCGTCCCGTCCGCCTCCGGTGACGTCCGCGAACAGGACGCGGTCCTTCGGACCGACGGACGGCCGGTCGCCGGTGGCTCCCTGCGAGAACACGTCGGGGGTGCCGGTGTAGTCGTTCATGCACATGCGGGCGCCTGCCGGGTTCTCCTTCTTCCAGGTGTGCACCCTCATCCGGCCGTCCGGGGCGACGTCCAAGCAGTCGGGAAAGCCGTCGCCGTCGATGTCGCCGAAGTGGAGGGCGCTGCCCACGGCCCCGGCCGGAGGCACGTAGGAGTTCGGCCCGGGGACGAAGGGGTTCCAGCCCGTGTCCGAAGGGCCCCTGTTCCACCAGAACCGGAACTTCTGGTCCTTGTCGACCACGACGAACTCGGTCCTGGTGTCCAGATCGATGTTGACCATCCGGAACGTGCTCGTGGACGGGAACTTCTCGGGCTGGATGATGCCGCGGTCCTCCCAGCCCGCGCCCGGCCCCTTCGTTTTCGCGTCCCCGGCCGGTGCGGCGGAGTCGGCGCCGGAGTCCGTTGTGGAGTCGGAGTCGGACTTTGTCGTGGAGCCGGAGCCGGAGTCGGAGTTCCAGGGCAGTGGGGCGAAGTACAGGGCCGTGGCGGCGGCCGCGGAGACGAACAGCGCGGCCGGGAGAAGCACCGGGCGGAGGCGCGGACGGGAACGCGGGCGGGCATGCGGACGGGGCCGCGTGTCCCGGCCGGGTTCCTCCGCGGCGTCGCGCTTCTCGGCGGTGTCGCGTGCCTCGGCGGCGTCGTGGTGGTTGTCGGTGATGTCGCGTTCCTTGGCCGCCCGGCGTGCCGCGGCGGCCATCACGGCGGCGTTGACGTAGCGGTCCTCGGGGTCCTTGGCGAGCGCCTTGGAGAGAAAGGCCCTGGTCGCTTCCGGGACGTCGCCGGGGAGGGCCGGCACCGGTTCCTCGATGTGCTTGAGGGCGACCTCGACGGGTGATGCCCCGCTGAACATCGGTGTTCCGGTGATCAGTTCGTAGCAGACCGCGCCGATGGAGTAGAGATCGGAGGCCGGGAGGACGGGCAGCCCCCGGGCCTGCTCGGGAGACATGAAGCGCGGTGTGCCGATGATCCCGTGCGGGTCGGTCAGCCGGGTGCCGGTCTCGGTGCGGGCGATGCCGAAATCGGTCACCGTGACCCGGCCGTCCTCGCGGAGCATCAGGTTCGACGGCTTGATGTCGCGATGCACGATGCCGAGCCGGTGCACGGTGTGCAGCGCGTCGAGCGCCTGGGCGGCGAGGTCGAGCACCCTGGCGGACGGAAGGAGCCCGTGCTCCTCGCGCAGCTCCTCCAGCGTCTTGCCCTCGACGAGTTCCATGACGATGTACGCGACATGCGTCGCCGTGCCGCCGCCGTTCCCGGGGAACATCTGCTCGCCGTAGTCGTGGACGCCGACGACGCCCGGATGACGGATGGAGGCGAGGATCTTGGCCTCCTTCCGGAAGCGGGGGAGGAAGGAATTGTCCTCAAGACCCGACGGGCGAAGGAACTTGACGGCGACCTGGCGCCTGAGCACCTGGTCCTCGGCGCACCAGACCTCGCCCATGGCGCCACCGCCCAACCGTCCGACCAGTGTGTAACGGTCGTCGATCAGCGTCCCTCGACCCCACATGCCTGCATACCTCGCCATGTTCGTCACGCACGGAGCTTCTGGCGCCCGCCGTGCGTGGCGCGGCGCCCCGGAAAGGGTTCCCGGAAAGGCTAAGACCTCGCAAGGAAGCCCTCTGGTTGATCGTCAACCTGGCTGTAACTGCACGGCAGTTGTCCGGAGAAGGGCACCCGGTGGACGAAGGGCCCACTTCGGCAACATTTGGTAATCGATCCGGTGCGGAGGGTAGCCTTGGGTGTCGCAGCAGTTTTCTGCTAACAGATTCCTGCGTGAATTTCTGTGCCGTTTCGGCGCATTTGCGCTCCTGGGCGGAGTGTTCTGCGTCGACGCAGAACACTCCTTGCGGCAGCGGAACATTCTCCGTCACACTGGGTAACAAGTCCTGGGAGGCAGTAGATGATTACGGATGTGGAGTCGGCGACGCCTGCTCTCTGCCGTCTTCAGTTAGGGCGTGAACTCCGGCAGCTCCGGCACGAAGCCGGTCTCACATCGACCCAGGTCGTCCGCACCTTGATCTGTAGTCCGTCGAAGCTGACCAGGCTGGAGACGGGGGACAATTCGGTTGTCGAGGCCGTCGACGTGATGGCACTCTGCGAGATCTACGGGGCGGATCCCGAGAAGCGTGCTCTGTTGTTGGGGTACGCGGCCGTCACCAAGACCAAGAGGGACTGGTGGCAGTCGCCCGAGTACCGGCCCGCCATCCCGCCCACGTTCAAGGCGTACTTGGGCCTGGAAGCCACGGCTGCGGCTGTGTGCAACTACGAGAGCGAATTCGTCCCCGGCCTTCTCCAGACCGAGGACTACGTGCGCACCATCCATCGCCGTGCACACGAGAGGCTCTCCGCCGACGAGATCGACCGACTCGTCACGGTGAGGATGACGCGGCAGGAGGTACTTCACCGCAGGTCTGTGCCGCTCAAGTTTGCAGCGGTGATCAATGAGGCGGTTCTCCGCCGCGAAGTTGGCAGTTCGACCGTCATGCGTGCGCAGATGGAACATCTGGCGGAGGTGGCCGAACTGCCCTCAGTACGGGTGCAGGTCGTCCCCTTCAAGGCGGGCGCTCACCCCGGGATGAACGGCGCCTTCACGTTGTTCCGGCTTGGCGACGCGGAATCCATCGCGTACCAGGAGAACCTGGGCGGGGCATCAGTCACGCGGAAGCGTGCCGATGTCGCCCTGTACGAAGAGGCGTTCAACGACCTCCAGATTCTTGCCGTGGGGCCGCAGGAGTCTCTCGGCATGATCAGAGAAGCAATCAAGGAGCATTGATCTACATGACCACTCGTGAGCCCGCCGGTGCCCACTGGTTCAAGTCGAGCTACAGCAACGACCAGGGTGGCAACTGTGTCGAGGGTGCCCGGCTCGACGGGCAGGTGATGGCTGTCCGGGATTCCAAGGACCCCGGGCAGGGCGTCTGCGTGTTCCCGGCCGCCGCCTGGCGTGCGTTCGTCGACGGGGTCAAGGAGCACTGATCCACATGACCACTCACGTGCCGGCCAGTGCCCACTGGTTCAGGTCGAGCTACAGCAACGACCAGGGTGGGCAGTGCGTCGAGGGCGCCCGGCTCGACGGGGCGGGAATGGCCGTACGCGACTCCAAGGCGCCGGAGTTGGGGGCCTGTCTCTTCCCGGTCGCCGCCTGGACCGCGTTCGTCACCGCAATCACCTCCAACGCCTGACGCGCCGCCCGAACGAAGGCCCCCGCCCGTGCCCCGGCGGGGGCCTCCGCGCAGGTTCTCGAACCGCAGGACCTGCACCCCGGTACGCCTCGTCGGCCCAGTACTCGATGTCCTCTGACGACGTCCCGGGGCTACGCTCGTCGGCATGTCGAACCGAGTTCCTTTCAGTGAGGCGCTGCTCTCCACCGTGGGCACTCCCGAGCAGGCCGAAATCCTGGGCAGCAGTCCACGGGCGCGGGTGTGGCGGGTGCGGTCGGCCGACCGGCGGCCGGTGATCGTCAAGCAGATCGTCGACGGCGGGGACGCGGCGGCCGACGCGGACACGCGCTTCGCGCGGGAGGTCGCCGGGCTGCGCCTGGCGGGACGGGCCGCCGGGCCCGCCGTGGCCCCCGCGCTGCTCGCCACGGACCCGTCCTCGCGGGTGATGGTCCTGGAGCACCTGGAGGACCTCGGCAGGACGGACGACTGGATGCCGGGGTACGCCGAGTCGCTCGCCCGGCTGCACGCCCTGACCGGGCCCGCCGACGCGGGCGCACTGCCGGTCTGGTCGGGTCCCACGGCCGCCGACGCGGAGTCCTTCCTCGCCCTGGCCAGGGCGTTCGACGTGCCCGTGCCGTCCGCGGTTCCCGATGAACTCGCCGCTCTCCTGGAGCGGTTGGACCCTGCCCCGTACCATGCGCTGCTGCACGGCGACCCCTGCCCCGGCAACGATCTGCGCACCGCCGACGGCGTCCGCTTCGTCGACTTCGAGGGGGCCTCGCTCGGCAACGGCCTGATCGAACTCGCCTACTTCCGCATCGGCTTCCCCACCTGCTGGTGTGCCATGTCGGTCACCGCGGCCCCGCTCGCGGAGGTCGAGGACGTCTACCGGACCACCTGGCGCGGCCTCACCGGGAAGGACGTGCCGGGCGACCTCGCCGACGCGTGCGCGGGCTGGCTGATCCAGGGCGACGCGCTCGTCGAACGGGCCCACCGCAGGACGGTCGACCAGTTCGCCCGGGTGCCCTCCGAGGACTTCGAGTGGGGCTACATCTCCGCCCGTGAGCGGCTCGTCCACCGCCTGGGCGTGGTCGCCGACATGACCCGCGACCACGACCACCTGCACGCCGTCGGCCGACTCGGCTCCGCCCTGGCCGACCGCCTGCTCGAACGCTGGCCGCAGCTGCGTCCGCTGCCCACACATGACGCCCGCCCCTGGTATTAGAGCGTGTCATGCCGGTCGGCGGAGCCAGATCATGATGGCGGCGATCGGGACCGTCCCAGTGCCTCGCCGCCGACCGATGCGACCGGCCACGTGCCGTGGCCTCCCCTTTTTCCAAGCCCCTCCCGCATGCTGATGGGCCCGGACGATTGCCCGGCCGGGTCGGTGACGCGGCCCAGTCCCATACCGCCTGAACGGTGTCAGGCGGCTCGGCCGACGTCCAGCCGTTCGGGCGACGGCTCGTATCCAGCCGCCCGGTAGGTGGCGACGGCGGCAGCGTTCGAGCTCGGGGTGCAGACGAGCGCGCTCGACGCACCCATCTCGCGCAGCGCTGCCGCAGCGGCGACGCTGATGGCCGTCCCGTGGCCGCGACCGCGATGGTCGGCGTGCACACCCACCGGCTCCAGCAGGCCGGGCCTGCCGGGGCCGGCCGACCAGACCGTCGCCGCGGCCACCGCGTTGTCCCGGTCGTCGTAGCCGATCAGGCAGCGGGCGTCGGCGTAGACCGGCCCGGCCGCGAGAACGTGCCAGACCTCCTCGGTGAACCTCGGACTGCCGAACGCCGAGCGGTGCACCGCGGTCCGTACCCCCGCCGTCTCCGGACCGGCTACCTCGATCCGCAGGCCGGAGTCCCTCACCGGCGCGGAGAGGTCGTGGCGCAGAGGCGTCCACGGCTCGTCCAGATTCCAGCCCGCCTCCAGGAGGACCTCGCGGAGCAGGGCGCCGTCGGGGATTTCGAGGCCGACCTTCCCGGGCGGCAGGACCCCGCGCTCCGGATCGTTGAGGTCCGCCAGCAGCCGACGCGCCAGATCCTCGTCCTGTCGCAGGTCGGGCGCGGTCGTCAGACGCAGCACATCAGGGCCGTCCAGGTAGCCGACGGCGATGATCCGTCCGCCCGCGCTCCAGGTGCGGACGGCCGAGGCCAGCTTCTCCGCGCCCAGCGCCCAGGCCCAGCCGAGGTCTCCCGGATGGAGTTGCAGCGGCGTCCGGTCGTCCTGCCATGTGCGGAGTGCGTCCACGGCTCCGGTCAGCTCGTCGGCGCAGGGCTCGTTCAGAACGATCGTCATGTCCTGCATCTCACACCGTCACGGCGGCCGGCCGCACCCGGTTTTTGCTCAGCCGGCCGGACCCACAGGACACGCCTGGGCCGTATCCGTGCTCCGACAGCAGATTCCTGTTGCCCACCAGCGGGTTCGCGACCATGGGGGTGAGCGTCGGCAGACGGTCATGGGCCGACGCTCACGAGCCGGCCGGCCGGTGCGGGGGGATTTCGGCCTCGATACGTACGCCCCCACCGACGGCATGGATTCCGGTGGGGGCGTACATGGGGTGGGCCCGGGTCGGGGCCCCTGGCAGGGGTGCCGAGTGGGGAGTCAGCAGCTCTGCCAGAGCCGGGTCATGACGCGGACGCCGAAGCGCAGGCCCTCCAACGGGACGCGTTCGTCCACGCCGTGGAACAGGCGGCCGTAGTCCAGGTCGTGCGGGAGCTTGAGGCCCTTGAAACCGAAGCAGCGGATGCCGAGGTGGGTGAAGGCCTTGGCGTCGGTGCCGCCCGGGTTGCAGTACGGGACCGGGTGGCCGTCCGGGTCCTCGGCGCGCACGGCCGCGCACATGGCGTCGACCAGCGGGCCGTCGAACGTGGTCTCCATCGCGATGTCGTGGTTGACCCACTCACGGGTGACCGAGGGGAGGAGGAGGCCGTCGATCGTGTCGATCAGCTCCTGCTCGTGGCCGGGGAGGAACCGGCCGTCCACCCGGGCGGTGGCCTTTCCGGGGATCACGTTGGTCTGGTAACCGGCGTTGAACATGGTGGGGTTCGCGGAGTTGCGGAGCACCACCTGCATGAAGTCGGCGACGTGCCCCAGCCTGGCCAGCTCGGCGTCCAGGTCCTCGGCGTCGAGGTCGAGCTCCACGCCCTGGAGGTCGGCGGCCTCCTGGAGCAGCGCCCGCACCGGTTCGATCAGCCGGACGGGGAAGGTGTGACGGCCGATGCGGGTCAGCGACTCGGCGAGGTCGGTGACCGCGTTCTCGTCGTTGGGCGACGAGCCGTGGCCGGCCCGGCCGGTGGCGGTCAGCTCCATCCAGGCCATGCCGCGCTGCGCGTTCTCGATCGGGTAGAGGCGCCGGGTGTCGTCGAGCGCGTACGAGAATCCGCCGCCCTCGCCGATCGCCTCGGTGACCCCGGCGAACAGCTCCGGGCGGTGCTCGACCAGCCAGTGGGCGCCGAACTTCCCGCCCGCCTCCTCGTCGGCGAGGAAGGCCAGGACCAGGTCGCGGGACGGCCTGGTGCCGGTGCGGGCGAAGTGCCGGGCGGTGGCCAGCATGACGGCCACCGTGTCCTTCATGTCGATCGCGCCGCGCCCCCACAGGTAGCCGTCGCGGATCTCGCCGGAGAACGGCGGGACCTGCCACTCGGCGGCGTCGGCGGGCACCACGTCCAGGTGGCCGTGGACCAGGAGGGCACCGCGCTTCGGGTCGGCGCCCGCGATCCGGGCGATGACGTTGGCGCGGCCCGGGGCGGACTCGACCAGCTCGGAGGCGATGCCCGCCTCGGCGAGGCGGCCCACCACCCAGTCGGCGCAGGCGCGCTCGTCGCTGGTGGGGTTGGAGGTGTCGAACCGGATCAGTTCGGCGCAGAGCCCGATGACCTCGTCCTGGGCCTCGGCCGAGGCCGGGGCGAGCGGGGCGGTGGTGGGGTCGGGGGTGGTCATGCTGCTCCCACAGGGGTTGTCGCGCGGGCGGCGGGGGCGGAGGCGTCCTCGTCGTCCAGGGTGGAGGTGCCGTACGGCTTCACCCAGCCCAGCAGGCCGAGGACGCTGTACAGGACGAACGCGGTGGCCAGCGAGTTCAGGGCCGGGATGCCGCCGTCGTAGAACTTGCCGACGCAGAACGCCGCGATCCAGATGACGATGGACATCGGGACCCAGGTCGGCGAGGACGTCGGCAGGGTCTCGGACTCGCGGGTCTCGTCCAGCGGCTTGCGCATCCGCTTCACGACCCAGTACTCGGCCACGATGATGCCGCCGATGGGCGGGATGGCGACGCCGAGGACGGAGAGGAACTCGGTGAAGTGGGTCATGATCCCGACCGCGGACAGGGCCGTGCCCGCGATGCCCAGGACGATCGTGACCGCGCCGCGGTGCAGCCGCTTGCGGAAGACGACCTGGAAGAAGTTGACGACGCCGAGCGAGGAGCCGTACAGGTTCCAGTCGTTGATCTTGGCGGTGGACATCAGGACCACGATCACGCCGAAGGCGCCGGAGGTGGAGAGCACGATGTGCGAGACCTCGCTGCTCTTGACCAGGTGGCCGAGAAGCACGCCGGTCAGGCCGACGATGTACTCGGAGAGGATCATCGACGAGGCGCTCTGCAGGAAGACGTGCGAGCCCTTCCGGTTGTACCGGGTCATCTCCGGGGACACGATCGCGCCGGTCATGTAGCCGCCCGCGATGGCGGTGGCGGCGACGGCGAGCGGGATCGTCTCGCCGGGCGGCGGGGAGCTGATCAGCTCGCTGATGGAGTGGTCCTTCAGCGTCGATATGACCGACCAGGCGACCATCGCGAAGAACAGCGGCGTGACGATTTTGGCGAAGGTGGCCATGTACGTGAAGCCGAAGATCACCAGGGCGGTGATGGCGATGCCGGCCAGCACGCACCACATCCAGGCCGGGCCGCCGATCAGCGCCGAGACGCTGTTGCCGAAGATCGTGTTCTGGACGCCGAACCAGCCGACCAGGCTGACCGCGATGATGAAGCTGACCAGCGCCGAGCCGTTGCGGCCGAAGCCGACCCAACGGGTCAGCATGGGCGTCGCCAGGCCCTCGCGCATGCCGGCCAGGCCGATCGCGAAGATCACGACCTCCAGGATCACCGCGCCGAGCGTGAAGGCGAGGAAGGCGCCCTTGAAGGTCATGCCGACGCCGATGGTGGCGCCGAGGGTGAACTGCGAGATCGAGCCGGACTGGGCCAGCCACTGGAGCAGCATCGACCAGAAGCCGAAGCGCTTGTCGCGCGGGACGCGGGACAGCGAGTAGTCGTCGCTGCCGATGGCCTTGGACTCGGGGGCCCCGGCCTCGGCCTGCGGGGTGGCTGCCATCAGGACTCCTGGGGTGTGCGGCCGAAGGTCTGCAGGTGTGCCAGCGACCCGTAGCGGTTGACGAGGTTGTCGAACTCCACCGCGTCGTGGAAGTCCAGGTGGCCGCTGCCGTAGCCCTTGGCGACCTCCACGGCGTAGCGGGCGGCGGACGCGATGTCCGTCTCGTGGCTCGCGCCCGTACCGCAGCCCGGCACCGCGGCGGCCGAGGTGATGGCCAGGCCGATGACCGGGGCGGTCGTCGCGGTGGAGGGCTGAAGGATCGAATTGATGTGGTGTGCCCCATTACCGTACGGGGTGATGTCCTGGGTGGTCACCGGATACGTGACCAACGGCTCACCCGTCACCACGGCCAGCAGTTCGCCGAGCGGCTCGGCGACCCGGAGCACCCAGCCCTCCTTGACGGTGGGCGACAGGGCGAGGCCCTTGTGGTTGATGATCCGGTTGCCCTTGGTGGTGTCGATGGAGAGCACGGCCTCCATCTCGTCGGTCACCTCGTGCCGGTTCATGGTGGCGATGTCCACGGGCGAGCCCATGAACGGCACCGGGTCGTGCGGCTCGGTCGGCGCGTTCGGGCAGATGTGGGTGGCCACGATCACGTCGCCGGGCAGCACGTCGCCGCGGCGGCGCATGTCCAGCAGCTTGGCGGCGGCGGCGAGCGCGGAGACCGCGCCGTCGGCGTCGGAGACCAGGCCGGTCACCTCGGGCCGGGCGCCGATGCCGCCGAGCCGGCCCACCACGCCCAGGGTGCGGGCGTCGCCCCCGGACGTGCGTCCCCGCGAGCCCGGGACGCGGACCATCACGAAGTCCGTCGAGCCCTGCGCGCCGACGACCGTGGTGACCTTCGCGGACGAGCCCTCGGCGCCGCTCACGGAGTCGAGGTACTCGACGACCGTCTTGCCATTGACCTGGGGATCGTCCAACAGATCGACGATGTCCAGCACGTACTTCAACATGGGGGGCCTTTCTCGCTCACCCGGTCTCACCGATCTCACTGATCCGGACACCCGGGCTGATCCGGACACCCGGGCCGGCGTTCGACGGGAAGAAGCGCGGGGCGGGGTGCTGAGGACACATTCGGGATCGGATAGCGTTGAACGCAACTGTTTCCCGTTATTTGCAATTCAGGTCTGAATGGTGAGATGACGATGGCGGACTTCGATCTGGACCGGCGCACCCCCGCCGGGGCCCTGCAAACCGTCGACCGGGCGCTCCTCGTGCTGCTCGCCTTCGAGCGGACCCGGCCCGACTGGGGCGTCACCGAGGTCGCCGAGGAGTTCGGCTGGGACACCTCGGTGGCCCAGCGGCTGCTCGCCACCCTCGCCGGGCGTGGCTTCCTGGTCTCCGACCCGGTCACCCGCCGCTACCGGATCGGCCCCGCCGTGCTGCGCCTGGGCAGGCTCTGGGAGCGGTCCGGATCACTGGAGCTGCTGGCCGGACCGGTCCTGGAGGAGCTGCGCCGGGTCACCGGCGACACGGTGCTCTTCTGCCTGCCGGACAGCTTCCACATGCGGTGCGTCGCCGCCGAGGAGGGCGTGGCCGGGCCGCTGCGCTACTACCCGCTGGTCGGTGAGCTCTACCCGGCGCACGCCGGGGCGACCAGCAAGTCGTACTACGCGTACCTGCCCGACGAGCAGCGCCACCGGCTCTTCCGGGGCCGCCCCATGGCCCGGTTCACCGACCGGACGGTCACCGACCCGGACCGGCTGGAGGAGGAGTTCCTCAAGATCCGCGCCCAGGGCCACGCCTGGACGGTCGGCGAGTACGACACCGGCATCGCGACCGTCGCCGTGCCGGTCTTCCTCGGCCGCGAACCGTACGGCAGCCTCAGCCTCGGCGGCGCCGAGGAACTCTTCGCGGGGGCGCCGGACGACCGGCTCGACGCGCTGAGGCACGCGGCCCAGCTGCTGGAGAAGCGGCTCACCCACCCGCCGCAGCGCCCGAAGCCCCGGGCCCGCCGCCCCCGCACCACCTGACGACCCGGAAGCCACCCGAGAGGAACCCGATGAATCTGCTGCTGCTCTCCAACTCCACCCAGTACGGCCGCGGTTACCTGGAGCACGCCCTCGACACCGTCACCGCGTTCCTGCCCGAAGGCGCCCGGCTGGCCTTCGTCCCCTACGCGCTCGCCGACCACGACACGTACACCGCGCGCGTCCGTGGCGCCCTCGAACCGGCCGGGATCACCGTCCGCGGGGTCCACGAGAACCCCGACCCGATCGCCGAACTCGCCGCTTCCGACGCCGTGTTCATCGGCGGCGGCAACTCCTTCCGGCTGCTGAGCGCCCTGTACCGGACCGGTTTGCGGGAGGCGGTCGCCGAGGCGGCGCGCGACGGGCTGCCGTACATGGGGGCCAGCGCCGGTACGAACATGGCGGCGCCCACCCTGCGCACCACCAACGACATGCCCATCGTGCAGCCGCCGTCCTTCGAGACGCTCGGCCTCGTCCCGTTCCAGATCAACCCGCACTACCTGGACCCGGACCCGGCCAGCACCCACAAGGGCGAGACCCGCGAGGAGCGGCTCACCGAGTTCCTGGAGGAGAACGACGTGCCGGTGCTCGGCCTGCGCGAGGGCTCGTGGCTGCGGGTGGAGGGGGAGCAGGCCCGGGTGCAGGGCGCCCGTCCCGCCCGGCTGTTCACCCGCGGCGCACCGCCGCAGGAGCTCGCGGCCGGGACGGACGTCTCTCAGCTGCTCACGACGACACCGCGGTTCGACGTCCCGGCGCGTTGACGCCCAGCACCAGATCGGTGTCGACCGGCAGGCCGTCACCCGGGTACGTCGCCGGGCAGGCGCGCGGTGCGTACCCGGCGGCCGAACCGGCCAGCACGAAGTTCCCGCCGGCCGGGGCGGGCAGCACGTAGTGACCGTGCTCGTCGGTCACGGCGAGCCCGGCCTGCCGGCCCCGGTGGTCGATCAGTGTGACGTTGGCACGGGCCACCGGCACCCCGTCCGTGCCCGTCACCCGGCCGCGGAAGCCGCCCGAACCGGCCACGGTGCGGGACGCGGTGGGGGCCGGGGCCGGCTCCTCGACGTCGTCCTCGCTGCTCGCCAGCAGGGCCGGGCGCATCGCCTCGCGCCGCGGGGGCAGGAACCAGGCCAGCACCAGCCCGACCACCACCGCGCCCATCGCGATCAGGAACGAGATGCGGAACCCCTCCATCGAGGGCAGCGGCCCCCGGTCCGTCGATATCGCGGTGTCGGCCAGCACCATGCCGATCACGGCGCTCGACACCGAGGTGCCGATCGACCGCATCAGGGTGTTCAGGCCGTTGGCCGCGCCCGTCTCGGACGGGTCGACGGCGCCGATGATCAGCGCGGGCAGCGAGGAGTACGCGAGGCCGATGCCGGCCCCGATCATCACCGCGATCAGCACGGTCTGCCAGGCGGCACCCATCAGGCCGAGCCCCGCGCCGTAGCCGACCGCGATGACCAGCAGGCCGAGGATCAGCGACACCTTGGGGCCCCGGCGGGCCGACAGCCGGGCGTACAGCGGGGCGACGAACATCATCGTCAGGCCGAGCGGCGCCACGCACAGCCCGGCGACCACCATCGAATGACCCAGGCCGTACCCCGTGGACGTGGGCAGCTGGAGCAGCTGCGGCAGGATCAGCGAGACGGCGTAGAAGGCGACCCCGACCATGACCGAGGCGAGGTTGGTCAGCAGCACCTCGCGCCGGGCGGAGGTCCGCAGGTCGACCAGCGGGGTCTGGCTGCGCAGTTCGAACAGGCCCCACAGGAGGAGGATCACCAGGGCGGCGACGAACAGCCCGATCACGGCGCCCGAGGTCCAGCCCCAGTCGCCGCCCTTGGTGATGGGCAGCAGCAGGCAGACCAGTCCGAGCGACAGCCCGAGCGCGCCGACCAGGTCGAACCGGCCGGGGGCGCGCAGCTCGGGCTCCGGCACCACCAGGGCGGTGAGCGTCATCGACAGCACGCCGAGCGCGGCCGAGCCGAGGAACAGGGTGTGCCAGTCGAAGTGCTGGGCGACCAGCGCGGCGGCGGGCAGCGCGAGCCCGCCGCCCACCCCGATCGAGGAACTCATCAGCGCCATCGCCGAGCCGAGCTTCTCGCGCGGCAGCTCGTCGCGCATGATGCCGATGCCCAGCGGGATGGCGCCCATCGCGAAGCCCTGGAGCGCACGCCCCGCGATCATGACGACGAGGTCGTCGGTGAAGGCGCATATGAGGGAGCCGACCACCATCACGGCGAGGCTGGCGAGCAGCATCCTGCGCTTGCCGTGGAGGTCGCCGAGGCGGCCCATGATCGGGGTGGCGACGGCCCCCGCGAGCAGCGTCGAGGTCAGCACCCAGGTGGCGTCGGACGGGTCGGTGCGCAGCAGGGCGGGCAGGTCCTTGATGACGGGGACGAGCAGGGTCTGCATCACCGCGACGGTGATACCCGCGAAGGCGAGTACGGGGACGACGCCGCGGCCCGCCCGGGGTGCGGACGGATCGGCGGGTTCCCCGGCGTGCTGTTCGTTCGACGTCTGTGGCATGCGTGCGGCCTCCGGGCGGCATGGTCGAGTGCGGTGAAGGGTCCGGCGGAGTGTGGGGGCCCGGCGAGGTGTGCGGGTTCGACGGAGTGCGCGGGCCCGACGGCGGGCGATGCCGCCCGCCAAGTGCGTGCAGGGTGAAACCTTCCGGTCGTCCAAGGTATTCCGGGAAACGCGGAACGAACGGGGCGCGTCGGCGCACCGGCCCCGGACGGAGAGGCACCCGACCCGGGCGGGGGCGCGCACGGGGTGAACCGCGCGGCGTTCGCAGGGCGGTGACGCGCGGGCGTGTGCGGCGGTTTCGGCATCGCGGCGCGCGGGCGTGCGCGACCGACGGGCGGGGCGTGCGCAGGGGTGCGCGGAGGTCGGCCCGTCGGCCGGTGCCGGCCGGGCTGTCGGTCGGCCGGCTGGTCGGTCTGCCTGACGGACCGTCAATCAGCCTGCCGGCCGGGCCGTTCCGTAGGCGGAGGGCGCCCGTGCTTCAGGGGCCGCGGAAGCCGAATCGCGCGGAGCTCACGAGGGCTGCCGCCGCGAGTGCCGTGCCATCGCGAAAGCGATGCCGAGGACTCCGCCCGCACCGCCGCCGAGGGCCAGACCGAGTGCCGGGTTGTCGAGGACGGACTGTCCGAGCGCGATCCCGGCGGAGGTGCCGACCAGCATGCCGACGATGAAACCGGTGCTGACGGAAGGCGCCTTGACTTCTTCGGTGTCTGCCATGCGGCCCATTGTGCTGGAGGGCGCCCGGAGGCGAATCCGCCACAGGTCGGATACGACCGGCCTTCCGGGCTGGTGTCCATCGGCCAATGTCCATCGGCCAATGTCCATCGGTCGGTGTCCATCGGTCAGGGTCCGTCGGTCCGGTCCCGTCCCCGACCGTTCTCTGACCTTCCGTCAGATTGAAACGTGTTCTACTCTTGCGCCGTTCCAGTGGCTGCGACCGGCGAGGATCCGCATGGGCATCGGAATCACCGAAGAACACAGGGAGTTGGCGCGGGCCGTACGGGGCGTGCTGGCGCGCGCCGTACCGCCCGAGGAGCTCCGCGCACTCCTCGACGCGGACGGCACCGCCGCCCCCGGCGGGCGCCCCGGGTACTGGGACGTCCTCGCGGAACAGGGCCTGCTCGCCCTCCATCTCCCCGAGGAGTGCGGCGGCGGGGGCGGCCGGCTCCTCGACCTGGCCGTGGTACTGGAGGAGGCGGGCCGGGCCGCGCTCCCCGGCCCGTACCTGGCGAATGCCCTCGCCGGCGCCGTACTGCACGCGGCGGGCGGCGGCGAACCGCTGCACGACATCGCCTCCGGCAGCCGCGTCGGCGCCGTCGCCCTGGGCCCCGGCACCCTCACCGCCGTCGAACAGCAGGGCGGCTACCTGCTCGACGGCACCTCCCCGCCCGTCCTCTCCGGCGACGGGGCGGACCTGATCCTGCTCGCCGCCGAATCCGCCTCCGGCACCCTCTGGCTGGCCGTCGACGCCGCCGCCGACGGGCTGACCGCACACCCGCACCGGGGCGCCGACCCGACCCGCCGCACGGCCGACGTCGTGGCCGAGGGCGTCCTCGTCCCCGCGGAGCGCCTCGTACGGACCGACACCGCGCACGTCCGCGACCTCGCCGCCGTCCTCCTCGCCGCGGAAGCCTGCGGAACCGCCGCCAGGACCCTCGACATCGCCGCCGAACACGCCAGGACGCGCGAGCAGTTCGGCCGGCCCATCGGACAGTTCCAGGGCATCAAGCACCTCTGCGCCGACATGCTCGTCCGGGTCGAGCGGGCCCGTGCGCTGGTGTGGGACGCGGCCCGCGCCGCCGACGGCGAGAAGGACCCGGACGTACGGTCCATGGTCGCCGCCCTCGCCGCCTCGGACGCCCTCGACGCCGCGTACGGCTGCGCCAAGGACTGCATCCAGATCCTCGGCGGCATCGGCTTCACCTGGGAGCACGACGCCCATCTGTACCTGCGCCGGGCCCTGGTGGCACGGCAGTTGCTGGGCGCCGGGGACGCCCACCGGCTGCGGGCCGTGCGGCTGGCCGGGAGCGGGGCCCGCCGCGAACTGGCCCTCGAACTCCCCGAACGGGCCGCCGCCCACCGCGCCGAGGCGCACCGGGTGGTGGCGGCCGCCCGCGGCCTCGACCCGAAGGAGGCCCGCCGCGCCCTCGCCCCGACCGGCTACGCCGCCCCGCACCTGCCCGCCCCCTGGGGGCTGGGCGCCGACCCCGTGCAACAGCTGGTCGTGCAGCAGGAGTTGGCGCAGCAGGGGGTGCGGGTCAGCGACCTGGGGATCGCCACCTGGGTGGTGCCCTCGCTCATCGCCCACGGCACGGCCGAACAGCGGGAGCGCTACCTGGCGCCCACACTGCGCGGCGAACTCCTGTGGTGCCAGCTGTTCTCGGAGCCCGGCGCGGGCTCCGACCTCGCCTCGCTCCGCACGAGGGCGGAGCGCACCGAGGAGGGCTGGCGGATCAACGGCCAGAAGGTGTGGACGAGCGCCGCCCGCGGCGCCGACCACGGCATCCTGCTCGCCAGGACCGACCCGGACGCCCCCAAGCACCGGGGACTCGGCTACTTCGTCGTCGACATGAGGAACACCCCGGGCATCGACATCCGGCCGCTGAAGGAGATCACCGGCGACTCCCTCTTCAACGAGGTGTACTTCGACGACGTCCTGCTGCCCGCCGACGCCGTCGTCGGTGAACCCGGCGACGGCTGGCGGGTCGCCCGGCACACCCTGGGCAACGAACGCGTCCACATGGCCGACCAGATGACCTTCGACACCGGTCTGGAGGCGCTGATCGCCCACTGCGGCGAACTCGACGGCGCGTACCGGGCCCGCATCGGAGCGCTCGCGGCCGAGGCGCACGCGCTGGGCTGCATCGGACTGCGCACCACCCTGCGCCAGGTCTCCGGCCTCGAACCCGGCGCGGGGGCCTCCGTCCGCAAACTCGTCCAGACCACCCACCAGCAGAAGGTCGCGGAACTGGCCCTCGAACTCCTCGGACCGGCCGGCGCCACGGGCGAGGGCTCCGGACAGCGGGCCCTGCACGGCTTCCTGATGTCCCGCTGCCTGACCATCGCGGGCGGCACCACCCAGGTCCAGCTCAATGTCGTCGCCGAACGCATCCTCGGTCTCCCGCGCGATTGAAAGGACCCACCACCCATGAAACCCGCCACAACCGCGCAACCCGCCAAGGCGTACGTCGTCGGCGTCGGGATGACGAGGTTCGAGAAGCCGCAGACCCGCGACTGGCAGTACTGGGACATGGCGAAGGAGGCCGGAACGGCGGCGCTCGCCGACGCCCGGATCCCCTACGCGCAGGTCCGGCAGGCCGTCGTCGGCTACTGCTTCCAGCCCTCCACCGCCGGGCAGCGCGCCGTGTACGGCCTCGGCCTGACCGGGATACCCGTCTACAACGTCAACAACAACTGCGCCACCGGCTCCACCGCCCTGATGACGGCCCGGCAGTTCGTCGAGGGCGGCATCAGCGACTGCGTCCTCGCGCTCGGCTTCGAGAAGATGACCCGCGGCGCGCTCGGCGGCGGGGGAGCGGACGGCGGAGCCGCGGACTTCAAGGCGTCGCCCGTGGCCCGGCACTACGGGATCATGGCCGCCGCCCACGGCTTCGAGCGGACCCCGCCCACCGCCCAGATCTTCGGCAACGCGGCCCGCGAGCACATGGCCCGGTACGGGACCACGGAGGCGCAGCTCGCGGCGGTCGGCGCCAAGAACCACCGGCACTCGGTGAACAACCCGTACGCCCAGTTCCAGGACCCGTACACGGTCGAGGAGGTGCTTGCCGCGAAACCCGTCCACTCCCCGCTGACCAGGCTCCAGTGCTCGCCCACCTCCGACGGGGCCGCCGCGGCCGTCGTCGTGTCCCGGCGCTTCGTCGACGAACACGGCCTGCACGACCGGGCGGTGGAGATCACCGCCCAGGCCATGACCACCGACACCGAAGCGTCCTTCGCCTCCGGGACCTGCATCGACGCGGTGGGCCTGCCGATGTCGCGGGCCGCCGCCCAGCAGGTGTACGCGGCCTCGGGCCTGTCCGCCGCCGACCTCGACGTGATCGAGCTGCACGACTGCTTCTCCGTCAACGAACTCCTCACCTACGAGGCGCTCGGGCTGTGCGGCGAGGGCGAGTCGGGCAAGCTCGTCGAGTCCGGGGCCACCACCTACGGCGGGCGCTGGGTGGTCAACCCCTCGGGCGGGCTGATCTCCAAGGGGCACCCGCTCGGCGCCACCGGCATCGCCCAGATCGCCGAGATCACCTGGCAGTTGAGGGGAGAGGCGGGCGAGCGGCAGGTGCCGGACGCACAGGTCGGCCTGACCCACAACATCGGCCTCGGCGGCGCCGCGGTGGTGACACTGCTGCGCCGGTAGCGGGAACCGCGGAGCCGGTCAGGACACCGGCTCCGCGGCCGGTACGGCTCTCAGAGCCACCCCTGCTGCCGCGCCGCCCGGACCGCCTCCATCCGGTTGCGCGTCCCCGTCTTGCCGATCGCTGACGACAGGTAGTTGCGCACCGTCGACTCGGACAGGTGCAGCTTCGCCGCGATGTCGGCGACCGTCGCCCCGTCCACCGAGGCGTTCAGCGCGTCCCGCTCCCGCGCCGTGAGCGGGCTGGGACCGGCGCTGAGCGCGGCGGCGGCCAGGGCGGGGTCGATGACCGTCTCGCCGGCCAGCACCCGGCGGACCGCGACGGCGAGTTCCTCGACCGGACCGTCCTTGACCAGGAACCCCGCGGCCCCGGCCTCCATCGCCCGGCGCAGATAACCGGGGCGGCCGAACGTGGTCAGGATCAGCACCCGGCAGTCCGGCACCTCCGTACGCAGATCGGCGGCGGCGTCCAGCCCGCTGCGGCCCGGCAGTTCGATGTCCAGCAACGCCACGTCGGGGCGGGACCGCAGCGCGGCGTCCACGATCTCGTCCCCGGCACCGACCTGCGCCACGACCTCGATGTCCGGCTCCAGACCGAGCAGCAGCGCGAGCGCGCCCCGCATCATCCCCTGGTCCTCGGCGAGCAGCACCCGTACCGGTTGCGCCGGGCGGTGATCCTGCGGCATCTCGTTCACGCCCCCAGGGTAGGGCCCGGGGCGGGGCGCGGGGTCAGCAGCGCTCGGCCCAGACGTGCGAACGGGGCCCGGCCGGAACGGAGAGGTTGGTGCGGGTGCCCGCCGACAGGCAGCCGAGGCGGTTCTTCAAGTACTTGTCGGCGTAGTAGACGACCTGGGCGAAGGACTCGCCCTCGGCGGCGGCCCTGCCGTTGTTGAAGACCGAGCGCGGCTGCTGCCGGCCCGCCCAGCTGCACCGGTTCTCGCCCTCCAGCCAGTCCGTCTCGTCGCCCACCCAGGCGCACATCAGGCCGCCCCCGTCGGCCGCGGTGAAGAAGCAGACGCTGCCCCGGATGCAACGGTCGTAGCCGACGGGTTCGGTGGCGGGCCCGGTGGTGCGTTCGACGGCGGGCTCGACGGTACGCACCGGAGCGGCCGTTCCCGTGCTCCGCGCGGTGGGGGAGCCGTCCCCCTCGGTGGGCCGCGTCCCGAGGTACAGGCCGACCGCCGTCAGGGCGCCCGCGCAGGCGAGCGCGATCAGGGAGCGCCGCAGACGGCGGCCGGGGCGCGGCGGCGGGCCGGCCGGGGAGCCGTGGGAGTCGTGGGCGCCGTCCAGGACGGACCGGATGCGCCCCAGCAGGGTCGCCGCGGCATGGGGCGCCCGTTCCTCGTGCGTCGTGGCCAGGCAGTCCGTGATGATCCCCCGCCACCCGGGCGGCAGGGCGGAGGACAGCCGCAGGGGTTCGGTGCCGCGGGCGTAGCGCACCACGGCGTCCCTGCGGGCGGCCCGGGTGCCGCCGGGAAGCGGCAGCGTGCCGGTCAGGACGAGGTGGGCGAGGACGCCGAAGGCCCAGATGTCGGCGGTGGGGCGGACCAGTTGGCCGCGCTCGCCGACCTGCCCCCACAACAGCTCGGGCGGCGTGTAGTCGGGCGTGGCGAACGCGGGGGCGTAGGCGTGGGTGCCTTCCATCTCCGCGGCCATGTTGAAGTCGGCGAGCCGGGCCTCGCCGTCCTGCAGCAGGACGTTGGCGGGCTTGAGGTCGCCGTGGACCCAGCCCGCCTCGTGCAGTTGCTGCAGGCCCTCGCAGATCTGGAACAGCAGGCGGGGGCCGGACTCGGGCGGCGCCGGGGCGCGCAGCACGACGTCGAGCGAGCTCTCGGCGCGGTCCAGGACCAGCACGGTGGCGCCGTCCAGGTCCTGGCGGCCGGGGTCGTCCACCGTGAGCACCTCGTGCATCCGGACCAGCCGGGGCGCCCGCACCCGGCTCAGCAGCTCGACCTCGCGCTCGGCCAGGTCGCGCAGGTGCCGGAGCTGGCGCGGGGTGTGGGTGCCGGTCGGCAGGAACTTGAGGGCGGCGGTCCGGGGACTGCCCGCACCGGCGCGCCGTGCGGCGTACACACTGCCGAAACCGCCCGCGCCGAGGGGCGCGCCCACGATCCAGTCGCCGACCCGGTACGACTCGGGAACGGAAACGGCGTAGAGATCTCCGGGGCGTTCGGTCACCGCAGCACCCCGATGGCCGAAGCGGCAGTGGAGGCGGCGGAGACGGAAGAGGCCAGGACGATCAGATCGTCCTCGTGGACGAGGTCGAAGCGCAGGGCGAGGGAGACCAGGGCCTCCTTCGTACCGTTGCGCCGCGGGCCGGACCCGGCCTCCTCCGGGGCGGGTCTGAGCCGCAGCTTCACCGCCAGGTAGTTGATGTTCCACTGCACCGCCGACCGGCTGGCCGCGGGCCACACCGGCCGTAACCGCTCGGCGAGTTCCTCGGCGGTGGGCAGGGCGGTGTGCGGTGGCGCGTCGCGCAGCCGGGGCTCGCACAGGGCGACCAGGACCGCGAAGTACCTCTTGGTGCGGTCCAGGGAGAAGGCGGCCACGGTGGTGGCACCGTCGGGGGCCCAGGACTCCTCGCCCAGGTAGTCGTGCTGCGGCGCCCACACGTCGAAGCCGAGCAGTTCGCCCGCGGCCGGCAGAACGACCCGCGCGAACTCGAACGGCACAGGGGCCTCCAGGCGGCCCGGGGCCACCTTGATGTGCTCGCCGGCCCCCTCCGGGTTCTCCACCACGTAGGTCTGATGCCGGTTCAGATTGCTCAACGTCCAGAACGTGCCCTGTGCGGAGATCTCCCCGGCGACGCGCGAGACCCCGTCGTGCGCGATCACCAGGTGCTGTCCGGGTGCTCTCGCGCCGGCCGGGCTGCGGCCGAAGAGGAGCCGGTCGCCGGAGGCGAGCGAGAGGTGGTCTCTTGGGCTTGTCCGCCCGGGTGGTACCACGACGATGCTGTGCATGTTCCCCCCTAGGTCCACTGCCTGGACAGGCTAGGGGACGGGGACGCGTGGGCCGGGGTCGATTTCTCCGGCGTTTTCCGTGTCGCGGGGCACCTGCGGGGACCGGCCCCACCGGCCCGGACGGGGCCCGCCGGATCGAGGACGGAACCCCTGGTCAGTAGCGGGTTGCGGGCGGTGGAGCAACCTCGCACATCTGAGGGTCCGCGACCGCCCGCCCGCTGGCATCGTTGCCGTCAGTCCGGTCCGCGGGACTCGCCGGACGTGAGGACGGAAGGGGGAGAAGGGCAATGGGACGTCGGACGGTGGGCCTGGGAACGGCCGTGGTCGTCGCATACGGATTGCTGGTCACCGGATGCACGGGGGTGGGCACGGACACGGGCCCGGTACGGGGGGAAGCGGCTCCGACGCGGTCCGCGTCGTCCCGCGGACTGTCGGACGACGAGCAGGCACGACTCGACCACGCCGAGGAACTGCTGGTGAGCAGGTGCATGGCCCGGAAGGGGTTCACCTACACGGTGCGGCCCCCGTCCACCGGTGGGGAGAACCGGTTGGTGGGCTATGTGCTGGACGACCCGGCATGGGCGGGGAAGTTCGGGTACGGCAGCCGGATCCAGAAGGAGTCGGAACGCAACCGGCGCAGCGACCCCAACCTCGTGTACGCCCGCAAGCTCTCCGGCAAGTCCCGGGCCGTGTACGACAAGGCACTCAGAGGCGGGCCGGGCACGCCGGAGCTCACCGTGGCGCTGCCCGGCGGGGGAACCGCCCACAACCAGGTCGGGGGATGCCGGGCCACCGCGCAGGAACAGCTGTACGGGGAGCGCGCGACGTGGTTCCGCACCACGAGGGTGGTGAGCAACCTGGCTCCGATGTACCTGCCGAAGCTGGCGCGCGACAAACGTTTCACCACGGCACAGGCGAAGTGGGCCCGGTGCATGAACAAGGCCGGTCACCACTACCGGAGCCCCGTCCAGGCCAGGGAGGACCTGCCCCGCCTGACCGAGGGGCTGTCGCCGGACAGGGCGTTCGCGGTGGAGGTACGGCTCGCACGGGCGGAGGCCGGGTGCGCGAAGGAGATCGGGTTCGGGGCGACGGGAAGGGCGCTGGAACAGGAGTACCGCGCCCGACTCCGCCGCACCTACGGCCGCGAGCTCGACGCCTACGACCGGATCCAGCGGACGGCGCTGGTCCGGGCCGAGAAGATCACCGGACAGGCCGGCTGACCTGTCCGACACGGACTCCCGCCCCGCCGGGGCGGGCAAACGAGGGGAGAACGGAAATGCGGAAGATGATGTCGGCCGCCACGGTCGCGGGTCTGGCGGTCATCGGCCTGGCCCTGCCCGGAGCGGTCGCCCAGGCGACGCCGGCCAGTACCTGCACCTACAAGGAGGACGGAAAGGTCCACGCCTGGCGGTACACCAACTGCACCGGCGACCACCTGGGCGCGGCCGAGGGCGACGACTGGGACTGGGGGGACAACACGGGGCCGTTCCAGGGGGACGACGACAACCGCGCCAGCTCGGTGATGAACTCCGGCTGGAATGACCCCAACGGCTACAACTACGTCGCGTTCTACCGGCTGCCGGGAAACCCGGCCAACACCTGGTCGAGCGGATACATCTGCATGGACCGCGGGGACTGGGTCGTCGACCTCTCCAAGGTGACCTTCACCACCGGTCAGGTGGTCGACGACTCCATCTCCGCCCACGCGTGGGTGCAAAGGTCCGCCTGCGGCAAGTTCATGGGCTGACCACTCGGCGGCCCGTCTCTCCGGAGGCGGGCCGTTTCCCGTTTCCCGTGCTCCCCGTCGGGCACATCGGGTGGTGCGGCGTCCGGCAGCGCTCAGGCGTCCGCGCCGAGCCTGCCCGACGGTTCCGTTCCGTTCGATCCGTCCGTTCCGCTCGACCCGGGCCCGCCCAACGGCAGTTCCGCCGTGACGGTGAAGCCGCCGCCGGGTTCCGGGCCCGCCCGGAGCGAGCCGCCCGCTGCGGCGAGGCGTTCGGTGAGGCCGGTCAGGCCGGTGCCGCCGATGCCGGGGACGGGCGGGGCGTCCGGGCCGGAGCCGTCGTCCATGACCGTCAGGCGGACCCGGTCGGCGTTGCCGGCGACCGTGAACGAGCAGGTGGTGGCGCGGGAGTGGCGCACCACGTTGGTGACCGCCTCCCGCACCACCCAGCCCAGCAGCGCCTCCGTCTGCGGGGCGAGCGGTGGTCCCGAGCGGCGGAGCACCGGTTCGATGCCGGCGGCGGTCAGGGCGGACCGGGCCCGGTCCAGTTCGGTCGCCAGGCTCCCCTCCCGGTAGCCCGTGACGGCCTCGCGGATCTCGGTGAGGGCCTGGCGGCCCACCGACTCGATGTCGGTGACCTGGGCGAGCGCGGCGTCCATGTCGCGCGGCGCGAGCCGGCGCGCGGCCTCCGACTTGACCACGATCACCGAGAGCGTGTGGCCCAGCAGGTCGTGCAGGTCGCGGGAGAACCTCAGCCGTTCCTTCTCGACGGCGGTACGGGCCAGTTCCTGCCGGGTGGCACGCAGTTCCGTCACCGTCTCCGCGAGGGTGAGTATCGCGGCGGTCACCGCCCCGGAGATGAAGGTTCCGTACCCGATCGTCCACGGGTCCGAGGCGCCGTGACCGCGCCACACCGCGACGGCGGTGGCGACCGCGGCGAGGGAGAAGAGGCCGATTCCCAGCATCCGGCTGCGCAGCACGGTGCCGCAGGCCAGCGAGAGCAGCGGGAAGAACAGCAGCCAGCTGCCGCCGTAGCCGATCGTCAGCGCGAGCGTCACCCCGGCCATCGCGGCGAGCAGCCCGTACGTGACCGGGCTCTCGCGCTTCCTGCGGTCGAAACCGCGGAACACCACGGAGACGTAGAGGGAGTTGAAGGCCAGCAGGCCGAGCCCGCCGAGCCACGGGTTGTCCGCCTCGCCCTGGAAGAGGTTGGAGAAGGACCCCAGCCCCAGCAGCAGCCACGGCAGCAGGGCGTACGGTCCGGGCGGCCCGGAGCGACGCTCCCCGCGCCGGCGCCGCCACGGGCGCGGTCGCCCGCCCTCGCACTCGTCCATCGGGTACCCGGCCATGTCCGCTCCTGTCACACGGTCCGCGCGGACCGACGGTACGAGATCACGGCGTACGTACCGAACAGCAGCAGCCATGCGCCCAGGACCGCGATCGTACCGGCGCCCGGCGCGTGGCCGTCGGTGGTGGCCCAGCCCAGGTCGGCGAACCGGTTGGCGGGGGTGAACCGGCCGACGGAGCGCAGCCATTCGGGCAGCAGCTCCAGCGGGAACCACAGCCCGCCGACGACCGCGAAGCCCATCAGGCAGGTCATGTTGGCCACCCCGGTGCCCTGCGGCGTGAGCCGGTACCCGTTGCCCAGGCCGAGCAGGGTGAACGGCAGGGCGCCGAGCCACAGCAGCAGCACCAGCACGGCCCACTGCCAGGCGTCCAGCCGCACCCCGTTGATCAGCCCGCCGGCCAGCAGCACCGTGAGGATCGTCGGCAGGACGGTCACCGAACCGCTGATCGCCCGGCCCACGACCGCCTGCGCGGGGGAGAGCGGGGTGACCCGCAACTGCTGGAGCCAGCCGATCGACTTGTCGGAGGCGACTCCCGTACCGATCGACATGGCGGAGCCCAGCGCCCCGTACGCGGCCATGCCGACCATGGACATGGTCTTCCAGCCTTCGGCGCCGTCGCTCCCGCCGATGTTGGTGAAGATCAGGTACATCATCACCGGCATCCCGGTCCCGAAGATCAGGAAGAAGCCGTCGCGCAGGGTCCGGCGGATTTCGAGCACGATGTAGCGGTACATCACACAGCCTCTGCTTCGGAATCGGACGAGATGGACGGGGCCGCCGGGGAGGTCAGGGCGAGGAACGCGTCCTCCAGCGTGGCCCGGGAGACCCGCAGATCGCGGATCATGCCGCGGCGGGCCAGCTCCACGACGGTGGCGTCCGAGTCGTCCGTGCGCAGCAGCGCCCGGTCCCCGGACACCTCGACGGCGACGACGCCGGGCAGCAGCTCCAGACCTCCGGTCGGACCGCCCGCCAGGTCGAAGGAGACGAGGCCGCTGCCGACCGAGCTCCTGATCGCGTCGCCGGTGCCGTCCGCGACGATCCGCCCCCGGTCCACGACGACGATCCGGTCGGCGTTCCCGTCGGCCTCCTCCAGGTAGTGGGTGGAGAACAGGACGGTGTTGCCGCGCCGCGCGTAGGCCCGCATCGAGTCCCAGAAGGCGCGGCGCGCCTCCACGTCCAGGGCGGCGGTCGGCTCGTCCAGGACGATCAGTTCCGGATTGCCGGCCAGCGCGACGGCGAAGCGGACGCGCTGGACCTGGCCGCCGGAGAGCTTGTCGACGCGACGGTCCGCGTACTCGCCCAGCCCCGCCAGCGCGAGCGCCTCGGGCACCGGCATCGGCTTCGGGTACGTCGAGGCGACGAAGGCGACCAGTTCGCGGACGGTGACCCGCTGGATCGGCTGCCCGTCCTGGAGCATCGCGCCGACCAGGCCGGCCCGCACGGCCTGTTGCGCGCTGCGGCCCAGCACCCGTACCCGGCCGGTGTCCGGCTCGTCCAGCCCCAGCAGGAGGCCGATGGTGGTGGACTTGCCCGCACCGTTGCGGCCGAGCAGGGCGACGGTCTCGCCGCGGTCGATGGACAGGTCGATCCCGTCCACGGCCCGCACCGTCCGCCCCGCCCGGCCGAAGCTCCTGACCACCCCGGTGAGGTCCACCGCGGTTCCGTTCCCCGTTGTCGTTGTCATGACGAAGACGCTACGGAGGGAACGGGGGCACCGGGCAGAGGCGTGTGTACGGACTACGGCAGTACATATGTCACTGCCGCCGGGTCGGTACGGGGTCACCATCCTTGTGCCGCAATGGATCTGACGATACGTCAGCAAAGGTGTTCACAACTGCCGGGCGCTGCGTTATACATGGGTTCACCGGCTAGAACGCGTTCTAGAACAGGCGTCGCGGCCGGTCCCGCGCGACCTCGGTGCGGCCGACGGTGCGGACGGCCGCGCCGGGGTCTTCCCACCATCAAGGAGCGGCTCCCATGCCCATCGACGTCGAAAAGGCCCTCGCCGCCGAACCCCGGTCCGCCCACATCGACTGGGACCACAAGGACGTGCAGCTCTACCACCTCGGGATCGGCGCCGGTGCCGGTCCCGAACCGGCCGACCCCGCCGTCGACCCCGGCGAACTGCGCTACACCCTGGAATCCCGGCTCCAGGTACTGCCCTCCTTCGCCACCGTCGCGGGCGGAGGCATGGGTTCCCTCGGCGGACTCTCCTCGCCCGGCGTCGACATCGACCTCGCCGCCGTTCTGCACGGGGGGCAGAACGTGCGGGTGCACCGGCCGATCCCGGTGCGCGGCAGCGCCGTGCAGACCTCGAAGATCGCCGCGGTGTACGACAAGGGCAAGGCGGCCGTGCTGGTGCTGCGCTCCGAGGCCGCCGACGAGGAGGGCCCGTTGTGGACCAACGACGCCCAGATCTACGTCCGGGGCGAGGGCGGTTTCGGCGGCGACCGGGGCCCGTCCGGACGGACCGCCTACGCCGCCGTCGCCCCGAACCGCGTCGTGGAACGGCCGATCCGCCCGGACCAGGCGCTGCTGTACCGGCTGTCGGGCGACTGGAACCCGCTGCACGCCGACCCGGAGTTCGCCGCGCGCGCCGGGTTCGCCCGGCCGATCCTGCACGGACTGTGCACCTACGGCATGACGCTCAAGGCCGTCACCGACACGGTGCTCGGCGGCGACGTGACCCGCATCCGCTCCTACCGCACCCGGTTCGCCGGCGTCGTCTACCCCGGCGAGACCCTCCGCATCGAGATGTGGACCGACGAGAACCAGGTACGGGTCGAGGTGAGGGCCGTGGAACGGGACAACGCCGTGGTCCTCGGGGACACCTTCGTCGAACACTCCTGAACCAACTCCACGCGTTCCGGGGCCCGGGACGCGGGCCCACGAGAGGAGCCGCACCATGCGCGCCGCCCTGCTGCACGAGATAGGCCAGGACAAACTGGAGGTCCTCGACGACGTCGAGGCGGTGGGCTTCGGCCCCGGCAAGGTAAGACTCCGCATCCGGGCCACCGGACTGTGCCACTCCGACGTGTCGGCGATGAGCGGAGTGCTGCCGCAGCCCGCCCCGTTCATCCCCGGCCACGAGGGCGCGGGCGAGGTCCTCGACGTCGGCGACGGCGTCACCGGACTGAGCGCGGGGGACCGGGTGCTGGTCTGCTGGCTGCCCTCGTGCGGGGAGTGCCCGTCGTGCCGGCGGGGGCAGACCCAGCTCTGCCTGGCCGGTTTCATGAACGCGGGCACACCCAACTTCAAGCGCCCCGGCAAGGACGTCTTCGGCTTCGCGGGCACCGGCACCTTCACCGAGGAGGTCGTCGTCGGCGCGGGCTGCGCCGTACCGATCCCCGACGACGTGCCGTTCGAGATCGCCGCGCTGATCGGCTGCGGGGTGACCACCGGACTGGGCGCGGCCATCAACACCGCGCAGGTGGAAGCCGGTTCGTCGGTCGCAGTGATCGGCTGCGGCGGCGTCGGCATCTCCACGATCCAGGGGGCGCGGGTGAACGGCGCCGCCCAGATCGTCGCCGTGGACCCGGTGGCCTCCCGGCGCGAGGCGGCGCTGCGATTCGGCGCGACGGAGGCCCTGGCCCCCGACGAACTCGCCGACGCCAGGCAGCGGATCACCTCCGGCGAGGGCTTCGACTACGTCTTCGAGGTCGTCGGCAAGTCGGCCACCGCACGCACGGCGTACGAGAACACCCGGCGCGGCGGCACCCTCTGCATCGTCGGCGCGGGTGCGATGGACGACAACTTCCAGGTCAACATGTTCGAGCTGTTCTTCGACGAGAAGCGCATCCTGCCCTCCATGTACGGGGGAGGGGACGTGCTCCGCTCGTACGAACGGGCCATCGCGCTCTGGCGGGCGGGCCGGATCGACCTCGAATCGATGATCACCCACCGGGTGCGGCTCGACGGGATCAACGACGCCCTCGACCAGATGCGGACCGGCGAGTCGCTGCGCACCTGCATCGAGATCTGACCTCCCCACCCTGCCCCCTCCTGAGAGGACCCCGAGATTCCGATGTCACTTCCCCTGGACGGCATGTCCGCGATCGTCACGGGTGCGGGCCGCGGCCTCGGACGCGCCGAAGCGCTGGAACTGGCGGGGCTGGGCGCGTCCGTCGTCGTCAACGACTACGGGCAGCCGGGCCGCGACGGCTCGGGAGAGGCGTCCGCGACCCCTGCCGAGGAGGTCGCCGAGGAGATCCGGGCGGCGGGCGGCCGGGCGGTCGCGCACGTCGGCGACGTCTCCGACCACCAACAGGCCGGGGCACTGGTGCAACTGGCCGTCGACACGTACGGAAAGCTCGACGTCCTGGTCAACAACGCGGGCATCCTGCGCGACCGGATGATCTTCTCGATGACCGAGGACGAATGGGACTCCGTCATCAGGGTCCATCTCAGGGGCCACTTCAACACCACGCACTTCGCCGCCACGCACTGGCGGGCCCGTGCCAAGGAGTCCGGCGGCCCGGTCCACGGACGGATCGTCAACACCTCCTCGGAGGCGTTCCTGGCCGGTTCGGCGGGCCAGCCGAACTACGCCGCGGCCAAGGGCGGCATCGTCGGCCTCACCACCTCCACGGCCCTGGCCCTGGCCAGGTACGGCGTCACCGCCAACGCCATCTGCCCGCGGGCCCGCACCCGGATGACCGAGGACGTCTTCGCGGGCTTCGAGGTGCCCGGGGACGGCCGGCTCGACGCGCTCGCCCCCGAGCACGTGGCGCCCCTGGTCGGCTATCTGGCCTCACCGGCCGCCGCCAAGGTCAACGGGCAGCTGCTGGTCGTGCACGGCGGGATGGTCGCGATCGTCGAACGGCCCAGGGTCGCGGCGAAGTTCGACTCCGCGAAGGAGACCTTCACCTTCGACGAGCTGGACGAGCTGATCTCCCCGTACTACGAGGACCGCCCGCCGAACGAGACCTTCGCCGCGGCCGAGGTGCTCGGCCTGAAGCGGGGCTGACGGGGGAACCCGCGACGGAAGACGGGTGGGCCCCGGCAGCCGCACGGCTGCCGGGGCCCACCCGTCCCTCGTTGATGTGTCGGTGCGGTCAGGCCGCTCTGCCGTCCCCCTCGGAGGGGCGCCGGTGGCGGCCGTGCGGCTGTGCCGCCGTCTCGTCCACCGACTCGCCCCCTCGGTGCTTTCCGGAGCCGCCGGCTTCGGCCCGGTCCGCGTCCTGGGGACGCGTCTGGGTCGTGTCGGTTCGGGCTTCAGACATGTGGGAAGTCACCCCGTTGTGGTCGCTTACATGTGTCACCAGGGCCGATCACGCCACCGCGCACGGCACGGCCGCCATAGGCGACCGCGCGTCACGACCGCGCTGCCCGGACCCAGAGATTTAACCAGGAATCTCACGCCCGACGAGAGGCGCCTGGCCCAATGGAACCGGCTTGCACGTCGATAGAGGCGAAGCGGTGGCGGACGGTTGCATACCGCTTTCCGCACACGTCACCGTCACCGCCGTCGCCACCGGCGGCGCGTGGCGCTCCCCGTCCGCCGGTGCCTCCAGCAGCGCCACGCCGCACGGCACGTCCCCGCCGGAGTACGGAAGCCCGAGCACGCCGTCCCGGCTCCACACCCCGCTGCCCGCCTGCCACCCATCGGGAGCGGCGAGTTGGTGCAGCCGGCGCCCCGCCGGGCGCCACACCCCGACCCAGCTGCCCGCCGCCCCGTCGATCCGCAGGGCCACCGCGCAGTTCTCCGGCATCAGCATCTGCCCCGGCTGCACGGCGAACGGGGTCACCGCCGCGTCGGACAGGCGCAGGCACTCGGGGAAGCGCACCGGCAGGCTGCTGCCCAGCACGCCCCACCCGAGCCGGTCGTGCCCCGGCGCGTCCGAGCGGATCAGCAGCAGTCCGCTGTCCGGGTCGGCGAGCAGCAGCCGGTCGTCGCTGCCGGGGGCGATCTGCAGCAACGGCGTCACCTCGCCGCCCCGTTCCAGGTCCACGGCGACGGCCTTGACCGGCCCGCCGCCCGGCATCTCGCGGTCCAGGGCCAGCATCCGCCCCGTCCGGTCCAGCCAGACGCCGCCGGAACAGCGCCCCGGGACCTCCGCGACGTGCTCCGGCCCGAAGGCACCGCCCGCCACCAGCCACACGGAGGTGGAGTGCGCGCCGACCGACAGGGCGTACGCGCTCGCCCCGTCCGGACACGGCGGCAGCAGGGTCAGGTCCGCGCATTCGACGGTGCCGAGCGGGAGTTCGCCCGTGCCCGGACCGGTGGGGTAGAGCAGCGACACCGCGTGCCGGTCCGCGACCCGGCGCCGGATCAGCACCCGCCCGTCGGCCAGCGGCAGCACCTCGGAGCCGGGCTCCTCCGGCTGGTCGAGGGGGAGCGGCACGGCGTACGGCTCGTGCCCGTCGAGCGTCCAGCGCTCCACGAACCACGCCTGCCCGCCGTCCCGGTCGTCCCCGCCGGCCACGTCGGCGAGGGCGAGCCGGGCCGCGTACGCACCGTCCGCGGAGATCGTGAACGCGGGCGCGGGCGGGAGCGCCGGTACGGGAGTGGGCGGGAGCGCCGGTACGGACGCGGGCGCCGGTGCGGGCGCGGCGGGGAGGGCGGCCGGGGTCCGCGTGCGCTCCCCGGCCGATCGGGCGGCTCCGGGCGCCCGGGGCGCCTCGGACATCCCGGATGTCCCGGACGCTCCGAGTGTTCCTGGCTTTCCGGATGCTCCGGGCGGGAGCGCCGGGGCGGGCCGTACGGGGACGGAAACGCTGGAGGCGAACGGTGCGGGGAGGCCGGAGGCGGCCCCGGGGGCGGCGATCACGGCGGCACCGGTTCGACGGGCGGCGCCCCGGGGGGTGAGGGCCCGGGTGGCGACGGGGCGCGCGGCGACGGGATGCGGGGCGACGGGGCGCGCGGTGACGGGGCGCGCGGCGGTCCCGGAGGTGCCGGTCCCGGCGGCTCCCGCCAGCACGGCTCCCGTTCCTGCCCCCGGTCCGGACCCGGCCCCCGATCCGGACCCGGCCTCGGGGGCCGTCCCCACGGGCAGGTCGGATCCGCCGCTGCCCAGGACCGCGTCCGCGGCGTCCCCGGCAGCTCCGGTCGCCCTCGCGGTCCCGTTCTCGATGGCACAGGCAGTCATGGAATGGTCACCTCCGGCGACCGAAGCTAGTTTTCGCACTTCCTGCCGAACAACACGAGACCTGCCACTTCACACATAAGGGTGGCGGTGCCCGGGTTTGCCTGAGATCGAGGGGGTGCCTGTGCTGGGCGAGAATCGAGGGGATTAAGGTTAGGCAGTCCTAAGTGATGCCTGTGTGACCCTCGACTGGAGCAAGTGATGTCCCTTCGTCGCCGCGGTACCGCCGCAGTCGGCCTGGTGGTGGCCGCCGCCCTTTCCCTTTCGGCCTGCGGGAGCGACGACGGGAAATCGGACGGCGCGACCGGCTCCGGGAACGGCGGTGACAAGAAGGCGGCCGTCGCCACCGGTGGCAAGGACTTCGCCGACGCCGCGAAGAAGACCGCGGAGTTCGGGACGGACGCCGAGGCCGGCCAGTACCCCCGCACCCTCACCCACGCCATGGGCAAGACGGAGATCAAGTCCGCGCCCAAGCGGGTCGTCGTGCTGGACGTCGGCGAGTTCGACAACGTCGTGTCGCTGGGTGTGAAGCCGGTCGGCTACGCGCCCTCCGAGGGCGACGCGGCCATTCCCTCGTACCTGAAGAAGGACGCGGGCAGCCCCGAGAACGTCGGCACGATCAACAACCTCAACCTGGAGGCGATCGCCGGCCTGAAGCCCGACCTGATCCTCGGCAGCCAGCTGCGCGCCGCCGACAAGTACAAGGCGCTCTCCGAGATCGCGCCGACCGTGTTCTCCATCCGTCCGGGCTTCACCTGGAAGGAGAACTACCTCCTCAACGCCGCCGCGCTGGACAGGACCGCCGAGGCGAAGAGCGAGCTGGACGCCTACGAGAAGAAGGCCGGGAAGCTCGGCGAGGACATCGGCCCGAAGAAGCCGACCATCTCGATGGTCCGCTACATGCCGGACCGGATCCGCCTCTACGCCAAGGCGTCCTTCATCGGCACCATCCTCGAGGACGTCGGCCTGCCGCGCCCCGCGAACCAGCAGATCGACGACCTCGCCGCGGAGATCAGCCCGGAGAAGATCGACGACGCCGACGCCGACTGGATCTTCACCGGCGTCTACGGCGACGTGAAGGCCACCAAGCGCGACACCACCCAGTCCAACCCGCTGTGGAAGAACCTCAAGGCGGTCAAGGAGGGCCGGGCCAAGGACGTCCCCGACGAGACCTGGTACCTCGGCCTCGGCGTCACGGCCGCGAACATGGTCCTCGACGACCTCCGCGCCGACCTCGTGAAGTGACGATTCACTGATCGCCCGCCCGCCGACCCGCCGGCTGCCCGCCCCGGACCGCGTTCCGGGGTGCGGCACCGGCGCGGCGGGCGGTGCCGTGCGGGCCGCGGCCGTCCGCTCGGGTCACCGGAGCCATGGACGGCGGGCCACGGAGGGCAGGTAGCCTTTGCTTGTGCCCCGTCTGTCTGATGTCCTCGCCGAACTCGACGCCCTCTGGCCGCCCGGGAGGGCCGAGAGCTGGGACGCGGTCGGCACCGTGTGCGGAGACCCCGGTGCCGAGGTCGACCGGGTGCTGTTCGCCGTCGACCCCGTCCAGGAGATCGCCGACGAGGCGATCCGGCTCGGCGCCCAGCTGATCGTCACCCACCACCCGCTCTACCTGCGGGGTACGACGACGGTCGCGGCCGACACCTTCAAGGGCCGGGTCGTGCACACCCTCATCAAGCGCGACATCGCGCTGCACGTCGCCCACACCAACGCCGACACCGCCGACCCGGGCGTCTCCGACGCGCTGGCCGGTGCGCTCGACCTCCGCGTCGAGGGCCCGCTCGTGCCGGACCCGTCCGACCCGGAGGGCCGTCGCGGACTCGGCCGGATCTGCGTGCTCGACCACCCCGAGACCCTGGCCGAGTTCGCCGCCCGCGCCGCCGCCCGGCTGCCCGCCACCGCGCAGGGCATCCGGCTCGCGGGCGACCCGGCGGCGACGGTGCGCACCGTCGCGGTCAGCGGCGGCTCCGGCGACAGCCTCTTCGACGCGGTGCGCGCCGCGGGCGTCGACGCCTTCCTCACCGCCGACCTGCGCCACCACCCGGCCTCCGAGGCCGTCCAGCACTCCTCGCTCGGCCTGATCGACGCCGCCCACTGGGCCACCGAGTGGCCCTGGTGCGAGCAGGCCGCAGCGCAGCTCGACGCGATTTCCGACCGCCACGGATGGGACCTGCGGGTCCACGTCTCGAAGCAGGTCACCGACCCCTGGACCACCACCACCCACCACTCTTCTGGAGCCCCCAACTGAACGCCGCGCCCGCCGACCAGATCCGACTCCTCGACGTCCAGGCCCTCGACGTACGCCTGTCCCAGCTCGCGCACCGGCGCAAGTCGCTGCCCGAGCACGCCGAGATCGAGTCGCTCACCAGCGACCTCGCGCAGCTGCGCGACCTGCTGGTCGCCTCGCAGACCGAGGAGAGCGACACCGCCCGCGAGCAGACCAAGGCGGAGCAGGACGTCGACCAGGTGCGCCAGCGCGCCGCCCGCGACCAGCAGCGCCTCGACTCCGGCGCGATCACCTCGCCGAAGGACCTGGAGAGCCTCCAGCGCGAGATCGCCTCGCTGGCCAAGCGCCAGGGCGACCTGGAGGACGTCGTCCTGGAGGTGATGGAGCGCCGCGAGTCCGCCCAGGAGCGCGTCACCGAGCTGTCCGACCGGGTCTCCGCCGTCCAGGCCAAGGTCGACGACGCGACCGCCCGCCGCGACGCCGCGACCAGGGAGCTCGACGCCGAGGTGGCGACGGTCACCAAGGAGCGCGAGGTCGTCGCCGGTTCCGTCCCCGCGGACCTGCTGAAGCTGTACGACAAGCTCCGCGAGCAGCAGGGCGGCGTCGGTGCGGCCCGCCTCTACCAGCGCCGCTGCGAGGGCTGCCGCCTCGAACTGAACATCACCGAGATCAACGAGGTGAAGGCGGCGGCCCCGGACGCCGTGCTGCGCTGCGAGAACTGCCGCCGCATCCTGGTCCGCACGGCGGAGTCGGGCCTGTAATGACCCAGCCGCGCCAGTTCGTCGTCGAGGCCGACGGGGGTTCCCGGGGCAACCCGGGGCCCGCCGGTTACGGGGCGGTCGTCATCGACCCGGTGACCGGGGAGACCCTCGCCGAGGCCGCCGAGTACATCGGCGTCGCGACGAACAACGTCGCCGAGTACAAGGGCCTCATCGCGGGCCTGCGGGCGGCGAGGGCGCTGGTGCCGGACGCCTCGGCGGACGGCGCGCTCCGGGTGCGGGTCCGGATGGACTCCAAGCTGGTCGTGGAACAGATGTCGGGCCGCTGGAAGATCAAGCACCCCGACATGAAGCCGCTCGCGGCGGAGGCCGCCAGGATCCTGCCGCCCTCCGCCGTCACGTACGAGTGGATCCCGCGCGAGAAGAACAAGCACGCGGACCGGCTCGCCAACGAGGCGATGGACGCGGGCAGGCGCGGCAAGCAGTGGGAGCCGTCGGCCTCGACGGCCTCCCTCGACGCCCGTGGGTCCGCGCCGACGACGGACCTGCCGCCGGTCTCCGGCCCGCCCGGCGACGCGGCGGCGGGCGCGGCAAGGGCCCGCGCCGCCCTCGCCGGCCGCACGGCACAGGCCGCTCCGGCGGGCGCAGCGGGTACGGCACGGACAGGCACGGCACAGGCCGCTCCGGTTCCGGCGGGCACTGCTCCGACAGGTACGGCTCCGGCAGCAGCCGCCACCGCCGCGCCCCGGGCGGGCTGGGCGGCGCCCGATCTCGGCGCGCCCGCCACCTTCGTACTGCTCCGGCACGGCGAGACGGCGCTCACCCCCGAGAAGCGGTTCTCGGGCAGCGGCGGCAGCGACCCCGAGCTCTCGGCGGTCGGCCGCCGACAGGCCGAGCTCATCGCGGAGGCGCTGGCCGCCCGCGGCACGATCGAGGAGATCGTCAGCTCCCCGCTGCGCCGCTGCCGTGAGACGGCGGGCGCGGTCGCGGCCCGGCTCGGCCTGGAGGTCCGGATCGAGGACGGCCTGCGCGAGACGGACTTCGGCGCCTGGGAGGGACTGACCTTCGCCGAGGTGCGCGAGCGCCACGGCGCCGACCTGGACGCCTGGCTCGGCTCCGCGAAGGCGGCCCCCACCGGCGGCGGGGAGAGCTTTGCCGAGGTGGCCCGCCGCGTCGCGGCGACCCGGGACCGCCTCACCACCCGCCACGCGGGCCGCACGGTCCTCCTGGTCACCCATGTGACGCCGATCAAGACCCTGGTCCGGCTGGCCCTCGGCGCCCCGCCGGAGGCCATGTTCCGCATGGAGCTCTCGGCGGCCTCGGTCTCCGCGGTGGCGTACTACGCGGACGGGAACGCGTCGGTCCGGCTGCTGAACGACACCTCGCACCTGAGGTGACGGGGAAGGCCGCCGGTGCGTCCGGCGGCCGGCGGGCCCGCGATCCGTGGTCCGCGGCCCGCCGGCCTCCCGGTCCGCGACGGTCAGCCGCGCAGGGCCGCGGCCTCGCCCGCCAGCCGCTCCACCCGCGCCCAGTCCTTCGCCGCCACCGCGTCCGCCGGGACCATCCAACTGCCGCCCACGCAGCCGACGTTGGGCAGTGCCAGGTACGACGGCGCGGAGGCGGGCGAGATGCCGCCCGTCGGGCAGAACCGGGCCTGCGGCAGCGGTGAGGCGAGCGACTTCAGATACGCCGTGCCGCCCGCCGCCTCGGCCGGGAAGAACTTCATCCCGGTGACCCCGCGCTCCAGCAGCGCGACCACCTCGGACGTCGTCGAGACGCCCGGCAGGAACGGCACCCCCGATGCCTTCATCGCGTCCAGCAGCCGCTCCGTCCAGCCGGGGCTGACCAGGAACCGCGCCCCCGCGGCGACCGTGTCGGCGACGTTCCGCACGGAGATCACCGTGCCGGCGCCGACCACCGCGTCCGGCACCTCGGCCGCGATCGCCTCGATCGCGGCCAGGGCCGCCGAGGTCCGCAACGTCACCTCGATGGCCGGGAGTCCGCCCGCGACCAGGGCACGGGCGAGCGGCACCGCGTCGGCGGCGTCCTCCAGGACGACCACGGGGACGACGGGGGCCAGATCCAGTACGGAGGCGGCAGGGGCCGCGGCGGAGGCAGAGGAGGTCATGCGCCCATCCTGCCGCGAGAACCGCACTGTACGCAACGAGCGTTGCGCATGTTGCAACGTCATGGCTCCGGTGGCCCGCCGCCCGGCACGGGGCCGACGGATCAGTGAATCTCCGTCACCACGACATCGATCGACCACGCCCGACCGGCCCGCGCGGGCGCCTCGGCCTCCACGACGTACCCCAGGTCGCGCAGCACCTCCACCAGCTCGGCGGGCCCCTTCGGACGCGCGCCCGCGACCAGCAGGTCACGGACGATCCGGCCCTTCGTCGCCTTGTTGAAGTGGCTGACCACCGACCGCTTCTCCACCCCGTCCACCAGCTGCGAGTGCAGCACCCGCACGCCCGCCGTGCGCTCCGCCACCCCGCCCTTCGGCTTCCAGGCCGCGGTGTAGGCGGAGGACCGCAGGTCCAGGACGAGCCCGTCCCCGGCCGCCTCCGGCATCACCTGCGCCATCGGGCCGCGCCAGTGCGCCCCGAGCGCGCCCAGCCCCGGCAGCTTCACCCCCATCGAGCAGCGGTACGAGGGAATCCGGTCGCCCACCCGCACCGCGCCCCACAGCCCGGAGAAGACCAGCAGCGAGCCGCCCGCCCGCCGCTTGGCCGCCGTGTCCAGGGAGGCCAGGTCCAGCGCGTCGTACAGCACCCCCGTGTAGATCTCCCCGGCCGGACGCGTCCCGGCCGTGCGCAGCTCCACGTTCTTCGCGACCTCGCCGCGCAGCCCCTCGCTCAGCCCGAGCACCTCACGGGCCTTCTCCTCGTCCGCCGCGCACAGCTCGACCAGCTCGTCGAGGACCGCGGCCCGCGCCGCCGCCAGACCCGGCAGCGACAACGACTCCGGCTTCAGGGGCGCACCGCGCCCCGAGGCGGCCTTTCCCTCGGAGGGCGGCAACAGCACGAGCACGGCGATTCTCCTTCGTACGCACGGGCGGGGACGGGTCCGGGCCCCCGCGCCAGCGTACGGGGAGGCGCGGGGGAGACGCGGCGCACGGGAACGACGACGCACGGGAACGGTGGCGTACGGGAACGGCGGGCCCGTCCGGGATGCCGCCCGTCCGGCCCCGGCCTACGCTCGGTCCATGCCCCGCCGCCACCTCCGCATGACCGGACCGGCCGACACCTCGCTGGGGGCGGCCCTGCGCGGACTGCGCACCGGACTGGACCTGCCCGACGGCTTCCCGCCCGACGTCCTCGCCGAAGCGGCCCGGGCGGCCGGGGACCCGGCGGTCCGGGCCCACGAGGACGCCACGGACCTGCCGTTCTTCACCATCGACCCGCCCGGGTCGACCGACCTCGACCAGGCCATGCACCTCGAACGCCGCCGGCACGGCTACCGGGTGCACTACGCCATCGCCGACGTCGCCGCCTTCGTGCGCCCCGGCGGTGCGCTCGACACCGAGGCCCACCGCCGGGTGACGACCCTCTACTTCCCCGACGGCAAGGTGCCGCTCCACCCCACGACGCTCTCCGAGGACGCCGCCAGCCTCCTGCCGGGAGGCGTCCGCCCCGCCGTGCTCTGGCGGATCGACCTCGACGCCGAGGGCGCCGTCGTCACCACCTCGGTGCGCCGGGCCCTCGTCCGCAGCCGCGCCCGGCTCGACTACGCCGGAGTCCAGCGGCAGATCGACACCGGCACCGCCGAGGAATCCCCGGCCCTGCTCCGGGACGTCGGACGGCTCCGCCAGGAGCAGGAGACCGCCCGCGGCGGCATCTCCCTCGACGTGCCCGAACAGGAGGTCGTCGAGCGCCACGGCACGTACGCCCTCGCCTACCGCGCCCCGCTGCCCACCGAGGCGTGGAACGCCCAGATCTCCCTGCTGACCGGCATGGCCGCCGCCCACCTCATGAAGGAGACCGGCACCGGCATCCTGCGGACCCTGCCGGTCGCCCCGGACGGCGCCGTGGCCCGGCTCCGCCGCTCGGCCGAGGCGCTGCGCATCGACTGGCCGCACCACGTCCCGTACGCGCGGCTCGTCCGCTCACTCGACCCGCGCAGGGGCGACCACGCCGCGTTCCTCCAGGAGTGCACCACCCTGCTGCGCGGCGCCGGGTACACCGTCTTCGAGCACGGCGAACTCCCCGTCCCCGCCGTCCACGCCGCCGTCGCCGACCTCTACACGCACTGCACCGCCCCGCTGCGCCGCCTCGTCGACCGGTACGCGGCCGAGCTGTGCCTCGCCGCCGACGCGGACCGGAACCTGCCCGAATGGGTCCTCGCCGCACTGCCCGGCCTGCCGAAGGAGATGGCGGGCGGGACGGCGCGGGCCAACACCGTGGAGCGCGAGTGCGTGGACCTGGTCGAGGCGGCCCTGCTCAAGGACCGGGTCGGCGAGGTCTTCGACGGGTACGTGGTCGACGTGAAGGACCAGGAGCCCACCGTCGGCACCGTCCACGTCGTCGACCCGGCGGTCGTCGCCCGGATCGACGGCGGCGACACCGGGCTCCCGCTGGGGGAGCGGCTGCGGGTCAGGCTGGACCGGGCGGATCCTGGCTCGGCGAAGGTGCTGTTCGTGCCCGCGTGAGCGCGGCCACGACGGCACCCGGGTCGTCCGCGTGGAACCGGACCGTCCGGGCCAGCCCCCGCCCGCCCAGCGGCCGTACGTACTCCACCGGAGCGGTCAGTTCCACGCTCACGGTCGTCTGCCCGCCCACGACGAGATCGAGCGACCCGTCCGGCCCCGGCCGGACCAGTCCCCCTTCGGGGAAGCGCCGCTCGACCCGCGCCCCGGCGACCGCCCCGGCGGGAACCCGCAGGTCGAACAGGCCGCCGTAGCGGATGCGCAGCGCCCCGTCGGCGCCCACCACGTGCGGCCGGGTCACGCACGAGGCGTGCAGCGCCAGGACGAACACCACCCCGTACACGTCGACCACGAGCAGCACTCCGTGCACGAGCGGCCACGGGACCAGCAGCGCCAGCATTACCGTCTCGACCACGGAGACGAAGAGCAGGCCGTACATCATGGCCGTCTGCGGCCCCGTGTACGGGGCGGTGACGGCACCCTCGGGCACGGCGTGCCGTCGGCGCAGCAGCCACAGCCCGAGACTGTGCAGAGCCCGCGCCTCGTGCCCGACGAGCCGGCGCACCGGTGCCGGTACGGCGTCGCGCAGCGCCGCCCGCAGCGCCTTTGGCCACCCGAGCCCGGCCCGCCGCCCCGCACGCAGGAGCCGCCACAGCACCGCGCACTCGAACCCGAACACGGCCACCACCAGGGCCTCCGCCGTGAGCAGCACCGCCCCCGGTATCCGGACCCCGGCCAGGAGGCAGCCCGCCAGAGCCACCTCGGCCGCCATCACGCCCCCGATCACCCACCCCGGAACCCGCACCCGCGTCCTCATCCCGCCCCCTCCTCCAGGTCCGTTCCTGTCCGCTTCTCCGCCATCCGGGCCGCCAGCCCGGTCATCACCCGGCGCACCACCTCGGCCTGGGCGGGCGCCCAGTCGTCGAGCAGGGCCTCGCCGAAGCCCGGGACGGCCGGCCCGTCCGAAGGGATCTCCGCCAGCACCTCGTCCGGCACGGCGGCCAGCACGTCGTCGGCGAGCGGCCCGATCCGCGGATCGTCCACGGCCGCCCCGGCCAGCGCGTCCAGCCGCTCGTACAGGAGGGGCAGATCCGGGTCCTCGGCCATCGTCGTCAGCGCGGCACGGACCCCGCCGCCGAGCCCCGCCGGGTCCAGCAGCGTCAGATGCTCACGGTCCCTGGCGGCCGAGGGGGAAGCGCCGGCCGGCCCCGTGCCCAGCAACTCGGCGAGCGCGGGCGGCACGGGCCCCTCGGCGGAGACCGGCGTCTCCAGCAGTTTCGCCAGCCGGTGCCGCCGCTCCCGGATCTCGTCCTCCTGCCGGGCCAGATCCGCGTCCAGCCCGGCGAGCACGTCCATGAGCTCGTACCCCGCCGTGTCGGCGAGGACGTCCCGCACCTCGTCCAGCCCGAGCCCGAGCTCGGTGAGCCGCCGGACCCGGGCCAGCACCACGGCGTCCCGCACGCCGTACGAGCGGTAGCCGTTGGCCCGGCGGGCGGGCTCGGGAAGCAGACCGATGTGGTGGTAGTGCCGAATCGCCCGCGAGGTGACCCCGACGAGCGCGGCGATCTCTCCGATACGCATGGGGCCAGTAGAAACCTTGACGCCACGACAAGGTCAAGCGCGCCCGACCCCGCCGGTATCCGGCGACGCCGCCCCCTCCTGTGCCACGATCGAGCGATCTGTTCCCATCTCACGGACGGCGGGCCCGACGATGTCCCAATCCGGCGAGCGACCGAGGAAGGGGCGTGACATGACTGCCATGCCGTACGAACCGCTCACGCAGGCGGACGTCCTGCTGGAGGGCTTCCTGGCGCTGGATACGCCGGAGGGCTTCCGGGCCGAGCTGATCGAGGGGGAAATCGTCGTGACGTCGCCGCCGGACGGGGACCACGAGGACTACATCAGCCTGATTCTGAAGCAGGTGATCAGGCGGTCCCGGACAGATGTGGATTTTTCTGGAAACAAAGGGCTGAAGCTGGCAAGCGGCGGACGCTGTCCCAAGAACCACGTCATTCCCGATGGCACCTTCGCCCCCACGGAACTGCGCCTGTACCGGGGAGCCGACCCCTGGATGCCGTGCGAGGGGGTGGCCCTCGTCGTCGAGGTCACCTCGACCAAGCCCCGGGCGGACCGCACGGACAAGCGTCACTGCTATGCCCGCGGACCCATCCCGCTCTATCTCCTGGTGGACCGGGAGCAGTCCTTGCTGACGCTGTTCAGCGACCCGGAGGGCGACGACTACCGTCAGCACTGCACGATCCCGTTCGGCAGGCGGCTCACCCTCCCGGAGCCGTTCGCCTTCGACCTGGAGACCGAGGAACTCATCTGAGACCCGGCCGAACCCGATCCGAACCGGCCCGAACCCGGGCCCGTCCGGCCGCCCCCGCCGGGCGGGTAGCATGGTCGGCACGGCAGACGAGCCGGGCGGACGGCCGCGTGGGGATCCCCGGATCTCCCCGAGGAACGTCCGGGCTCCACAGGGCAGGGTGATGGCTAACGGCCACCCGGGGTGACCCGCGGGACAGTGCCACAGAGAACAGACCGCCGAGGACCTCGGTCCTCGGTAAGGGTGAAACGGTGGTGTAAGAGACCACCAGCGCCCGGGGTGACCCGGGCGGCTAGGTAAACCCCACCCGGAGCAAGGTCAAGAGGGGCCGTCCCAGGACGGCCCTGCGCGAATGATCGAGGGCGGCCCGCCCGAGTTCGCGGGTAGACCGCACGAGACCGGCAGCAATGCCGGTCCTAGATGGATGGCCGTCTCCCCGGCCGCCGCGAGGCGACCGGGTGACAGAACCCGGCGTACAGCCCGACTCGTCTGCCGGCAGGCCCGGGTTCCACTGCACCGGCCTCGGCCGGTGCCTCCCGCGCACCGCCGGTGCGCCGCGTGGCCCCGACCGGCGACAACCCGCGTGGCGGTTCCCATTACGATTCCAGTGCTTGAATGAACCATCGTTTTCGGTCGGCAAGGAGAAACGCTGTGCCCCTGGTGTCCGTCGTGATGCCCGTGTACAACTCGGCAGCGACCCTCGGCGCGGCGGTCCGGTCGGTGCTCTCGCAGACCCACAGCGACCTGGAGCTGCTGGTCACCGACGACAAGTCCTCCGACGACTCCATGGACCTGCTCATGGAGTTCGCCCGGCAGGACGAGCGCGTCCTGCCGAGATCGGCACCGGAACAGGGCGGTGCCGGCCGGGCGCGCAACCTCGCCATCGAGCGGGCCCGTGGGGATTACGTCGCCTTTCTCGACAGCGACGACATGTGGCTCCCGGAGAAGACCGAGCGGCAGCTCGCGTTCGCCGCTGCGGGCAGTGCGCCCCTGACGTTCACCTCGTACTTCAAGATGGACGCCGATCACGAGGGCGAGAGCGTCGACTTCGTCCCGAACGGGCGCGTGATCCATGCGCGGGAGCACGTGGACTACCGCGCGATGCTGGTCCGGGACTACATCGGCGCTCTGACCGCCATGTACGACCGCAACGTCCTCGGCACGCGGCTGATGCCGGAGATGCGGAAGCGGCAGGACTACGCCCTGTGGCTGTCGATCATGCGTGACGGGGCCGACGCCCGGGGCCTGGCCGAGCCGCTCGCGGTGTACCGGGCCCACCAGGCGGGATCGCTGTCCTCCAACAAGCTGTCGCTGGTCCGGTACAACTGGGAGCTGTACCGCGAGCACGAGGGACTGTCGGTCCCGCGGTCGACGCGGGCGCTGGCCGGCGCCGCGTGGCAGTCGCTGCGCAACTCGCGGATCTAGGGTCTGCCGGCCCGGGAGGCGGGGCGCGGTCTACGGGCGTTCGACCACGCCCGCCTCGTGGGCGGCGATGGCCGCCTCCACCCGGTTGCGTACCCCGAGCTTGCTGAGGATCGCGCTCACGTGGGCCTTGACGGTGCCCTCCACCAGGAACAGCTCCGCCCCGATCTCGGCGTTGGACAGTCCCGCTCCGAGGAGTGCCAGTACGTCGTGCTCCCGCTTCGTGAGCCGTTCCACGACGTGCCGTGACGGTGGCTCGTGCGGGGGGCGGCCGGCGCGCAGTACGCCGATCACCCGGGCCGCCACCTTCGGCGAGAGGTAGGCGCCCCCGGCGGCCACCGCCCGTACGCCGTTGAGCAGTTCACGGGGGTCGTCCGCCTTCAGCAGGAAGCCGCTGGCCCCCTCGTGGAGGGCACGGGTGATGAAGTCGTCCTCGCCGAACGTGGTCAGCATGATCACGGCTGTCCCGGGGCGGTCGCGGTACATCCGGGCTGCCGCGGCCAGGCCGTCCATGCGGGGCATCTGGATGTCCAGCAGGACCACGTCGGGGCGGTGCAGGCGGGCCAGTTCGACGGCGGCCCGGCCGTCGGCGGCCTCGGCGACCACTTCCATTCCCGGCTGCCGCGCCAGGATCGCGCGGATCCCCGAGCGGATCATCGCCTCGTCGTCGGCGAGGAGGATCCGCACCGGTGGTTCGTCATGAGGAGTCTCCCGCGTCCCTTGCACGGGACGAGCCTAACGCCGCGGACGCCCCGGCCGGCCTCGTCGGCCGGTCCCCTGCGCGGGGTGCGGAACGACCCCTGACGAAAGTGAGTGGTGGCCCTGGCGAACGGCCGATGTGCGCGGTCCTCCCGCTTCCTAGCGTGGTGGCAGTGAGAGCGATCCGAAGGGAAGAGCTGTGATCACCCTGCGAGGCCTGACCAAGCGTTACGGCGAGACCGTCGCCGTGGACGGCTTGACGCTGGACATCGAGGAAGGACGGGTGACCGGCTTCCTGGGGCCCAACGGCGCCGGCAAGTCGACCACCATGCGCATGATCCTCGGCCTGGACCGTCCGTCCGGGGGCGAGGCGCTCATCGACGGGAAGCCGTACTCCTCCTTCCGCCACCCGATCCGCGAGGTCGGCGCACTGCTGGACGCCAAGGCCCTGCACCCCGCCCGTTCCGCGCGGGCCCACCTGGTGGCGCAGGCCCGCAGCAACGGCATCGCGACGAGCCGGGTGGACGAAGTGCTGGAGACGGTCGGCCTGGCCAAGGTGGCGCGGCGCCCGGCCGGGGCGTTCTCCCTCGGCATGTACCAACGGCTCGGCGTGGCGGGCGCGTTGCTCGGCGACCCGAAGGTGCTCGTCCTCGACGAACCGGTCAACGGGCTCGATCCGGACGGCGTCCGCTGGGTGCGCGAGCTCGTGCGGTCCCTGGCCGCGGAGGGCCGGACGGTCTTCCTGTCCAGCCACCTGATGAGCGAGATGCAGCTGACCGCCGACCAGTTGGTGATCATCGGCCGGGGCAGGCTGCTGGCCGACACCCCGATGGCCGACCTGCTGGCAGGCAGCTCGTCGGCTTCGGTACGGGTGCGCACCCCCGACCCGGACGACCTGCGCACACTGGCCGACCGTCTGCGGCGGGGCGACGGCGTACGGGTGGAGGTGCCCTCCGCCGACGAGATCGTCGTGCGGGGCCTCGGCGTCGAGGAGGTCGGCGACCTGGCCCACGGACTGGGTGTACGGCTGCACGAACTGCGCGCCGTATCGGCCTCGTTGGAGCAGGCCTACATGGAACTGACCGCGCGGAGCGTGGAGTACGGGACGGGGCACAGCGTGGCGTACGGGACGGGGAACACGGTGTTCGAGGAAGCGGGTTCCGGGCGGGCACAGGAGGCCCGAGCATGAGCGCCGTACCCATTGCGCAGGACACCGGGCGGCGCGGACGTTCGGGAACCCACTACACCGGGGGCGGATTCCGCGGGGCGTTCGCCGCGGAGCGGACCAAGCTGTGGTCCATCCGCACGCCCTACGTCTGCCTGGTGACGGGCCTGGTCGTCACCGGGATCTTCACCTTCTACTACGGGTCGATCGCCCGGATCAACGACAAGCCGGTCCAGCCGGTGGGCAACGCCTCGGTGTCCTCGGTCGTCCTCACCCAGTTCGCCCTGGTGGTCCTCGCGGTGACCATGGTGACGAGCGAGTACGCGACCAGCAGTGTGCGCGCCTCACTGCTGTGGGTACCGGTCAGGCACCGCGTCCAGCTGGCCAAGGCGCTGCTGAGCGCCCTGGTGGGCCTCGTCGCGGGAGTGGTGTTCGGGGTGCTGGGCATCGCCCTGGCCTGGGGCCCCTTCCGGGGGCACGCCGACTTCGAACTGTCCGAGGCGGTCTCCCAGATCCTCGCCATGGCCGTCTACTGCGCCCTGATCGGGGTGATGGCGGTGGGGGTGTCGTTCGCGCTGCGGACCGCGGCGGGAGCGGTGGCCGTGCTGTTCTTCCTGATCTCCGCCCTGCCCAGCATGCTGGTCGGGCTGGGCGGCCCGGTGCTGCTGGCCATCAACGACTACATGCCGCAGACGGCGGGCGGCCACCTCATGCTGGGCGACGGCAGCGCCCCCTACCCGGCCGCGGTGAGCCTGCTGATCCTGGTGGCGTGGACCGCCGCCGCCCATGCGGCCGGTGCCTGGGTGCTCCGGCGCAGGGACGCCTGATCCGCGACGCCCCGGCGACTTTGGAACCCGGCCCCGTACGCACGCCCCCTCCCCGGGAAACGCGCGTACGGGGCCGGGGCTCAGGACGCGCCGGGGCCGCCGCCCGGCATGACGTCCTTGGCGACCAGACGATCACCGGAGAAGCACAGCCGGTACATGTCCACCTGGTCCAGGAGGTTGCCGTTCGACCGGTAGAACTCGCACTCGCTGCCGTACGGCCGGGGAGCGGACCGCGCGGTGTCGGGCGGGTAGCGGTAGCTCCGCGCCGGCAGGAGACGGGCGAACTCCGCCCGCTCCTGGCCCACTCGGATGGCGGCGTAGGACGTCGGGTGCAGTATGCACGTCGCCAGTTGGTAGGCGAGGTACCCGGCGGACGGCAGGACCGTCAGGGCGAGCGCGGCCGGTGCGACGAACGCCATCGCGAACCGCAGCCGGACCCTGCGCCGCGCGTCGCCCATCCGGCGCGCCGACTCCGCCCCGTCGTCGGGCGGGGACTGCGGGACGGGGTTCGGCCGGGTGCCGCCCACCCGGTCCGGCAGCACGGCGGTCACCCGGAACCCCTGCTCGAACGGTCCGGCGTGCAGGACGCCGCCGAGCGCGCCCACCCGTTCCCGCAGTCCGGCGAGACCCCGGTTTCCCGGCACCGCCCCGGGCGACGGGCCCACCGGGGAGGTCGAGTTGGTCACCCCGACCTCGGTACGGCCGCCCTCGTGGACGATCCGGACGTGCACGGCGCTGCCGGGGGCGTGCTTCGTCGCGTTCGTCAGCGACTCCTGCACCACCCGGTACACGGCGTGCCCGACGAGCGGGGACGGGGAGGGGCTGTCGCCCTCCCGGACCAGGTCCACCGCGACACCGGACGCGACCGCCCGTTCCAGGAGCTCCTCGACGGACTCGACGGAGGAGTCCTCGGGGCCCGCGCCGGGGCCGTCGCGCAGCACCGTCACCGTCTCCCGCAGATGGTCGACGGCATCGGACACGGTCCTGCGCAGCTCCGCCACGTCGTCACGGTCCTGCTCGCCCAGGGTCGGTGACAGCTCCAGCGCACCCGCCCGCAACGCGATGAGACTCAGCACGTGTCCGAGGGAGTCGTGCATGTCGGCCGCGATGCGGGTCCGTTCCCGCAGCCGGGCCTGCTCGGCGACGAACCGCTGCCGCTCCTCCAGGGTCCGCGCCAGTCGCCAGCCGCCCGACACCAGGGCCCGCCGCGCCTGCCGGTAACGGCCGACGAGCCACGGCACCAGCAGGGCCAGGGGCAGCACGGTGACCGCGTAGAACCACCAGATCGCACCCCGCCCGAGCACCGCGCACAGCGCGAGGTCGAGGGCCAGGCACGAGGTGAGCACCACCAGGGGAACGCGGCCCGCCCTCACCCTGGCCCCCATCAGATACGTCATCGCGGTCAGCGCCAGGGCGTAGGCGTTGGCCGGGGTCGACTCGTCCACGAGGCCCAGCGCGCACAGCCCGTTGACGGCGAACACCGCGGTGCCCGGCCACCGGCGGCTCGCCGGAACGGCCACCGCCAGTACGAGGAAGGGCAGCACCACGTCCCGGGTCACCGAGGGCTGCAGCGCGGACCGGAACTCCCACACCCCCGCACCGGCCAGCACCATCCACAGCGCCGCGTCGAACAACCACGCCCTTCCGGACGCCGACGACGGTCCCGCGGCCCCGGACGGCACGTCCGCTTCCGTTTCCGTGCCCGTGCCCGTGCCCGCGTCCGTATCCACTTTCGCGCTCCCGCCACGCTTCACCACATGGCCGACCCTACCGATCGGGCCGGGCTCAGCAGGGGGTCGCGGTGTGCGTGTGCGCGGGCGCCCGACACCGGCCGGCGAACTGTTCACGGTGCCGCGCCGCGAGCCCTTCGGCGCCATGGGCGTCCCGGTTCGTCAGGAACTCGCGGAACAGGGCCGGAAGAACCTCGAAGACCCCCTGGTCGTCGCCGTGGTGGTGCAGCAGGATCCGGCTCCAGGACCACGCGGGGTCGAAGACGTCGTAGCGCATCTCGACCCATCTTCCCCAGTACTCGTGCGGAGAACGCCCGGGGGCCCGGATCCGGGTTCGGAACGGGACACGCCGATGTAGTAGCCGGTCAGGAAGGTGGCGGCGGAGGAGACGGTCCGTTCGCCTGTGAACACGGCGGGCCGACGGCACAGGTTGTCGAGCAGGTCCAGGAATCGCGCGTCGTCCAGCCGGCGATGGTATGTGACGCGGCAGGGGCTCAGCCGGGCGTGCGGCGCCGGTGGCCCATCGTCCGGGACGTCGCCGCGACCAGCAGCAGCGTGGCCGCTCCGACGACCGTCCCGAGGACGGGGAACGTGATCACGGGGGCCGTTCCCTTCGGGGCGACCAGGTCGTGCGGGTCGGCGTACACATGGATGCGGTCACCGACGCGGGTGTACGCGGTGCAGACCTTCGTGCCCGCGACGGATGTCCCGCGGCCGTCCGGGAGCCGGAGCCCGCACGTGTAATCGTCACCTCCGGTGATCGGCTTCCGGGAGCGGGTGACCTCGGTGACCGTCACGGGCGTCCGTTCGCCGCGCAGGCTCAGCACGGCGTCGCGGAGGCCGGCCAGCATCGAGATCAGCAGGACTATCAGGCAGGGCAGTATCACCAGCAGCTGCTTCTCCGTCGGTACGAGGATCAGCGGCAGACCGAGCACCACGACGACCGACGCCACGATCAGCGGCAGTTTCGCGAGCTCCCAGTCGTGCCCCAGGACGACGCCCACCAGCCCGCACCCCACCAGCACCAGCGCCGCTCCGAGGCCCAACAGCGCCCCCGCCAGGCGCGGTCGGCGCGGTGTCCACTTCTGCATCGACCGGACCACGCGCGCCACGGCGTCCCCGGCGCGTTCCCAAGCATCCCCGGCGCGTTCCCAGGCATCCCTCATGCCGCCCACGTCCCCGCCCCTCCCACATGCCTGCTGGAGAGTCGGCCCCCTGTCGGCACTTGCTCTCAGCCGTTCCCGCCGCCCCGTTGTTCGAACCTTTGTACCGGGGGCCGGTCGTTCCGGGCGTCCTCCTCACCGTCCGGGTTCTCGTCCGGGTTCTCGTAACTCGTGAACCAGTGCCGGTCGAAGTGGCGCGCGGTGGAACGGGGGAACCGCGGGTCGGTGAGCAGGCGGTGGACGAACTCTGCCGTCGAGCCGTCGAACCGGTCCCACTCGCCGTAGTCGTCATCCGTGACGAGGATGGGCCACCGGCCGGGGTCGGTGCCCTCGGTGAGCCAGTAGAACGAGCTCTGCTGCTCCGTGCTCGCCCACTGCAACAGGCCCCCGGGAGCAGGGTGGAGGCGGTACGGCCTCCACGACCCACCGCCGTTCTCCGCGGCCGCCCGGGCCCAGAACTCGTTGAACTCGACGAGGTCGAGGCTGCCGGGCGGGCCGTCGGCGATCAGGAGGCCGAGGTAGTCGTCGAAGTCGCCGTGACCGAACCGTTCGACGAGTTCCTTGTAGTCACCGGGCAGCGCCGTCCCGAGCCGGGACTCGACCGCCGCCCAGTCGACGGCGGCGCCCCGCTCCCGGGTCCATCCGGTGACGGCGACGACCCGGTCCACCCAGGTCGTCCCCTCCTCCGGCCCGCTCGACCACTTCTCCTTCCCCCGCCCCGTGCCCGGCACGGACCGCTCGTCCGGCCGCCGGGACACCGCCTCCGCGCCCGGCTGCCGTGGTACGGACCACCCGGCCACCAGCACCACCGGCCGCACCGCCCCGTCGGTCCGGACCGCACCGCAGCCGATCCACCGGTCGGCGTGGTTCCACGCGCGCATCTCGACGACCCGGTCCCCGAACGGGGCGAGGAGCGGTGCCCCGGTGCGCGCGGTCACCGTCGGATCGACGTACCCGCCCATGGCCAGGTTGCGTGCCTGCCCGTACCAGCTGCTCAGCACCCTGCTCAGGGCCCTGAAATCGACCGACTCGTCCGTCGGCAGGCGGGCGGGGTCCTCACCGTCGCCGACCGGGCCGCACACCGTGTCCCACCCGTCATGGGTCACCAGGGCGTCGACGGCGGCGAGCAGTTCCTGTTCGTCCATGACCGGGAGTCAAGCACGGGCCTGTGACAGCCGGACCGGTTCCGTCACCGGGGTACGCCGACGGGGCCCGTGGTGTCCGTGGCGTCCCCGGTGTCCGGTGTCGCGGGCGGGATCGGCTGTTCGGCCCAGATCGTCTTGCCGTGCCGGGTGTAGCGGCTGCCCCAGCGCGTGGTGAGCTGCGCGACCAGGTACAGGCCGCGGCCCCCCTCGTCGGTGAGCCGGGCCCGGCGCATGCGGGGCTGGGTGGCGCTGGTGTCGGAGACCTCGCAGGTCAGCTGGCCCGCCCGGATCAGCCGCACCTCGACCGGGCCGCCGGTGTAGCGGATGGCGTTGGTGACCAGCTCGCTCAGCACCAGTTCGGTGGTGAAGACCAGCTCCTCCAGTCCCCAGGCGCGCAGTTGCCGGGCCGACTCCTGCCGGACCCGGGCGACGGCGGCCGGGTCCGGGTCCACCGGCCAGACGGCGGTGTTCCCGGCCGGCACCGCGTGGGTACGGGCGAGCAGCAGCGTGACGTCGTCGGCGAGGTGGTGCACGGGTCGGCCGGAGACGATCTCCCGGCCGAGTTCCCGCAGCGGTGCGGTGGTGGCGCCGGGGCGGGCCAGACGGCGGCGCAGTTCGGCCATGCCCTCGTCCAGGTCGATGTCGCGTCCCTCGATCAGCCCGTCCGTGTAGAGCGCGAGAATGCTGCCGGCGGCCAGTTCGACCTCGGTCACCTCGAAGGGCAGACCGCTGACGCCCAGCGGCGGCCCGGGGTTCAGCTCCACGTACGAGACGGTCCCGTCCGGATGCACGACGGCGGGCGGGGGATGTCCGGCCGAGACCATCGCACAGCGCCGGGAGACCGGGTCGTAGACGGCGTACAGGCAGGTGGCGCCGATCGGGTCGGTCCAGCCGTCGGGCAGCCCGTCGTCGTCCGGTCGGGTGAGGTCGTGGGGTTCGTCGCGGAGCTGGGAGACCAGGTCGTCCAGGTGCACCATCAGCTCGTCCGGTTCCAGTTCGAGGTCGGCGAGGGTGCGGACGGCGGTGCGCAGCCGCCCCATGGTGGCGGTGGCGCCCAGCCCGTGGCCGACGACGTCCCCGGCGACCAGGGCGACCCGGGCGGAGGAGAGCGGGATCACGTCGAACCAGTCGCCGCCGACACCGGTGGCGGGGTCGGCCGGCAGATAGAAACCGGTAGTGGTCACGGCGACCGTCTCGGCCTGTGCGGGCGGCAGCAGACTGCGCTGCAGCCCGATGGCCGACCGGTGCTCCCGGGCGTAGCGGCGGGCGTTGTCCAGGGCGAGGGCCGCGCGTGCGGCGATCTCGCGCAACAGGTCCAGGTCGGCCGGTTCGTAGTCGGGGCGGCCGGGCGCGCGCCGGACGGTCACCCGGCCGAGGAAGCTGCCCCGGGCCCGCAGCGGGGCGGTCATCGAGGCGGGGGAGCCGGTGGCGGACGGGTCGGTGTCGGCCGGGACCACCGTGCCGACCGGCACCTCCGTCGAGGGTTCCCCGGCCACGGCGGTCCGGCGCAGCGCCAGCCGCCCGTCCTTGCCCGGGACCGGTTCCTCGCCCGTGAACACCGCCTCCGCGATCTCCACCACGGCGAGGTCGGCCAGGCCGGGCACCAGCACGGCGGCCAGCTCCACACCGGTGCCCATGACGGACAGCGATCCGCCGACGGCCGCGGTGGCGTGGTGCAGGATCGCCAGGCGTTCGTCGGAACGGCGCTGCTCGGTGATGTCCGTGAACAGCGCGGTGACGCCGAAGACCTGCCCGTCCGGCGCCTGGAGCCGGAACGCCGAGACGGCCATCACCGCCCCGCCCCGGGGGTCCTCGATGGTCCGTACCCGCTCCTCCGCCAGGATCAGCGGCCGGCCCGTCCGCAGGACCTCCCGCAGCCGCCGCTCGACCGCCGCGGCGTCGTCGGCCTCCAGGAAGTCGCCCAGGCGCCGGCCGCGCAGGTCCGGCGGGAGACCGGTGTACGGGAACAGGTGGGTGTTGGTCCTGGCCAGCCGCAGCTCCTCGTCGAAGACGGCGAGGCCCAGCCGGTCCTGGAGGAAGAGCTCCCGGGTGAACGCCCGGTCCTGCCGCCACCGGGAGACCATCCCGGCAGGGGCCCCGAGCACGAAGTACCGCGCCGGTTCCACGGAGGCCCCGGGAACGGCGTCCGTGCCGGGGCCGGGGCCGGTGTCCTCGTCCGCGAGGGGGAGGATCTGGAAGACGATGCTCAGCTTCTCGCCCCGGCCGGTACGCACCACCGCCTCGCCGGACCGGACGGCCCCGGACCGGACGCCCTCGGGCCGGTCGACCCACAGCCCGGACCGTGCGCCGGGGTCCGCGAGCAGCTCCCGTACCGGACGGCCGCGGACGGCGTCGGCGGGGAGCGCGAGCAGCTCCGCCGCCGCCGGGGTCCAGCCGATGATCCGTCCTCCGGCGTCGAGCAGGGCCCCGGCCGCGCCGTCCGCGAACGGGAGCCCGCTGTGCACGGACGCGCCTGGGAGGGTCTTTCCGTCCACCACGTACTCAGCTCCCTTTCCCGGCGCCGCCCACGATTCCGCGCCGGGCGCCGCTCTCCGTGCCGCACGCCCCGGTCGTGGAATGCCCGAGCCCTTCCCGGAAGGCCCGTGCGCCCGCGTCCGTGTCCGCACCCGCGGCCACGGACTTCTCCATCATGCCCCCGCTGGTTCCGGCCGCCAGTCCCGAGAGCCACCGATCGGCCCCCTCGCCGGCCCCGGGGGAGTGGTGGAGCCCTCCGGGCGGCCGGACCGGCGGGGCCGACCCGCCCGGAGGCGCCGATTCCGCCGAGTGGACCGGGCGAGGCGACGTCAGAACCCGCGCCCCCACGTCGAACCCCATGCACCTCTCCTGCCAAGCTGAGTGACCGTATGAGGATTCATGCCCGCCAGGTGCTGGATCATCGAGTCGATCGGGCGAGTTCCGCGGCACCCGCGGGGCATGGTCCCGTTCAGTGGTTCCAGCGGTTCCGGTGGCCCCAGCGGTTCCGGTGGTTCCGGTCGGCTCAGCCGGCTCAGTCGTCCTGGTCGTCCATAGTCGTTCCAGCTGTTCCTCGGGAAGGTTCTGCATGTCCGATCGCGCCGTTGGAAGCCGTGGCTCGCTGATGGCGGTGAGCGACCTCCACGTGGGGATGGCGGACAACCGCCCCGTCGTCGAGTCCCTGCGGCCGGAATCGGACGAGGACTGGCTGATCGTCGCCGGTGACGTCGCGGAGCGGTTCGCCGATGTGGAGTGGGCGCTGCGGCTGCTCGCGGACCGGTACGCGCGGGTCATCTGGACCCCGGGGAACCACGAGCTGTGGACGCCCAAGAACGACCCCGTCCAACTGCGGGGCCTGCAGCGGTACGAGCACCTGGTCGAGCTGTGCCGGAGCCTCGGGGTGACCACGCCGGAGGACCCGTATCCGCTGTGGCGGGGGCCGGGCGGGCCGGTGGCCGTCGCGCCCGTGTTCCTGCTGTACGACTACACCTTCCGGGCGCCGGGCACCACGACCAAGGAGGAGTCCCTGGAGTACGCGCACCGGACGGGGGTGGTGTGCACCGACGAGTTCCTGCTGCACCCCGACCCGTATCCGAGCCGGGACGCCTGGTGCCGGGCCCGGGTCGCGGAGACGGAACGGCGGCTCGCGGCGCACGACCCGCAGATCCCGCTGGTCATCGCCGGGCACTGGCCCCTCGTGCGCGACCCGATGGCCGTGCTGTGGTACCCCGAGTTCGCCCAGTGGTGCGGGACGGAACTCACCGCCGACTGGCACCGGCGCTTCAACGTGGCGGCGATGGTCTACGGCCATCTGCACATCCCCCGCACGACCCGGTACGACGGCGTCCGCTTCGAGGAGGTCTCCATCGGCTACCCGAGGGAATGGCGCAAACGAGGTCATCCCAAGGGGTTGCTGCGGCGGATCCTCCCGTACGAGGACGACTCCGTCACCGAGCCGGTGGCCGTCAGCGGTGCCCCAGGACGTTGACGACCCGGCCGTCCGGGTCGCGCACGAAGAAGCGGCGCACGCCCCACTCCTCGTCGCTCAGGGGGTACACGATCTCCGCTCCGCTCTCCTTCATGGCGGCGTGGACCGCGTCCACGTCCTCCACCTCCACGCTCATGTCCGGCGAGACCGGGGCGGTCGCGTCGGAGCCCATGACGCTCAGCTGCACCGAGGGTTCCGACGGCGAGGCGAGCGTCACGATCCAGCCGTGGTTCATGACCTCCTGGAGCCCCAGCCGGCCGTAGAACTCCGCACTCCGCCGCATTCCCTCGGTGGTGGGGACGCCGGTGGTGCGGATGTTGGGGACGACTCTGCGGACGGACATCGACAACTCCTTCGGTGGGAACGGGGCATGGGCTCCGGGGACCGGGACCCGGGACCGGGGCCCGGAGGCCGGAACGGACTTCGTACCACCCGTCGGCGGGCATAAAGTGCCGGGCTGTGAGCAACGAGATATCCGATGGCCAGTTTCCTTCCCGGTCCGGGACGGCGCAGCACGTGCCCCTGAGCTTCCGTCGCGCGGGCGAGCCCGACCTGCCGGAGCTGGTGCGGCTGCGGGACGACGCGGCACGGTGGCAGATCGCGCACGGCATCGACCAGTGGAAGCCGGGCGAACTCGGTGTCGGGCACTTCCGGAAGCGGTTGGACGAGGGAGAGGTCTGGCTCGCCTCCCTCGGGGAGGACGGGCCCCTCGCCGGGGCCTGGGAGCTGTGGTGGGACGACCCGGCGGCCTGGGGTCCCCGGGCCCCGGACGCGGGTTACGTCCACCGGCTCATGACGGACCGTCGCGCAGCGCCCCCCGGCACCGGGCGGCGGATGCTGGCACGGGCGGAGGCCCGGATCGCCGAGGCGGGCCACGCGTTCTGCCGGCTCGACTGCCTGGCCGGCAACGCCCGGCTCCGGGAGTACTACGAAGCGGCGGGCTACGGGACCGTCCGCGAACGTGCGAAGGACGGCGGCCTCGGCCACGTGTACCGGGTCACCCTGTTGGAGAAGCGGCTCTGAGGGGAGGCCCGGACCCTCCCGGAGGCCGGTGTCGTTACCCTGCACGACATGGTCGACTCCTTTGCGGAAACCGATGATCACGAGGTCGCCGCGGCTGCGGCACGGGCCGGTGCGGACGTGGTGCGCGGCATGTACGGCCGACGGCTCGACCGCATCGACAAGGGTGCCGGGGACTTCGCCACCGCCGCCGACGTGGCGGCCGAGCGGGCGATCCTCGACGTCATCCGCGCGGCCCGGCCCGAGGACGCGGTGCTCGGCGAGGAGGGCGGGCAGCGGGGCGCGGCCGACTCCGTGCGCCAGTGGCTGGTCGACCCCCTGTGCGGCACGCTCAACTACGCGGTCGGCACCATGCTGGTGGCCGTCAACGTGGCGCTGCGCGGCGGGGCGGCGGCCGTGGCCGACCCCTTCGGCGGCGAGGTCTTCCTCACCGACGGGAAGACCGCCCGGGTGCGGCGGGACGGGACCGACGCGCCCCTGGTGCCCGCCGCCGGGACCCGGCTGGTGGACGTCAACCTGGACCCGCCGTTCCCGGGCGCGCCCGGGTTCCGGGGCACGGACCTGCTGGCCCACCCCAAGTTCGTCGAACGGTTCCGGCCGCGGGTGGTGTCCACGACGCTGGCCCTGGCCTGGGTCGCGGCCGGCCGGCGCGCTGCGTACGTCACCGACGGCGGCGACCTGTCCGGGAGCGTCCACTTCGCGGCCGGCATCGCTCTGTGCAGGGCCGCGGGCTGTGTGGTCACCGGCATCGACGGCGTCCCGGTCGAGCGGGGCGGCCGCGGGATCGTGGCCGCCGCGGACGCCGAAACCCACGGGCTGCTGATGTCGATGATCGACGGCCGGGGCGTGTGACGGCGGGAGCGGTGCCGCCCGGAGCCGGAGCCGGGCGGCGGGCCGTCAGGCGTCGATCCGGGTTCCCGTTCCGCTCACCCGCACCCGGGGGTCGCCCGCGCGCAGCTCGACGGTGAGGGTGCCGGGGCGGCCCATGTCCTCGCCCTGGTGGAGGGTGACGACCGCACTGTCCGGGGCGAGGCCCTCCGCGCGCAGATAGGCGCCGAAGGCCGCCGCCGCCGCGCCGGTGGCGGGGTCCTCGACCACGCCGCCGACCGGGAACGGGTCACGGACGTGGAAGACGTCCGGCGCCGCCCGCCACACCAGTTGAAGCGTCGTCAGGTCCAGGCGGTGCATGAGGGTTTCGAGGCGCGCGAAGTCGTAGGAGAGGCCGGCGAGGCGTTCGCGGGTCGCGGCGGCCAGCACCAGGTGACGGGCGCCCGCGTAGGCGATCCGGGGCGGCAGGGCCGGGTCGAGGTCGGCGGCCGGCCAGTCCAGGGCGGCGAGCGCCTCGGCCAGGTCGTCGGGTGCGATCTCCGTGACGTGCGGTTCGACGCTGGTGAGCGTGGCGCGGAGCTCGCCGCCCTCCCGGGCGACGGTGACCGGCACCGGGCCCGCGAGCGTGCTGAACACCAGCTCGCCGGGGCCGTCGCGCTCGGCCAGCGCGAGGGCCGTCGCCACGGTGGCGTGGCCGCAGAACGGAACCTCGGCCTTCGGGCTGAAGTAGCGGATGGTGTACCCCCGGCCGGCCGGGGAGCCCGCGTCGGTCCCGGAGTCCGCGCCGTCCGGCTCGTACCGGCCCGTCAGGAACGCGGACTCGCTGTAGCCCAGCTCCGCGGCGACGGCGAGCATCGCGGCCCCGTCGAGACCGGACGCGTCCAGGACGACTCCTGCCGGATTGCCGCCCTGCGGGTCGGCGGAGAACGCGGTGTAGCGCAGGACCTCGGTGGCCGAATTCTGATTCATGCCGCTGATCAACTCCGTCGCGGCCCGAGCCATTCCCCGACCGGTCGCCGGACGTCCGCGAATGGCGGTGAATGACCTGAATGGCCCCACCCGGCCCCGATGCGGGGGCCGGGCCGGGGCGGGCTGCGGCGGGGGCCGGGGTCAGTGGCAGTTCTTGGTGCCCTTGCTCGACCTCGTCCAGGAGCAGGAGTCCTGGAGCTTGCCGTTCGGCTTGATCAGCCGGGCCTTGTCGCCGGTGTTGTTCCAGACGTACGAACCGCGGTTCCAGTAGACGTGGCCCGACGCGTTCTTGCCCCGGCCCGTGTGGACCTTGACGGTCTTGCCGGCGCCGACGGTGTAGTTGCCGAAGGTGTACGTGTAGCCGGTGTTGTCCTTGAGCTTGTAGCCCTTGAGCTGGAGCTTGGACTTGCCGTTGTTGTGGATGTCCACCCACTCGGCGTTGAGGGACGTGTTGCTGCGGTTGTCCTTGCCGGGGCTGTCGTACTGGATCTTCCCGAGGTGCAGTCCGGCCTGGTGCGGGGCGGCCGACGCCGGGACCGTGGCGAACAGGGAGCCGGCCAGGGCGGTGGCGGCGGCCAGGGCGAGGGGCGCCGCGACGCGTATGCGCATGCTGTGGTCCTTCCGTGGAGCTTCGGTGAAGAACTGTGAGCATAAGGGGGCGTCGAGGGCGGTCCGGTCGGGGGGTGCGGTTCCGGCGGACGGCAACCGCCCCCGCCCGGGGCCCGGTTCGGGCGGGGGCCGCCGGTCTCGCCCGGCGCGTGGCGCGCGTCCCGCGTGCGGCGCGGGTCCTCAGCCGCGTCCCACGTACGGCATCGTCGTCGCCATGACCGTGGCGAACTGCATGTTCGCCTCCAGCGGCAGCTCCGCCATGTGGAGCACCGTCCGGGCCACGTCCGCCGCCGCCATCACCGGCTCGACCGCCAGTTCGCCGTTGGCCTGGAGGGTGCCGGTCCGCATCCGCTCGGTCATGTCCGTGGCCGCGTTGCCGATGTCGATCTGGCCGCAGGCGATCCGGTACGGACGGCCGTCCAGCGACAGCGACTTCGTCAGCCCGGTCATGGCGTGCTTGGTCGTGGTGTAGGCGACCGAGTGGGGGCGCGGCGCGTGGGCGGAGATCGAGCCGTTGTTGATGATCCGGCCGCCCTGCGGGTGCTGCCCCTTCATCAGCCGGTACGCGGCCTGCGCGCACAGGAACGCGCCCGTCACGTTCACGTCCACCACCGCCCGCCAGTCCTCCACCGCGAGGTCCTCGACCGGCGCGGCGCCCGGTCCGAACGTGCCCGCGTTGTTGAAGAGCAGGTCGAGGCGGCCGAAGCACTCCCGTACCGAGGAGAAGAGCGCCGTCACGTCCTCGGGGCGGGACACGTCGGCGGGGACGGTGATCACCCGGGCGTCCGCCCCGGCCAGCATCGCGGTCTCGGCGAGGGGCCCGGGGCGCCGGCCCGCGAGCGCCACCGACCAGCCGGCTCCGGTCAGGGCGAGCGCCACCGCGCGGCCGATCCCGGAACCCGCACCCGTCACGACCGCCGTCTTCGCATCCGAGTTCAACGCTTTGTTGCTCATGGGGCCGCAGCGTACGCCCTTCCCGCCCCGGGGCACCCGGGACGGATGAGGTCATAGAGGGTCAAGAATGCCTGCGGGACAGGAGGTTCACCCCTCGGCCGGCCGTCGGGGGCGGGCCCCGCGATCGGCCGCGAATGCGCGCTTTGTCCCGTGAACCCGTTCCTGCCGCATTACTCATCCCCCCGACGCCCGATCGACGCGAACACGACAGCCGCTCGATGTGCCGGGCCGGTGGACTGACCGAGTACACCACCAGTAAGGGGAGGGACAGATGACGCACTCATCGCACCAGCAGGAGATGCGCGACGCCGCCAGGAACGTCGGCCGCCGCCGTTTCCTCACGGTCTCCGGTGCCGCCGCCGCGCTCGCCTTCTCGGTCAACCTGCCGACCGCGGGCACCGCGAGCGCCGCCGAGCTGGACGCCCGGAGGATCACCGACGATCCGTTCACCCTCGGCGTCGCCTCCGGCGACCCGCTGCCCGACTCGGTCCTGCTGTGGACGAGACTCGCGCCGCGCCCGTACGAGGCCGACAGCGGACTGCCCCGGGCCCGGGTGCGGGTGCGCTGGGAACTCGCCCGCGACGAGCGCTTCTCCCGCATCGTCCGGCGCGGATCGGTCACCGCCCACCCGGAGTTCGACCACAGCGTCCACGTCGAGGTCAAGGGCCTCGACGCCGACCGCGTCCTCTACTACCGCTTCCGCGCCGGCAGCTGGATCAGCCCCGTCGGCCGGACCCGCACCGCCCCCGCCCGCGGCGCCCGCAACAGCGAGCTGAGCCTGGCCGCCGTCTCCTGCCAGGCGTACCACGACGGTTACTTCACCGCGTACGGCCACCTCGCCCAGGAGGACGTGGACGTCGTCCTCCACCTCGGCGACTACCTCTACGAGTACGCCGTCAACGCCACCGGCGGGGCCCGAAACCACACCGACCGCAGGCTCCCCGCCCACTTCAACCGGGAGACGGTCACGCTGGAGGACTACCGGCTGCGGTACGCCCTCTACAAGTCCGACCCCGACCTGCGCGCCGCCCACGCCGCGCACCCCTTCGTCGTCACCTGGGACGACCACGAGACCGAGAACAACTACGCGGGCGGCACCCCCGAGAACGACGTCCCGCCGGAGGAGTTCCTGCTGCGCCGGGCCGCCGCCTACCGCGCGTACTGGGAGAACCAGCCGCTGCGCACCCCGCAGCGGCCGACCGGCCCCGACATGAAGCTCTACCGGCGCCTCCAGTTCGGCCGGCTCGCCCAGTTCGACATCCTCGACACCCGCCAGTACCGCAGCGACCAGGCGTACGGCGACGGCTGGCAGAAGCCCGGCCCGGAGTCCGAGGACCCGTCGCGCACCATGACCGGCGCCGCCCAGGAGCGCTGGCTGCTCGACGGCTGGCACGCCTCGCGGGCCACCTGGAACCTCGTCCCCCAGCAGGTCGTCTTCGCCCGGCGGCACGACGTCCCCACCGACGCGTTCAAGGTGTCCATGGACGCGTGGGACGGCTACCCCGCCTCCCGGGAGCGGATCCTGCGGGGCGCCGAGGCGGCGGGGATCGACAACCTGATGGTGCTGACCGGCGACGTGCACGTCGGCTACGGCTTCGACCTGAAGAAGGACTTCGGCGACCCGTCCTCGCGCACCGTCGGCACGGAGATCGTCGCCACGTCCATCACCAGCGGCAAGGACGGCTCGGACAAGCCCGGCAGCTGGAACAACCAGATGCAGGCCAACCCGCACATGAAGTTCTTCAACGGCCGACGCGGCTACGCCGTCATCACGCTGGACCAGAAGCAGGCGCGTGCCGACTACCGCACGGTGTCGGCCGTCACCACCCCCGGCGCGCCGCTGTCGACCGCCGCCTCCTTCGTCACGGAGGTGGGCAACCAGGGCCTCATGCCCGCGTGACCCTCCAAGGCCTGCCGGGTGGCCTCCGACGGGCCCTCAGCCGTCGGCCGGGTAGCGGACGCCGATGCGGTCACGCACCGCGTCGAGCGTCCGCATCACGGCGAGGGAACCGTCCAGCGGCACCAGCGGCGACTCCGTCTCGCCGGCCCGCAGCGCCCGCGCCACCTCGGCCTGCTCGAACTGCATGCCGCGCAGCCCCCCACCGGTCCCGTCGGCCCCGTCGGTCCCGGGGCCCCCGGCGGTGAACTCCTCGGGTTCGTGTCCCGGCCGGTGCAGCACGAACTTCTCCGGGTAGAAGAAGCCGGGCGGGAAGTCGATCCGCCCCTTCGTTCCGGTGATCGACGCGGTCCGCGGGGTGTCCGCCACGATCGAGCAGTTCAGCAGCGCCGAGGCGCCCGCCTCCGACCAGCCCAGCAGCATCGCGGTGTGCAGGTCGACGCCCTCGGGGGAGAGCAGCGCGTCCGCCTGCACCCGGTCCGGCTCGCCCAGCAGCAGCTGCGCGAACGAGACCGGGTAGACCCCGAGGTCCAGCAGCGCGCCACCGCCCAGCGCCGGGTCGCGCAGCCGGTGCCCGGCCCCGAAAGGACCCGTGATCCCGAAGTCGGCCTGCACGGTGCGGATGTCGCCGACGGCGCCGTCCCGCACCAGTTCCGTCATGCGCCGGACGACCGGATTGCAGTACGTCCACATGGCCTCCATCAGGAAGAGCCCCCGGTCCCGGGCGAGCCCCACCAGCTCCTCCGCCTCCCGGGCGTTGAGCGTGAACGCCTTCTCGCACAGCACGTGCTTCCCGGCCTCCAGGCAGAGCGCGGCGGCCTCCCGGTGCGCCGAGTGCGGCGTCGCCACGTACACCACGTCGACCTCGTCGTCGGCGGCGAGCGCGGCCCAGTCGCCGTACGCCCGGGGTATCCCGAACCGCTCGGCGAACGCCCGCGCGGAGGTCTCCGTACGGGACGCGACGGCCACCACCTCCGAACCCGGCAACGACCGGAGGTCCTCGGTGAATGTCGCGGCGATACCGCCGGTGGCCAGCACGCCCCACCGCACGACCCTGTCCATGCCCGTCATGACTGCTCCCCAGGAAGGTCTCGACCAGTCCAGCTGAGCTGAGAGCATAGATGCGGATTCAACGACATGGAGATGACAATGCCGGAGAGCGGCGCAAGCCGGGCCCAGCAGGAACGTACGCACATATCGACCACCGGGACCGGGACGGCGGAGCCGGGAACCGCCACCGGCACCGGGACCACGGACCGGAAGACCGACCGGACCGGCAAGGCGGACCCGGCCGACCGGACCGACGGGGCCGCCGCAGGCGCCGCCGGGCCGCCCCCGGGCAGTCCGGCCGCCACCGGAGCGGCCCGCCGCACCGGACTCCTGGTCACCCTCGTCCTCGGCGGCCTCACCGCACTGCCGCCGCTCTCCATGGACATGTACCTCCCGGCCCTGCCCGCGGTCACCGAGTCCCTGCAGGCCCCCGCCGCGACCGTCCAGCTCACCCTCACCGCCTGCCTCACCGGCATGGCGCTCGGGCAGCTCGTCGTCGGACCGATGAGCGACCGGTGGGGCAGGCGCGGACCGCTGCTCCTCGGCATGATCGTCTACGTCGTCGCCACCGCGATCTGCGTCTTCGCCCCCACCGCCGAACTCCTCATCGGCTTCCGCCTGCTCCAGGGACTGGCCGGCGCGGCGGGCATCGTCATCGCCCGCGCCGTGGTGCGCGACATGTACGACGGCGTGGAGATGGCCAAGTTCTTCTCCACCCTGATGCTGATCTCCGGCGTCGCACCGATCGTCGCGCCGCTCATCGGCGGACAGGTGCTGCGGTTCACCGACTGGCGGGGCGTCTTCGCCGTCCTCACCCTCGTCGGCCTGGTCCTCACCCTGGTCGTCTGGAAGTGGCTGCACGAGACCCTGCCGCCGCAGGACCGGCACACCGGCGGGATCGGCGACACGCTGCGCACCATGCGCGGACTGCTCGCCGACCGGGTCTTCACCGGCTACATGATCGCGGGCAGCCTCGCCTTCGCCGGCCTCTTCGCGTACGTGAGCGCCTCGCCGTTCGTCATGCAGGAGATCTACGGGGCCTCGCCGCAGACGTTCAGCCTGCTCTTCGGCATCAACTCCATCGGGCTGGTCGCCGTGGGCCAGATCAACGGCAAGCTGCTGGTCGGCCGGGTCAGCCTGGACAAGGTGCTGGCCTTCGGGCTCTCGGCCATCGTGCTGGCCGCCACCGCGCTGCTGCTGATGACGTCCGGGGTCTTCGGGGACGTGGGCCTGGTACCGGTCGCGACCGGGCTGTTCGTGCTGATGTCGGCGATGGGGCTCGCGGCGCCGAACACCAACGCACAGGCCCTGATGCGCACGAAGCACGCCGCCGGGTCCGCCTCCGCGCTGCTCGGCACCTCGTCGTTCCTGATCGGTGCGGTGGCCTCCCCGCTCGTCGGGATCGCGGGCGAGGACACGGCCGTTCCGATGGCCCTGGTGCAGCTGGTGTGCGGGGTGGGCGCGCTGGCCTGCTTCCTCGGGATGTGCCGGCCCTGGCAGCGGACGTCGCCGACCTCCTGACGCGGGCCCCGCGACGCGCGGCGGCGGGACCCGGGGCGCGTTCGGCCCCGAACCCGCCGCCGACCCGGTCGGGGAAACGGGACGGGCCGGGCGGACCGGGCGTGTGCCCGGCCCGCCCGGCCCGTCGTGGTCCGGTGGGCGGCCCTACGAGGCCGACCTCGGGTAGCCGAGCAGGTGCGGGCGGTCCTTCTCGTCCGTCCAGCGGAACAGCCCGACCCCGTCCGCGGTCTCCGCGCCCGGCAGCCGCACGTTGGACGGCAGGGCGCCCGTCGAACCGCTGCGGACCGCGACCGCGACGGGGGTGCCGCCGCCGGCCAGGACGTCGGCCGCGTTGCGCGCGCTCGTCGCGCCGTACGCGACGCCCTCGTCGTTCACGGACGCCAGCGTCAGCGGCTTCGTGCCGTCCGCCCCCTCGAAGCAGAACCCGCGCTTCGTGGCCAGGTCGAAGGCGAGCGGCCCGGCCACCAGGTAGCTGCCCGACGGGGCGGCGACCAGCTGCGGGTACTGGCCCGGCTTTATCGCCGGCTTGCTGCACTCCACCGAGGCCAGCGTCTTGCCCGACTCCGCGTCGTGCACCGCCCACAGGTCGTGGGTGGCGGCGCGCTTGGCCTTCTTGTCGAGCTGCCACTTCGCCAGGATCAGACCGGGGATCACCGAGGTCGGGATCCCGCTGACCCTGTCCGTCCCCTTGGGCGCGACGTTGCGGCTGAACCAGCCGCCCTGCACCCAGAACTCCCTGGACCCGCTGACCAGCACCCCCTTCTGCGTCAGCCCGCGCACCTCGGTGAGCTGCTTGCAGGTCTTGCAGCCCTTCGGGTACTTGAGCGTCGAGGGCTTCACGTCCGACACCCGGCCGGTCACCGGGTCGACCACCGTGCTGTTGGTCCGGCCGTCGCTGATGAGGATGCCGGGACCGGTGGTGGAGACCGTCGGCACGGAGTTCCATGGCACCTCGACGCGCCGCCGGGAGCCGTCCTCCACGTCGTAGACGTCCAGCGAGACGATGGTGTCGGCGGGGGTCAGCGCGTTCTCGCCGACCTTTCCGTACGCCCACGTCACGAAGTACTCGTGGTCGTCGACGGTGACCTGGAGAAGCCGCGGGAAGTGCTTCGGGGACGGGGGCCGCCAGCTCTCCCCGTGCCAGCCGGGCTGCCCGGTCTTCGAATCGATGGTCCGCAGCTGGTACTTGGTGTCCGACTCCCTCACCAGATAGGCGAGACGGCCCGTCGTCCGGGACAGCGCGTAGTCGGGGGAGGTGCCGATGAGCTCCCATCCGTTCTCCGGGGCGTACGCGGAGGGAACGGTGAGCTGTGTCACCTCGGCCGGGCTCTTCTTGGTCTGCTTCTTCGGCTCGTCGTCGTTCTTCTCGCCACTTCCGCACGTGGCCAACAGAAGAAGCATGACAAGCACGAGTACTCCGCCGACCAGAACCAGGCGCACGATCTTCTGTCTCATGGTTCCCCTCGATGGGTAATCCCGACCTCGCGGCGGTCAGCGTAGCAACTTGGGCAGGCATCGCGGCAGTTCGGATTCCGCGCAGTTCTACGCGGATAGCGCGGCGGCGCCGGGTGCGTCGTCTTTGCCTACAATTCGTCGGTGAACGCCACCCTCCCCAATGCGGAAACACTGCGTGCGGCGCTGGCCGGACTGCTCGACGGCCTGCCGCCCAGGCAGGCGTCCCGGGCCGTCGACCGGCTCATCGCCAACTACCGCGGCACCACCCCCACCGACGCGCCGGTGCTCCGCGACCGCTCCGACGTCGCCGCGTACGCCGCGTACCGGATGCCCGCGACCTTCGAGGCGGTACGGTCCGCCGTCGACGCCCTCCGGGAGGCGGCCCCCGACTGGGCTCCCGCCACCCACACCGACGTGGGCGGCGGCACCGGAGCGGCCGGCTGGGCCGTGGCGGGGGCCTGGGAGGGGACCAGGACGACGGTGCTGGACTGGTCCGAGCCCGCGCTCGCCCTCGGCCGCGAGCTGGCGGAGCTCTCCGGCGCCCCCGCGCTGCGCGCCGTCGAGTGGCGCCGGGCCCGGATCGGAGAGGGCCCCGGCCTCGCCGCCACGGACCTGGTCACCGTCTCCTACGTGCTCAAGGAACTCACGGCGGACACCCGGGCCGCCCTCGTGGACGCTGCCGCCGCGGCGGCACAGGCGGTCGTGGTCGTCGAGCCGGGCACCCCCGACGGCTACGCCCGCGTCATCGAGGCCCGCGACCGGCTGATCGCCGCCGGCCTGACGATCGCCGCGCCCTGCCCGCACAGCGCCGCCTGCCCCATCGAACCGGGCACGGACTGGTGCCACTTCTCGGCCCGGGTCAGCCGCTCCTCGCTGCACCGGCAGGTCAAGGGCGGCTCGCTGCCGTACGAGGACGAGAAGTTCAGCTATGTCGTGGCGACCCGCTTCGAGGCGCGGCCCGTCCGGGAACGGGTCGTCCGCAAGCCGCAGATCCGCAAGGGGCAGGTGCTGCTGGACCTGTGCACCCGCGACGAGGCCCTGAGCCGCTCCACGGTCACCAAGCGGCACGGCGGGCTGTACCGGGCCGCCCGGGACGTCGCGTGGGGCGACGCCTGGCCGCCGCCCGGCGAGCAGGACTGAGAGCCTGCCGGGCGGCCCGCCCGGCAGGCTCAGGGGGCCGCCCGCGGACGGGCGGCCCACCCGCTCACGCCCGCAGCTCCTGGGTGCAGCACTTCACGCTGCCGCCGCCCTTCAGCAGCTCGCCCAGGTCCATCGGCACCGGCTCGAAGCCGCGTGCCCGCAGCGGGTCGAAGAGCCCCGTCGCGCCCTGCGGCAGCAGCACGTGGAGCCCGTCGCTCACCGCGTTCAGGCCGAACGCCGCGGCGTCCGCCTCCCGGGCGATCAACGCGTCGGGGAAGAGCCGGGCGAGCACCGCGCGGCTGCCCGGCGAGAACGCCTCCGGGTAGTACATGACCTCGTCGCCCGCGTCGTCGAGCACGGACAGGGCCGTGTCCAGGTGGTAGTAGCGCGGGTCGACCAGATCGAGCCCGATCACCGGGCGCCCGAAGAACTCCTGCGCCTCGCCGTGCGAGAGCGGGCTGGACCGGAAGCCCCGCCCGGCCAGGACGTACGACGAGGTGACCGCGAAGTCGCCCTCGCCCTCGTTGACGTGGTCCGGCTCGTGGACCTCGGTGAAGCCGTTGGCCCGGAACCACTCGCGGTGGGCCCCGGCCTCCTCGTACCGCTCCCGGTACGCGAACCGGGCGCCCAGCACCCGGCCGTCGACGACGGTGGCGCCGTTGGCGGCGAACACCATGTCGGGCAGGTCGGGGCGGGGCGTGAGCAGCTCCACGGTGTGCCCGAGGGCGCGGTACCGGTCGCGCAGGTCCTCCCACTGGGTCTGGGCCAGGGGGAGGTCCACGGGCTTGCTGGGGTCCATCCAGGGGTTGATGGAGTACGTCACCCTGAAGTGCGTGGGGGCGCACATCAGGTAGCGGCGGGGTGTGGCTTCACGAGGCATGCATGCTCCTCACGAAAGGCAGGGGTCGCCTGCCGGGGACAGCGCACTGGTGTGTGCGTGGGTGAGCCCATGGTCCGCTCTCCGGGGCCCGGCGCACAGTGATCCGATCGGGTGGTTCCGCACGACGGGCAGCCGGGTCCCGGACGCCGGGCCGCGGCGGACGAGTTGCGGGGAGACGATACGTATCGACTCGTGGCGTTGCTAGATTGGCCGGCATGACAGAGAACCGGACGCCCGACTCCAGCCGCCGCAGCGAACGCTCGCGCCGCGCGATCCACGACGCGGCGCTCGGCCTGGTCGGCGAGGTGGGCTACCCGAGGACCACCATCGAGGCCATCGCCGCGCGGGCCGGCGTCGGCAAGCAGACGATCTACCGCTGGTGGCCGTCCAAGGCGGCCGTGCTCCTGGACGCCTTCATCGCCCTCGGCGAACGGACCGCCGGACGGGCCGAGGGGGAGCCCGCCCCCGCGCTTCCCGACACCGGTGACCTCGCCGCCGACCTCGGGACCGTCCTGCGGGCCACCGTCGACGAACTGAACGACCCCGCCTTCGAGGCGCCCACCAGGGCGCTGGCCGCCGAGGGGATCGTCGACCCGCGGCTCGGCGCCGAATTCGTCGAGAAGCTGCTCGCCCCCTCGTTCGAGCTGTACGCCGCACGGCTGCGAGCCGCCCAGGAGGTCGGGCAGGTGCGCGCCGACGCCGACCCGCGGGTCGCCCTGGAGCTCCTCGTCGGCCCGGTCACCCACCGCTGGCTGCTGCGCACCGGCCCGCTCACCCACGACTACGCGGACGCGATCGTCGACCACGTCCTGCGCGGGCTGCTGCCGAACCCCTGAGAGCCGCCCCGAGGCACACCCGTCATTTCCTGACAAGAGGGGGCATTGTGCCCGGCCCGTGGTGTCGTCGTCCGTACCCCGCTTCGGGAGTCCGGCCACCCGAGGCGCAGGATGGTGGGACCATGGGCAGGGGCAACATTCAGGTAAGGGGATAGATGGGCGCCGATTTCGGCCGTAATCGCGGCTCAGAGAGCAAGTTTTCCCAATGGCTTCGCCGCCGACCCAAACCGCACCAGAGCGAGGTCGACGACACCGCCCGGGAGGCGCTGCTCCTGGCTGTCGCCGAAGCCGGAATGCCGATCGCGCCGGCCGCTCATCCGGTCGGGTACCGATGTTCGTGCGAACGCATCGGCTGTCCCACGCCCGCCCGCCATCCCGTCTCCTTCGCCTGGCAGACCCAGTCCACCACCGACCGGGCACAGATCGAGCGCTGGGCCCGCAGTCAGCCGCAGGCCAACTTCATCACCGCGACCGGCATGGTCCACGACGTCCTCGACGTGCCGCTGGCCGCCGGCGAGCAGGCCCTGGAGCGGCTCCTCGCCGCGGGCATCGACGTCGGCCCCGTCGCCCGGTCCGGCGACGACCGGATGCTCTTCTTCACCGCCACCCGGGGCACGCCCGAGGACGAGGACGAGTGGTGGCCGTGCGAGCTGGACTGCCACCCCGAGACCATGGACGAGCACCCCGGCATGCGGTGGCACTGCCGCGGCAGCTATGTGCTGCTGCCGCCGGCCAGGCTGCCGGGCGAGCTGGACGTGCGATGGGTGCGCGGGCCGGAGCATCCGCTGCCCGACCCGCTGACGCTGCTGGAGACGCTCACCGACGCGTGCGCGCAGTACGCCGACGCCGCGGACCAGAGCGAACTCGACCACGACGCGGTGGCCTGGCCGTTGAGCCGTTGAGCCGTTGAGTTGCTGAGCCGCTGGGCCACCGGCCGGGCGGTTCGGGACGGTCCGGAACCGGGCGGGCCGTCCCGTACAGGTGGTGGCCGCCGGGTCACGGCCGCCCCGGCACCGTCAAGAGCCCTTCGCCGCCGTCAGGCCGGGCAGCCGGTTCAGCACGACCACCTTGCCGTCGTTCTCCGTCGCGCCCTTCTTCGGGACGTACACCAGCTGGCTGGAGATCCGTTCCTTGGTGAGGGTGGACTTCACCTCACCGGTCAGCAGCGCCGACACGTCGTCGTTGACCGGCGGGCGCAGCCCCTTCGCCGCGGTCTGCCGCTCGAAGTGCTTGCTGCTGAAGAAGACCAGCGCCCCGCCGTCCTTCGTCCGCAGCCCCAGCGGGGCGAACGTGTCGCGGTTCAGCGGCTGGTCGATGTACTGGTACGAGAAGCCCGCCCGCCGGGTGTTCCGGCGGGTCTCCCGCCAGCCCGAGGTGGTGGAGCCGGGGGCGAAGACGTCCGGGGTGCCCTGCTGGAGGTAGTCCGTGTACTGCTTGCCCAGGTCCTCCGGGGCCACCGCCAGCCCGGCGGCGTCCGCGGCCACCGGCGTGGCCCGGCCCTCGTCGTCCTTCACGAACCCGGGCATCCGGGAGGGGGCGACGACCGCCAGATAGGCGGCCTTCCATCCGGCGTCGGGCCCGGCCTTGGTGAAGACGAGCAGCCAGCGGGTGTCCAGCTTCCCGCTGTCCTGGTCGCGGTTGGAGTCGGTGTCCGCGAGGAACCACCGGGGCCAGCCCGCCTTCTTCGGGATGACGTATTCGGCGTCGGTCAGCTCCAGCGGCATGTGCTTCGGATTGCCGTCCGGGCTGTTCTTCTGCCGCGCCTTCAGCCCGGCCTGGTTGATCGCGCCGAGCGGGCCGGTGACCCGGTCCGCGTCCAGGGCCGGGTCGTACGCCTTGTCCGCCGCGTTGTACGCGGTGGTGAAGTCCTTCAGTGCCTGCGCGGCCTCAGACCTGGTTGCCGTCGGCACCACTTCCAGCTCGCCGTGCACCGTCACGCACCCGCTCGCCGTCAAGGACAGCACCGTCGCCGTCGCGAGCCCCGTCGCCAGCCGAATCGGCCTCAGGCTTCTCATCCGTTGCTTTCCGCGCCTTCTGATCCGTCGCCCCTCCGGAGGGGGCCCCTGACCGTCCGAACCCTACCGGGGCGAGGAACAGCACGAGCGTGGGTATCAGATACAGCGCCCACACCGTGACCTGGAGGACGGTCGGGTCGGGCTGGAAGTTGAACGTGCCCTTCAGCAGCGTGCCGTACCAACTGTCCGGCGGGATCGTGGAACTGATGTCGAACGCCCGGTCGTGCAGGCCGCCGACGAACTCGGCTTCCTGCAGGTCGTGGACGCCGTACGCGAGCACACCCGCGGCCACGACCACCAGCATGCCGCCGGTCCAGGTGAAGAACTTCGACAGGTTGATCCGCAGCGCGCCCCGGTAGAACAGCCAGCCCAGCACGACGGCGGCCGCGATCCCGAGGAACGCGCCGATCATCGGGTGCCAGCCGTCGTCCGCCGCGTGCACCGCGCGCCACACGAACAGCGAGGTCTCCAGGCCCTCCCGGCCCACCGCGAGCAGCGCCGTGGCGACCAGCGCGCCGGTGCCCATGGCGAGCGCCGCGTCGAGCTTGCCGTGCAGCTCCGACTTCAGGTGCCGCGCGGTGCGCCGCATCCAGAAGACCATCCAGGTGACCAGGCCGACGGAGATGATCGACAGCGAACCGCCGAGCGCCTCCTGGGCCTTGAACGTCATCTCCTGCGAACCGAATTCGAGCCCGGCGCCGAACGCCAGGCTGATGACGACGGCGATCCCGACACCGGTCCAGATCGGCACCAGCTTGTTCCGGTTGCCGGTCTTCACCAGGTAGGCGATGAGGATGCAGACGACGAGGCTGGCTTCCAGTCCCTCGCGCAGGCCGATCAGGAAGTTGCTGAACACGTCCTGGTTCTCCTTTCCGTTTCGACCCGTTACGAGAACAGCGCCCGGCCCCACCAGTCGTCCTTGTCGCGGACGCCCGGCGGGACGGCGAAGTGCGCCGAACCCACGTGCTGGATGTACTCGTTGAGCGCGTCGTGCGCCGCGAGGCGCCGCTGGAGCGGGATGAACGCCTTGCGGGTGTCGCGCTGGTAGGCGATGAAGAACAGCCCGGCGTCGAGTCGTCCCAGACCGTCGGTGCCGTCGGTGAAGGAGTAGCCGCGGCGCAGGATCGTCGCGCCGTCGTTGCTGTCCGGGTGGGCGAGGCGCACGTGCGCGGTCGGCAGCATCGCCTTCAGGAACGGCTCGTCGTGCTCCTTGGGCTTGCCGACCGCGGCTCCCTCGCCCTTGTCGCGGCCGAAGACGTCCTCCTGCTCCTGGAGCGAGGTACGGTCCCAGGTCTCGATGTGCATCCGGATGCGCCGGGCCACCAGGTACGAACCCCCGGTCATCCAGTCCGCCCGGTCCTTCCCGCCGACCCACACGTGCTCGTCCAGGGCGGCGGTGTCGGTGCCGGAGACGTTCCGGGTGCCGTCCTTGAAGCCGAACATGTTGCGCGGGGTCTGGGCGTCCGGAGTCGTCGAGGACGTCTTGCCGAAGCCCAGCTGGGACCAGCGGATCGCGACGCGGCCCATGCCGATCCTGGCGAGGTTGCGGATGGCGTGCACCGCGACCTGCGGGTCGTCCGCGCACGCCTGGACGCAGAGGTCGCCGCCGCTGCGGGTCGCGTCGAGGTTGTCGCCGGGGAACTTCGGCAGGTCCACCAGCGCGTCGGGCCGCTTGTCCTCCAGGCCGAACCGGCCCTTGGCGAAGAGCGAGGGGCCGAAGCCGATGGTGAGGGTGAGCCGGGACGGCTTGAGCCCCAGCGCCTCGCCCGTGTCGTCCGGCGGGGCCTCGGCGAGGCCGCCGTACGCCCCGTCGCCGACCGCGTGACCGGCCGTCATCCGCTCCGCCGCCCGCGTCCACTCCTTGAGCAGCGCGACCAGTTCGGCGCGGTCCTTCGTCGTCACGTCGAACGCGGCGAAGTGCAGCCGGTCCTGCACGGCGGTGGCGATGCCGGCCTGGTGCGCGCCGTGGAACGGCACCGCCGCGCCGCTGTCCGCGGCCGGTACCGCCGTGTCGCCGGACCGCACCGCGGCGACCGTGCCGCCGGCCGCGACCGCGCCGAGCGCGAGCCCGGCACCGCCCCAGCCCAGCAGCGCCCGCCGGGACGGGGCGGGCCCGGAGGCCCGTTCCGGGGTTTCGTCGGCCGGTGTCTGCTCGGACATGACCAGAGCCCTCCCGCTCGTTACTTCGTGACCGCGGCGGCGAGCCGGGACAGCGGCTCGGCCAGTGCGTTGACCGCGTCCGACAGCTCCTTGCGGTCCGCCTTGCCGACCTTGTCGTACGAGGTGAAGTCGTAGGAGCCCTTGTCCGCGCGGTACTTGTCCAGCAGCGTGTTCAGCTCGGCGAACCGCTTGTCCAGGTCGGCGGTCAGGGCGGCGTCGTTCTTCGAGGCGATCGGCTTCAGCAGCTCGTAGGACTTCTGGGCGCCCTCGACGTTGCCCTTGAAGTCGACCAGGTCGGTGTGGCTGTAGCGCTCCTCCTCACCGGTGACCTTGCCGGTGGCGACCTCGTCGAGGAGCTCCTTGGCGCCGTTGGCCATCGAGGTCGGGGTGATCTCCGCGGTGCCGACCCGCTTCTGCCAGTCGAGCAGGTCCTTGTACAGGAGCGGGGCGAGGGCCTTCTCCTCGGCGCCCAGCTTCTTGTCCTGCCACAGCGCCTTCTCCAGGCGGTGCCAGCCGGTCCACTTCTGGCCGTCCTCCAGGCCGTCCTCGCGGATGTCGACCTTCGGGTCGATGTCGCCGAAGGACTCGGCGACCGGCTCGGTGCGCTCCCAGCCGAGCCGGGAGTCGGCGTAGAGCTTCTTGGCGGCCTCGATGTCACCGGCGGCGACGGCGTCCGTGAACTTCTTGGCCTTCGGCAGCGTCTCGTCGGCCTGGGCCTGGACGTAGGTGCGGTACTCCGCGACCGCCTTGTCCATCTCGGGGCTGCGCTTGACCGCGGTGCCGCCGGTGACCTTCAGCTTCTGCCGGATGCCGTGGCCCTTCATGCCGGGCTTGCAGGCGATCTCGTACGAACCGGCCTTGATCTCGGCGGTGATGTTCGCCTTGGTGCCGGGGCCGATGTTCTCGCGCTCGGCGACGATGCGGTCGTCCGGGAAGAGGATGTAGACCTCGGTGACCTTGGAGCCCTTGTTCTCCACGGCCAGTTCGATGTGACCGGCCGGCAGCTCCTTCTTCGACACCTCGCAGGCGTCGTCCTTCGCGACGACCTGCACGGCGCCGTCGCCCTTGCCGTCGCTCTTCTCCGCGCAACCCGTGACGGCGGTCAGGGCGGCCGCGGTCGCGGCGGCGGTGACGACGGAGAGACGAACGGCTCGCATGCGGACTCCACGAAGGCTGAGGGGAGAAGAGGGGAAGGTCGGACAAAGGCTGGTGAGGCGGACCTAACTTAACCGAGGCTTACTTGACCGATACCCACCCGTGCAGTGATTCAGCTCTCATCCCCGGGGCCCGGGAACGGGGCGATCACGAGTGCCCCATGAAGGGCCCACGGAATGGTCAAGCGGTGGTCAAGTCGCCTTGGATCCCGTCCGGTCGGTCCGGTCGGTCGAGGCGGTCCGGACGGGGCGGGGAGGGGTGGGGAACGGCCGCGCGGGGGCGGGTCGGTACGACGAGGGGAACCCCGGTCCGCGGGTGCGGGAACACCTCGACCGGCTGCCGGTAGACCTCGCCCAGCAGCCCGTCCGTGAACACCTCGCCGGGCGGGCCCGCCACCGCGATCCGCCCGCCGTGCAGCACGGCCGCCCGGTCCGCGTACGCCGCGGCCAGCCCCAGGTCGTGCAGCACCACCACGACCGCGTCCCCCGCCGCGGCCCGCTCCCGGCAGATCCGCAGCACCAGTTCCTGGTGGCGCAGGTCGAGCGCGGCGGTCGGCTCGTCGAGCAGCAGCAGCGGGGCGCGCTGCGCCAGCACCCGGGCCAGGGCGACCCGGGCCCGCTCGCCGCCGGACAGCGCGGAGAAGGGGCGCGGGGCGAAGCCGGTGACCTCGGTCGCGGCCATCGCCCCGGCGACGGCCGCGTCGTCCTCGTCCGCCCGCGCGGTGCCCGCCCACGGTGCCCGCCCCATCCGGACGACGTCCTCGACCGGGAACGGGAACGACAGCGCGGCGGACTGCGGCAGCACGGCCCGGCGCAGCGCCAGATCGGCGGCCGGCCAGTCGGCGACCGGGCGTCCGTCGATCCGGACCTCGCCGCTCCCGGCGGGAAGGTCGGCGGCCAGTGCGGCCAACAGGGTCGACTTCCCGGCCCCGTTGGGCCCGACGAGCGCCAGCACCTCGCCCGCGTGCACGGTCAGGTCGATGGAGTCGAGCACCTGCCGCTGCCCCAGCCGCACCCGCAGCCCGCGTGCCTCGGCGACGGGGGAGCCGGGGGAGACGGGGGCGGGCGGCAGCCGCCGAGCGCGTGCCCGGAACGGATTTCTCGGGGCCCTCATGCCCAACCACCTTGCTTGCGACGGGTCCTGCGCAGCAGCCAGAAGAAGAACGGGCTGCCGAAGAACGCGGTGAGCACACCGAGCGGGAGTTCGGCGGGGGCCGCGACGGTACGGGCCGCGAGATCGCCCACCACCAGCACCAGGGCCCCGCCGAGCGCGCTGCCGGGCACGAGGAAGCGGTGCCCGGGACCGTTCGCCATCCGCAGCAGATGCGGCACCAGCAGCCCCACGAACGAGATGATCCCGGCGACCGCCACCGCCGCGGCGGTCAGCAGCGCCACGACGAGCACCAGCGCGATCCGCAGCCGCTCGACGTCGACCCCCAGGTGCCGGGCGGGCCGCTCGCCGAGCGCGAGGAGGTCCAGCTTCCGGGCGTGGAACGGCGCGACGAGCAGCCCGAGCGCCGCGCAGGGCAGTACGGCGAGCACCTTCGGCCAGGTCGCCTGGGCCAGCGAACCCAGCTGCCAGAAGGTGATCTGGGAGATCTGCGCGTTGTCGGCGAAGAAGACGAACAGCCCGATCAGCGCGCCCGCGAAGGCGTTGACCGCGATGCCGGTGAGGATCAGCGTCACCACCTCCGTCCGCCCGCCCGACCGGGACAGCGCGTACACCAGCAGCACGGTCGCGAGCCCGGCGACGAACGCGCAGACGGTGATGGTCCAGTTGCCGAGGAAGGTCAGCCCGAGCGCGATCGAGCCGACCGCGCCGACGGCGGCCCCGGAGGAGATCCCGATCACCCCGGGCTCGGCGAGCGGATTGCCGAACACGCCCTGCATCAGGGCGCCCGCGCAGCCCAGCGAGGCCCCGACCAGCAGGGCGAGGGCGACCCTGGGCAGCCGTACGTTCCACAGCACGCTCTCGCCGACCCGGTCCAGCGCGGCGCCGCCGAGACCGATCCGGTGCTGGACGGAGGCGAGGACGTCGCCGAGCGGGATGTGGTACGCGCCGAGACCGGCGGAGAGCAGGCAGGCCACCGCGAGCGCGGCGAGCAGGGCGGCGGTCAGGACGAGGGCGCGGGGGCGCCGGGCCCCCGGTGCCGACAGCCGTTCCGACGGCTGTTCTGACGGCGCGGCGGCGTCGGTCCGGGGGTGTTCGGGGGGCGGGGCGGCGTCGGAACGGATGTGCTCCGGGGAGGCGGTGGTCATCCGTCGGCCCCGTCCTCCGGGTGGAGCTGCGCGATCAGGTCGCTCAGCACCCGGTCGGTGCGCGGCCCGTAGTTCAGCAGTACCCCGTCGTCGATGGAGACGATCCGCCGGTCCATCCCGGCCGGGGTCTCGGCGACGCCCGGGATCTTCACCAGCCCGTCGACGCCGCCCACCGATTCGAGCCCCTTGCGCATCACCAGGATGGCGTCGGGCGCGGCCTTCGCGAGTGCCTCGCTGGTGATGGCGGTGAAGTCCTTCTCCAGCCCGGACGCCTTGCCCGCGTCGACGGCCCCCGCCGCTTCGATGAGCGAACCCGCCCCGGAATCCCGGCCGCCCAGCAGATGGACGGAGGCCGAGCCGCGCAGGTAGAGGAAGGCGACCCGGGGCTTTCCCCGCCCCTTCGCGGGGGCGGGCACGGACTTCTCGACCGCCTCGATCCGGGACCGGGTGCGGTTCTTCAGCCCGGTACCGGCATCCGGCACGCCCAGGGCGGCCGCCACGGCGTCGATCCGGCGGTCGACGTCGGAGAGTTCCTTCGCCGGGGCGACGACGACCAGCGGGATGCCGGCGTCCCGGATCTGCTCGACGGCCTCCGCCGGTCCGGTCGTGGTCTCGGCCAGGACGACGGTCGGCCTCAGCGACAGCACGCTCTCCGCCGAGACGTCGTGCGCGCGGGTCACCACCGGGAGCTCCGCGGCCTGTTCGAAGGTGGCGGTGATGTCGCGGGCCACCACCCGATCGCCGAGGCCGAGCGTGAAGACGATCTCGCTCAGGCCGCCGGTCAGCGGGACGATCCGGTCCGCGGAGCCGATGGTGACCCGGGTGCCGTCGGCGGACTTCACGGTGACGGGCAGCCGTGGTCCGGGCGTGGTGGCCAGTGGCTCGACCCGGTCGGCGGCCCGCTCCGGACGGGCGGCGCCGGTTCCGGTACGGGCGTCCGTACCGGTGTCGTCGCCGCAGCCGGCCAGGACGAGGGCCAGGGCGAGTGCGGCGGCCAGTGCCCCCAGCGGGCCCCGGGCCCGGCCCGGCCGGCGCCCCGGCCGCCGGTCGCCGCCCTGGCCCGGTGGGGCGAAGTCCTGCGAGAAGCGCACTGGGGCACCGTCCTGTCGTTCCGCGGTGGGGTGTTGGTCATGGTCTGCGAGGGATGTGGTGAAAGGGGTACCACCACAAGACGCATGTAGCTTAGGTTAGCCTTACCTCACTTTCCAGACCTCGGAGGGATTCCATGCTGTCGTCCGGACCTGCCCGCGCACTCGCCGTCGCGCTCCTCGCGACGGTGTCGGCGGCCCTGCTCCCGGCCGTCGAGGCGCAGGCGGCGGCCCGCCCGGTTCAGGGCGGCAGACTGGACTGGGGCATCAAGTCCTCCTTCCAGAGCTATGTCACCGGCCCCGTGGCGAACGGGAGCTGGAGCCTGACCGGCGGCGCCGCCACGGCCGGCGGCAGCCGGTTCCGCTTCCACTCCGCCACCGGTTCCTACGACCCGGCGACCGGGGCCTTCGGCTCGTCCTTCTCCGGCGGGGTCCACTTCGTCGGCCACCGGAAGGCCGACGGCAGCCATGAACTGGACCTCACCATCAGCCGTCCCACCGTCCGCATCACGGGCGGCAGCGGCACCGTGTACGCCGACATGGTCGGCAAGGACCGGAGGAGCGGCCGGGTGACCTCGACCGCCCAGGTGCCGCTCGCCACGCTCGGCCTGTCCGGGATCGACATGAAGGGCGGTTCCACCCCCGTCGCCCTCCGCGACGTCCCCGCGACACTGACCGCGCAGGGCGCCAGGGCGTTCGCCGGCTACTACACGGCGGGCACCCCGCTCGACCCGGTCAGCCTCTCCGTGGACACCACCGCCCCGGCGGGGAAGCCGGCCGCCTCCAAGTCCCCGGAGGAGAAGGAGAAGGCGCCGGACCCGAAGAGGAACGGCACCGGCCGGGCCGCGGGGCGCTTCGAGGACGCCGCCGTCGACTGGGGTGTCCGCCGCACCTTCCGCGAGTACGTCACCGGCTCCGTCGGCAGGGGGAGATGGACCCTGGCCGACGGTGCCCGGGACGGCGGGGCACTCTTCCGCTTCCCGCGCGGCAAGGGCACGTACGACCCCCACGAGCGGTCCCTGGACGCCGACTTCGCCGGCAGCGTCCGCTTCACCGCCGCCGACGGGCTCGATCTGGAACTGTCCGCCGTCGCGGTCCGGGTCGAGAAGGGGCGGGGCACGCTGCTGGCCGACGTGCGCGGCGACGGCGACCGGCGGAAGGCCGTCCCGCTGGTCACCTTCACCGCGAAGGACTTCGCGCCGAAGAACGGCCTCGCGGTCCTCACCGAGGCCCCCGCGACCCTCACCGCCGAGGGCGCCGGGGCGTTCGGCGGGCTCTACCGGAAGGGCACCGCGATGGACCCGGTCTCGTTGGCCGTGGCCGTCGACGCCGGGGCCGAGCTGCCCGCCCTGCCCGACCTGGGCAGCGCCCCCGACCCGTCCGCCGAGCCGTCCGCGCCGCCGGTGGGGAAGGCCGCCGCCGCGGCCCCGGCCGACGACTCGGGTCCCGGCACCGTCCTGTACCCGGTCGTCGGAGGCGCGGCCGTACTCGCCGCCGCCGCGGGCTCCCTGTACCTCGTCCGCCGCCGCGGCGCCCGGCGGAACGCCGACTAGGACCCGCCCCGCCCCCTCCCGTTCCCCGTTCCCCTTTCCCCACCTCCGTTTCGCCCCCCCCAGAGGAGTCCCACGACCATGGCAGCCACCCGCCGCCCCGTAGCCCTCGCCGCCGCCGTCGCCACGGTGGCCGCCCTCGGCGTGAGCGCGCTCGTCCTTCCCGCGACCGCGGCCACGACCGCGACGACCACCGACGGTGCCGCCGCGGCACCGAAGCTGGAACTGAAGGACGGCACGCTGGAATGGGGCCTCAAGGAGTCCTTCCGCAAGTACCTCGCCGCGCCGTTCTCCGGCGGGAGGATCACCGTCCAGGACGGCGCCACCCAGGCATCCGGCAACGGCGTGTTCACCTTCGTCGACGGCAGGGGCACGTACGACAAGGCCACGTACGCCACCGACACCGCGTTCAAGGGCGGCGTCCACTTCTACGCCCACGGCGGCGAGCTCGACATCACGCTCTCCGACGTGAAGCTCGCCACGGCCGGCACCGGCGGCGCGATCACCGTGGACGTCACCACCCCGAAGGGCACCAGCGACGACGTGAGGTTCGCGGCCCTGGACCTCTCCGGGGTGAAGCCGGGCCGGGGCGCGGACGGCGCGATGGTCTTCGAGGACATCCCGGCGACGCTGACGAAGGCCGGCGCCGAGGCGTTCCAGGGCCAGTACAAGGAGGGCGAGGTGCTCGACCCGGCCACCCTCTCGGTGAAGGCGGTCGTGCCCCCGTCCCCCGACCCGAGCACGGAACCGTCCACCGGGCCGTCCACCGGCCCGAGCACCGAGCCGTCCACCGGCCCGTCCACGGAGCCGAGCGGTGGGCCCACCTCGTCCACCGCCCCGTCCCCCGACCCGTCCGGCTCCTCCTCCACCGAACCGGCCGCCGAGCAGGGCGAGATCCTCGACGGCACCCTGGACTGGGGCGTCAGGGAGTCGTTCCGCGCGTACGTCACGGGCCCGATCGCCCAGGGCCGGATCGAGACGGCGGCCGGTGCCACCGCCTCCGCCGGCGGCTACCGCTTCCCCGGCGCCACCGGCCGCTTCGACGCCGAGAAGCAGACCCTCGCCGCGAAGTTCGACGGCAAGGTCCGCTTCCTGGGCCACGAGGAGGACGGCGAATACACCCTCGATCTCTCCCTGACCAACCTGGAGGTCCGGGTGGACGGGGCGAAGGGCACGCTCGTCGCGGACGTCAGCTCCAAGGACCGCAAGACCAAGGATGTCTCGGTGCGCACCGGCCTCGCCGTCGCCGACCTGAAGCTCCCCAAGGGCGAACTCGCCGCGAAGAAGGGCGTGCTGAAGCTCTCCGGCGTCCCGGCGACCCTCACCGCCGACGGCGCCGGGGCGTTCGCCGGGATGTACAAGAAGGGCGCGCGGCTCGACGCGTTGACCATCGCGGTCGCCCTCGACAAGAACGCCGAACTCCCCGGCACCAAGGGTGGATCCGGCGCCTCCGGCACCGCGGGCGGAGGCACGGCCGCCACCGGTGGCGGCAGCGTGGGCGGCGGATCGGCCGGTGGCTCGGTCGGCGGTACGGTCGAGGGCCCGGGCGCCCTCGCCGCCACCGGCTCCGACCTCCCGGCCGGTGCGCTGATCGCCGCCTCGGGCGTCGTCGTGGCGGCCGGTGCCGGGGTCGTGGTCGCCGCCCGCCGTCGCCGCACCGCCTGACCCGCCCGCCCCGGGAGGGCGACCCCGCCCGGGTGCCGGACCGTTCGTACGGCCGGTGCCCGGGCGGATGCTTGAATGCGCACGTGAACGACAGCGACTTCGACATGCCCGCAGGCATCGACGTACTGCGGGTGTTCTGCGGCCCCGACGGCAGGCACGGCAACGCCCTCGGGGTCGTGCGCGACGCCCGCGCGTACCCCGACGAGGCGTCCCGGCAGGAGCTGGCCCGCCGGCTCGGGTTCAGCGAGACCGTGTTCGTAGACGACCCCGAGCGCGGGCACGTGGACATCTACACCCCCGGGCTCCGCCTCCCCTTCGCCGGGCATCCGCTCGTCGGCGCCGCCTGGCTGCTCGACCTGGAGATCCTGGAACTGCCGGTCGGGGACGTGTTCGCCCGCCAGGACGGGGAGTTCACCTGGATCACCGCCCGCCCCGAGTGGGCACCGCCGCGCCTGCTGGAGCAGTACGCGTCCGTCGCCGAGGTCGAGGCGCTGACCGGGCCCCCGCCGGGCGAGGGCTGGCTGTACGTGTGGGCCTGGGAGGACGAGGCGGCGGGCCGGGTCAGGGCGCGGGCGTTCCCGAGGCGCGACGACGGCATTGTGGAGGACGAGGCGACGGGGGCGGCGGCCCTGCTGCTCAGCGCCCGACTGGGGCGCGCCCTCAACATCATCCAGGGGCGCGGCTCCCAGCTCCTCACCGCGCCCGCCCCCGACGGCACGGTGGAGATCGGGGGCCGCGTCGCGCTGGCCGGCGCGGCCGAGCACGTGCTGCACGCATGACGGCGCGGCGGACGGGGGCGGCCGTTGCACTCCGGTCGCCCCGCCCGCCGCGCCGTCCGGACGTCACGCGCTGAGCGGGAACACCTCTCCCAGCTCCTGGAACACCGCGGTGTTCAGCGCGAACGCGCGCTTGCACTCGTCGACGACGCGCTGCTTCTCCAGGTCGTCGGCGTCCAGCCGGTCCAGCAGCTCGCGGTAGTCCCGCTTGAACGAGGCGGGGTTGGGGATCTGCTCGAAGACGTAGAACCGCACGCCGTCGCCCTTGCGCGCGAAGCCCCAGGCGCGCTCCGCCCGGTCGCGGATGATCTGGCCGCCCGAGAGGTCGCCGAGGTAGCGGGTGTAGTGGTGCGCGACGTATCCCGCGGGCCAGGAACGGGCGCACTCGGCGACCCGGGCGGCGTATGCGGCGGTGGCGGGCAGCGGCTCCAGGCCCGCGCGCCAGTCGGCGCCCCGCAGATGGGCCAGGTCCCGCTCCAGCTCTGCGGTGCGCATCAGCTCGGGCCGTATGAAGGGCCCGGCCACCGGGTCGGTGCTCAGCTCCCGCGCGCCCTCCTCCAGCGCCCGGTACACGAACCACAGCTGCTCGGTGTAGCGCGTGTAGGCGTCCACTCCGAGCCGCCCGCCCAGCAGGTCACCCATGAAGGACGAGGTCTCCGCCTCGGTGTGCTGCTCGTGCGAGGCGGTGCGGATGAGCGTCGAGAAGGGTGTGGCGGCGGTTGCGTCCAAGGCGGGCCTCCGGGGCCGAGGGGGACGGGAAGTCCAGGAAGGGACGGGAACACCGGCGGCGGCCCCTTGCGGAGGCCGCTGTCGACATCCCCGATCCTGCTACTTAGGCTTACCTAAGTCAACAGCTTCCCGACGCCCTGTCGGGAAAGTTTCCGACAGTCTGTCGGTAAAAACGATACGCCTGATTCCGCGCCCGGGGGAGGGGGCGGTCCCGGGGGCGGACATGCGGAAGCGGCCGCCCCCGGGGAGGACGGCCGCTTCTGCGGGACTTCTACCGCACGGTCACGGGAGCGTCAGGATCTCGGCGCCCGTGTCCGTCACCACCAGCGTGTGCTCGAACTGGGCGGTGCGCTTGCGGTCCTTCGTCACGACGGTCCAGCCGTCGTCCCACATGTCGTAGTCGTGGGTGCCCAGCGTCAGCATCGGCTCGATGGTGAACGTCATCCCCGGCTTCATCACCGTGGTCGCGTGCGGGCTGTCGTAGTGCGGGATGATCAGGCCGGAGTGGAACGAGGAATTGATCCCGTGCCCGGTGAAGTCCCGCACCACCCCGTAGCCGAAGCGCTTGGCGTACGACTCGATGACCCGCCCGATCACATTGACCTGCCGCCCCGGCCGGACCGCCTTGATGGCCCGGTTCAGCGCCTCCCGGGTGCGTTCCACGAGCAGCCGGGACTCCTCGTCCACGTCGCCGCAGAGGTACGTGGCGTTGTTGTCGCCGTGCACGCCGTTGATGTACGCCGTCACGTCGAGGTTCACGATGTCGCCGTCGCGCAGCACCGTGGAGTCCGGGATGCCGTGGCAGATCACCTCGTTCAGCGAGGAGCAGAGCGACTTGGGGAAGCCCCGGTAGCCGAGCGTCGACGGGTAGGCCCCGTGGTCGCACATGAACTCGTGGGCGACCCGGTCGAGTTCGTCCGTCGTGACGCCCGGTGCGATGTGCTTCGCGGCCTCCTCCATCGCCTGCGCGGCGATCCGGCCCGCGATGCGCATGCGCTCGACGGTGTCGGCGTCCTGGACCTCCGGGCCGGTGTACGGCGTCGGGGCCGGCTTGCCCACGTACTCGGGGCGCCGGATGTTTCCGGGAACGGAGCGGATGGGAGTGATCTCCCCGGGTACGAGCAGCGACTGGCCAGACATGTCAGCGAGTCTAACCAGCGCGCTTGGGGCAGCATGGCCCCGAGGGAAGGAGCCGTGATGGCCCTGTTCAAGAAGCGCACCGTGGGCAAGCCGGGTGAATGGTTCTACTGCCTGCAGCACCAGAAGGTCGAGGAGGGCCCCGAGTGCCCGGCCAAGGACCGTTTCGGGCCGTACGCCACCCGCCAGGAGGCGCAGCACGCGATGGACACCGCGCGGGAACGGAATATGGAGTGGGAGAACGACCCCAAGTGGCACGACCGGGACACCCCCGCGGACCCGGAGGCGTGAGGGGCCCCGGCCCGGCCGGTCCGGAGCCGCTCGGGAAGGCCGGGGCCGGGTCCTTCGGGGCCGGCCCCGGGCTCCCGCCGCTCAGGCGCCGGAGGCACCGGCCTCCGCGCCGCCCGCGGCCCGTTCCGTCTGCTCCGTCTGCTCCGCCTCGCGCTGCGCCCGCCTGCGCACCGCGTCCTCGTCGGTCTCGGAGTCGTACGTGAGCAGCTTGGGGAGGGTCGCGGCGAGCAGCGCGACCGAGGCCACACAGGCCACGCCCCCGCTCCAGATCGCCGCCCTGGTCCCCGTCCAGCCCGCCATCGCACCGGCCCGCACCTGACCCAGCTGCGGTCCGACGCTGTACGAGAGCACCTCGATGCCCGCCAGCCGTCCCCGCAGCTCCTCCGGAATGGTCTGGTTCCAGATCGTGGAGCGGCCGAGCCCGCTGAGCATGTCGCCCGCGCCCGCCACCGCCAGGCAGACCAGCACCAGCCACACGTTGCCGAACCATCCGGCCCCCGCGATCGCCAGCCCCCAGACCGCGGCCCCGAACACCACGAACAGCCCGTGCCGCCGCACCCGCGACGTCCAGCCGCTGGTCAGCCCCAGCACCAGCGACCCGACCGAGTCCGCGGCGTACATCAGGCCCAGCGACCAGTCGGCGTCCAGGTCGTCCGCCAGGAACGGGAAGATCGCGTTCGGGAAGGCGAAGAACATCGCGGCCATGTCCACCGCGTACGTCCCCAGCAGCACCGGCCGGCTCCAGGCGTACTTCGCGCCCTCCATGATCCCGCGCAGCGACGGCTTCGCGTTGTCCCGGACCGGCGGCGCGGGCGCCAGGCGCAGGCACAGCAGCACGGAGACGGCGAAGGTGACCACCGTGACCGTGTACGCCGTGGCGTGCCCGGCGTAGGCGACCACCAGCCCCGCCACCGCCGGGCCGGTGATCGCGCCGAACTGCCAGCGCAGCGAGTTCAGCGCGGCGGCCGCGGTCAGCTGCTCGTGCGGCACGATCCGGGCCATCAGGGAGTCCAGCGCCGGCCGCTGGAGCCCGGAGAGCGCGGAGACCCCGGCCGCGACCACGTACAGCGGCCAGAGCACCGGACTCGGCAGCGCCGCGTTGACCAGGAGCACCAGGGCGAGCACCCCCAGCCCCGCCTCCGTCGCCAGGATCACCTTGCGGCGGTCCACGGCGTCCGCGAGCGCCCCGCCGTACAGGCCGAAGACGATCAGGGGCACCAGCTCCACCGCCCCCATCGCGCCGACGGCCAGCGGGGAACCCGTCAGCTCCTTGATCTGGAGCGGCAGCGCGATCAGCGCCATGAAGCTGCCGAAGTACGTCACCAGGCCCTGGATCCACAGCAGCCGGAAGTCGGCGTGGGAGCGCAGCGGCGTGAGGTCGGGCAGCAGGGCGAGGAGCCGGGCGACCGGGGACGCGGCGGGCGGGGGCGGTGCAGAGGTCACGAGGGGCCATGCTCCGGCGCGGCGGCCGCACGGTGCAACAGCTTTTCGCGGTGGTGGCGGCGGTCGTGGTGGTGGCGGTGGCCGTTGCGGGCGGGCCGCCCGGGACCGTGGCTCACCAGCGGGGCGGGGGAGGCGCCGTCAGCTGGTCGACGAGACGGGACAGCCGGTCCCGGAAGCCGCGACGGCCGCGCGGCGCGGGCGCGCCGTTCTCCCCGGCGGCCGCGCTCACCAGATGCTGCACGGTGTCCAGGTCGATGTCGTCGGCACCGGTCACCGCGAGCGTCTCGTGGGCCAGCCCCCGGACCTCCGGGTCGCCGCCGTCCAGCGAGAGCACCGTGGCCCCGGCGCGCCGCGCGTCGTGCACCCGCTCCAGCAGCCCCTCCCCGGGCCGCCGCGGGGCCACCAGGAGCAGCGTCTCGCCCCGCCCGGCCGCCTCGATCCGGCCCAGGCCCACCGCCAGGTGCGCCGGGCTGCCCGGCTCCACCCGGTGGCGCACCAGGGTGGGCACCAGCTCCGGCAGCCCGGACCAGGCGGACTCGTCGACCAGATGGGCCGCCAGATGCCACGGCTCGTACTCCGCCGTCCCCACCAGCAGCAGACCGCCGCCGTGCGGGACGACGGACGACCTCAGCGTCCCGGCGAACCTCCGGGTCGCGGCGGGCCACTCGGTCCCGGCGAGCACTTCGCGCAGCAGGGCGACACGTACGGCATCCATGGCCCGGCATCATGCCCCGGCACCCGCGCCCCGCACCGGAGAACGGCACCGGACCAGCCGAACGGGGCATCGGGACGACAGCGGGTCCCCGGTCGCCGGTCCGACTGATGGACGGCGGATCCCCGGTCGCCGGTCCGGCTAATGTCGGAGCCATGACTACGAATGACAACGGTGGCGCGGCCAAGCCCCCCGCCAAGGACCCCTGGGACCTCCCCGACGTCTCCGGCCTGACCGTCGGCGTGCTCGGCGGGACCGGACCGCAGGGCCGCGGACTGGCCTACCGGTTCGCCCGCGCCGGACAGAAGGTGATCATCGGATCCCGGGCCGCCGACCGGGCCCGGACCGCCGCCCAGGAGCTGGGCCACGGCGTCGAGGGCGCGGACAACGCGGAGTGCGCCCGCCGCAGCGACATCGTGATCGTCGCCGTGCCGTGGGACGGTCACGCCAAGACCCTGGAGTCGCTGCGCGACGAACTCGCGGGCAAGATCGTCGTCGACTGCGTCAACCCCCTCGGCTTCGACAAGAAGGGTGCCTACGCCCTGAAGCCCGAGGAGGGCAGCGCCGCCGAGCAGGCCGCCGCCCTGCTGCCGGAGTCCCGGGTCACCGCCGCCTTCCACCACCTCTCGGCGGTGCTGCTCCAGGACGAGGCCATCGAGGAGATCGACACCGACGTGCTGGTGCTGGGCGAGGTCCGCGCCGACGTCGAGACCGTCCAGGCGCTGGCGGGCCGCATCCCCGGCATGCGCGGCATCTACGCCGGACGGCTGCGCAACGCCCACCAGGTCGAGTCGCTGGTCGCCAACCTGATCTCGGTCAACCGCCGCTACAAGGCGCACGCCGGGCTCCGCGTCACCGACGTCTGACAGCCGGACCGAGGCCGCCCCGGCCCGGCCCGGCGACGGGCGGAACGGGGCATGGGGGACACTGGACGGGACCCGTGCACCACTCCGGACAGGAGCCGCTCCCCATGCCCCGACTCGCCCTCTACTCCGCCGCCGTCTGCCTCCTGGCCCTCGTCGCGGCAGTGATCTCGTTCGTCCGGGGCAGCCTCCTGCTCGGGATCGTCTGGGTGCTGCTGGTCGGGCTCTCGTCCAACATGGCGTGGTTCTACCTGCGGCGGCAGCGCGTACGGGCCGCGCAGGCCGCACAGTCCGCCGGCTGACCACCGGCCCCGCTCAGGGGGCCGTCGCGCAGACCGGGTACTCCTCGTTCCAGTTCTCCCAGAACTGGTACGCGGCACGGCCGCACTCCGCGCCGAGCCGGTCCACGCCCAGCGCCTCCAGCAGGCCGTGGACCGCACCGAAGAAGACCTCGTTCACCTCCGGGACCCACAGCAGGCCGAACACCGCGAGCAGCCCGAACTGCGCGAACGGCTCCACCCGGCGACGGATCCGGTACGGCAGCCAGGGCTCGACCACCCCGTACCCGTCCAGCCCCGGGACCGGCAGGAGGTTCAGGATCGCCGCGGTGACCTGGAGCAGGGCCAGGAACGCCAGCGCGTACCGGAACTCCCTCGGGACGCCGTCCAGCGCGTGCAGCCAGAACGGCGCCGTGCACACGAGCGCGAACAGCACGTTCGTCAGCGGGCCCGCCGCCGAGACCAGGCTGTGCCTCCAGCGGCCGCGGATCCGGCCCCGCTCGATGAAGACCGCCCCGCCGGGCAGCCCGAAACCGCCCATGATCACGAACAGCACCGGCAGCACGATGCTCAGCAGCGCATGGGTGTAGCGGAGCGGATCGAGCGTGAGATAGCCCTTCGCGGCGACGGAGGTGTCCCCGCTGTGCAGCGCGGTGCGGGCGTGCGCGTACTCGTGCAGGCAGAGCGAGACCACCCACGCCGCCGTGACGAAGACGAAGACCGCGAGCCCGTAGGGATACCCGGTGTCCGTCCACACCGCCCAGCCCGCGACCGCCGCCACGGCGGCGATGCCGAGGAAGACCGGGCTGATCCGCCGGTCGCTGCGGGCTGCTGCGGTGCTCATCGGCGGACTCCTGACGGGCGCACGGGGGAGGCGGGGGACGGGAGGGGCCAGGGGCGAGGGGACGGGTGACGGGGTGACGGGGGGGCGGGTCCGGTCGACCGTACCGGCGGCACGGCACGGACGTCTCGTGAACGCCCCGCGCCGGGCCGGTGGTTCCGCACCCCGGCGGTTCCGTGCCCGTGCGCTGTGTGCCTGTGCCCGGTGTCCCGTGCCCTCCGGCCCGGCGGCCCGCGTCCCGGCTCCGTCGCTCCGGCGTCCCGGTCGCGGAGAATGGGCGGGTGCGCTACTGCATCCTCGGGACCACTCGGGCATTCCGCGACGACGGCACGGCCGTCGCCATCGGCGGGGCACGGCTGCGCGCCCTGCTCGCCGCCCTCGCGCTGCGCGCCGGCCGCACCGTCCCGGCCGCCGTGCTCGTCGACGAGGTGTGGGACGGGGATCCGCCCGCCGACGCGACGGGCGCCCTCCAGGCGCTCGTCGGACGGCTCCGGCGGGCCCTCGGCCACGCGGCGGTCGCCTCCGCGGAGAACGGCTACCGGCTGGCCGCCGAGCCGGACGCGATCGACCTCCACCGCTTCGAACGGCTCACGACGGAGGGCACCCGGTCCCTGGCCGAGGGGGACGCGGCGAAGGCCCTGAGCACCCTCGACGAGGCACTCGCCCTGTGGCGCGGCCCGGTCCTGGCCGACCTGCCCGACCGGCGCGCCGCCGAGGCCCGCTGGGAGGCCCGCCGCCTGGACGCCCGGCGCGGCGGGCTCGGTGCCGCCCTCGCGCTCGGCCGGGCCGAGGAGGCACTGCCCGAACTCGTCGCCCTGTGCGCCGAGCACCCCCTGGACGAACCGCTCCAGGCGCTGCGGCTGCGGGCCCTGCGCGACGCCGGACGCACGGCACAGGCGCTGGCCGCCTACGACGAGGTGCGCACCCTGCTCGCCGACCGGCTCGGCACCGACCCCGGCCCCGAACTGCGTTCGCTGCACGCCGGGTTGCTCCACCAGGAGCCGGTGCCCCGGCCCGCGCCGCAGGCCCCTGCGCCACCCGCCCGCACCGGGACCCCCGCCGCGCCGCGGGGAAACCTCCGGGCCAGGCTCACCAGTTTCGTCGGGCGCGAGGACGACATCGGGGCCCTGCACCACGACCTCTCGCACGCCAGACTGGTCACCCTCCTGGGCCCCGGCGGCGCGGGCAAGACCCGGCTCTCCCAGGAGGCCGCCGAATCCGTCGCGGACGCCTGGCCGGACGGGGTCTGGCTGGCCGAACTCGCCCCCGTCGACGACCCCGAGGCCGTACCGGAAGCCGTGCTGACCGCGCTCGGCGCCCGCGAGACCGTGCTGCGCGGCGCGGGCGCCGAGGGACTGCGGGCCGCCGAACGGAACCCGGCGACCCCCCTCGTACGCCTCACCGAGCACTGCTCCCGGCGCCGCATGCTGCTGCTCCTGGACAACTGCGAACACCTCGTCGGGGCCGCCGCCGCCCTCGCCGACCACCTGCTCGCCCACTGCCCCCGGCTGACGGTGCTCGCGACCAGCCGGGAACCCCTGGGCGTCCCGGGCGAACTGGTCCGCCCCGTCGACCCGCTGCCCGACCCGGTGGCGCTGCGCCTGTTCGCCGACCGCGGCGCGTCGGCCCGGCCCGGCTTCCGGACCGACGAGGACCCGGCCGCCGCGGCCGAGATCTGCCGACGCCTCGACGGGCTGCCGCTCGCCATCGAACTCGCCGCGGCCCGGCTGCGGATGCTCACCCCGCGCCAGATCGCCGACCGGCTCGACGACCGGTTCCGGCTGCTCACCAACGGGGCCCGCACCGCGCTGCCCCGGCAGCAGACCCTGCGCGCCGTCGTCGACTGGTCCTGGGACCTCCTGGACGCACCCGAGCGCGCCGTGCTGCGCAGGCTGTCGGTCTTCGCCGGCGGCTGCACCCTGGCCGCGGCCGAGGAGGTCTGCGCGGACGGGGCCGGGGACGCGCGCGAGGTCGCCGGGCTGCTCGGCTCGCTGGTCGACAAGTCCCTCGTCGTCGCCACGCCCGCCGCGGACGGCGACATGCGCTACCGGCTGCTGGAGACCGTGGGCGAGTACGCCGCCGAACGGCTCGACGAGGCGGGCGAACGGGACGCCGTGGAGCGGCGCCACCTGGTGCACTTCCGGGAGCTGGCCCGTACCACCGATCCCGAACTGCGCGGCGCCGGGCAGCGGTCCGCCATCGACCTCCTCCAGCGCGAGCAGGAGAACCTCCGCACCGCCCTGCGCCACGCGGTCGCCGCCCGCGACGAGCAGGAGGCGCTCTGTCTGGTGCTCTCGCTGTCCTGGTACTGGCAGATACGCGATCTGCACGCCGACGCGCTGCACTGGGCGGCCGAGGCCGCCGCGCTGGGGCCCGACCCCTTCGCCCCGCCCGCCGAGCCCGCGCCCTCCCTGTACGAGCGCTGCACCGACGCGCCGCCGCCCATGAACCCCGAACTGCTCCAGGAGGCGCGGCGCCAGGTGGCCCTGGTGCACCTGCTCAGCGCGGACCACACCAAGGAGACCTGGCACGACGAGAAGGGCAGGGCCCGGCTGGGCGTCATCGCGAAGACCTACCGGGCGGGCCAGCCGCAGACCTGCCGGGTCCCGGCGGCGCTCTGGTTCTTCGCGGTCATGCTCACCGGCGAACTGGAGGACCTGCGGGGCCTGCTGGGCGAGGCGGTCCGGTCCTGCCGCGACCTCGGCCACGAGTGGGAACTGGCCGCCGCGCTCCACATGCGGGCCAACGTCCTGTCCAACCGGCCCGAATGGGCGGCCGAGGCGCGGGCGGACGCCGACGAGAGCCTGGAGATCTTCCGCCGGATCGGCGACGACTGGGGCGCGGCCGAGGCGCTCTCCTCCCGGGGCGAGGCCGGCGAGCGGCTGGGCGAGTACGCGCGGGCGGCCGAGGACTTCCGGGCCGCCATCGACCACGCGCGCAGGCTCGGCGCCCGGGCCCAGGTGGCGGTGCTGCGCACCCGGTACGCGTCCGCGCTCGTCGAACTGGGCCGCGGCGCGGAGGGCGAGACGATCCTGCGCGAGGTGCTCGCCGAGGAAGGCGGGACCGCGCACGAGATGCTGCCCGTCGCCCGGCTCAACCTCGCCATGTGGCTGGGCCGCAGCGGCCGCACCGGCGAGGCGCGCGAGCAGATGGACGCGGCGCGCGAGGAGTTCCGAGCCGGGACGGCGGAGGTCTTCGACGGGTTCGTAGTGGGCGCACTGGCCTGGCTGGACAACCAGGACGGGCGGCACGCCGACGCCCTGCGCCGGGTCCTGACGACGCTGGAGCGGTCCCACGACCCGCTGACGCGGATGATGGCGCCCCACGTGCCCGTCATCCACCTCGTCGTCCTGGCCCGGGCCCTGGTCGGGCTCGGCGGTGAGCGGCGGGCCGCGGACGCGGCCCGGCTGCTCGGCGCCGGCCGGGCACTGCTGCCCCGGGGCCACGTGCCGACGTGGAGGGAGCGGGACGACCTGGACCGGACGGAACGCGGTGCCGTCGCCGTCCTCGGCCGGGCCGCCTACGAGGCCGCGCACGCGGAGGGCGGCGGCCTCTCCATGGAGGAGGCCGCCGCCCTCGGGGAGACGTACCGGGAACACCCGTACCGGTAACGGTGAGCCGCGCGCCCCGGCCGCGAAGGGCCCGCCCCGGCCGGGAAGCCCGGCAGGGGCGGTCGGGCCGGGGTCCGTCCGTCAGCCCTTCCCGCGGAACCTGGCCACCGCGAGCGGCGCGGCCACCGCGGTGATCGCCGCGGTCCAGCCGAGCGTCACCCACACCGAGTGGGAGACGGGCCCGCCCATCATCAGGCCGCGCATCGCGTCCGCCAGGTTGGACAACGGGTTGTACTCGGTGAAGGTCCGCAGCCAGCCCGGCATCGTCTCGGTCGGGGCGAAGATGGAGGAACCGAACTGGAGCGGCATCAGCACGAGCATCCCCGTTCCCTGGACCGCCTGGGCCGTCTTCATGGCCAGCCCCAGCAGGATGAAGATCCACATGATGGCGGCGCTGAACACCGCCGACAGCGCGACCGCCCCGATCAGCCCGAGCACCGGGTTCCGGAGCTCCATGCCGAGCGCGAAGCCCATGCCCAGCAGGATCAGGGTGGCGACCATCACCCGGCCCAGCTCGACCACGATCTTCGCGACGAGGACCGAGGAGCGGGCGATCGGCATCGTCCGGAACCGGTCCATGACGCCCTTGCGGAAGTCGTCGTTGACCCCGGTGCCGACCGCCGAGGCGATGCTCACGCCCATCATCGACATCAGCCCGGGCACCAGGTAGTTCAGATACTCCTGCCGGCCGCCGCCCATGCTGCCGCCGACCGAGCCGCCGAACACGTACACGAACAGCAGGATGAAGACGACGGGCATCAGGAGGGCGTCGAACATCGACTCCGGATCCTTCTTGATCTGGAGCAGATTGCGCCGGACCAGCGCGCCGATGTGGCGCAGACTGCCGCGCAGCCCGATCCGGCCCTCGTCGTGGACCTGATCCGCCGGGGCCGGGCCGACGGGAGCGGGGGACAGGGTCGTCGTGCTCATGCCGCGACCTCCTCGGGGATCGTGTCGACGGCGGAAGCGTTCTTCTTACCGCCGGTGATGGCCAGGAACACCTCGTCCAGGCTGGGCAGCACGGTGGTGACGTGCGCCAGCGGGAAGCCCCGGGCGCCGAGCAGACCGATGACCGAGGTCAGCTGCTCGTCGCTGAGGACCGGTACGCACAGCAGCCCCTCGTCCGGGACGGTCTGCACGCCCCCGGGCCCGTCCAGGCCCGCCTCCCGGACCGCCCGGGTCATGGCGGACAGGTGCGCCGGGTCGGAGGGCCGGATCTGCAGGGTGCGCCCGCCGACCCGGGTCTTCAGCTCCTCCACCCCGCCGTGGGCGATGACCCTGCCCCGGTCGATGACGGTCAGCTCGCCGGCGAGCTGCTCGGCCTCCTCCATGTACTGGGTGGTGAGCAGCACGGTCGTCCCCTCCGCGACCATCCGCTGCACCTCGTCCCAGACCTCGTTGCGGGTACGGGGGTCGAGCCCCGTCGTCGGCTCGTCCAGATACAGGACGGCCGGGCGGCCGATCATCGAGGCGGCCAGGTCGAGCCGGCGCCGCATGCCGCCGGAGTAGTCCATCGCGGCGCGCCCGGCCGCGTCGGTGAGCGAGAACCGTTCGAGCAGTTCGTCGGCCCGGGACCGGGCGTCCCTGCGCGACAGGTCGAGCAGCCGCCCGATCATGTAGAGGTTCTCCCGGCCGGAGAGCTTCTCGTCGACCGAGGCGTACTGGCCGGTCAGGCCGATGGTGCGGCGCAGCTGCCGGGGCTGGCGCACCACGTCGAAGCCCGCCACGACGGCGTGGCCCGCGTCGGGCCGGACCAGGGTGGACAGGCAGCGCACGAGCGTGGTCTTGCCGGCGCCGTTGGGGCCGAGCACACCGAGCACGGTGCCCTCGCGCACGTCGAGGTCCACACCGTCCAGCGCCCTGGTCGAGCCGTAGTGCTTGACCAGTCCCCGGACCTCGACGGCGTTCGGGCCGCTCCTGGGGTTCTTGTCGATTCGCGTCATGCCGACCATGGCACCAGCCGTCACCGACAGCCCGCCGACAGCAGGCCGACAGCCCGCCGATGGGGGATGTCGGCGGGCTGTCGGTGGTGCGGGAAATGGTCTGGTCCCCGGCCCTTCTCGCAGGTCAGGGGCTTCTTCACGGGGCGCGGGCCGCGGGCCGCTTTGCGGAGCCGCCCGGGAGCCGCGTCCTAGTGGAAGGTGTGCTCGGCGGCCGGGAAGGCGCCTCCCACGACCTCCTCGGCGAACTCCTTCGCCGCGTCGCCCAGCACCTTGCGCAGGTTCGCGTACTGCTTGGTGAAGCGCGGCACCTTGCCGCCGGTCAGCCCGACCATGTCCGTGTAGACCAGCACCTGGGCGTCCGTGTCGGGACCGGCCCCGATGCCCACGGTCGGGATGTGCAGGGTGCGGGTGACCTCGGCGGCCAGCTCGGCCGGCACCAGCTCCAGGACGACGGCGAAGGCGCCCGCGTCCTGCACGGCCTTGGCGTCGCGCAGCAGCTGCTGGGCGGCCTCCTCGCCGCGGCCCTGCACCCGGTAGCCCATCGCGTTGACGGACTGCGGGGTCAGGCCGATGTGGGCCATGACCGGGATCCCGGCGTCCACCAGCAGCCTGATCTGCTCGTGGCTCCGTTCACCGCCCTCCAGCTTGACCGCGCCGACCCCGGACTCCTTGATCAGCCGGGTCGCGTTGCGCAGGGCCTGCACGGGGCCCTCCTGGTACGAACCGAAGGGCAGGTCCGCCACGATCAGGGCGCGCCGGGTGCCCCGTACGACGGCGGCGGAGAGGATCGCGATCTCGTCCATCGTGACGGGCACGGTGGTCTCGTAGCCGAGGTGGCAGTTGCCCATGGAGTCGCCGACGAGCATGACCGGGATGCCGGCCTCGTCGAAGACGGACGCGGTCATCGCGTCGTAGGCGGTGAGCATCGGCCACTTCTCGCCGCGCCCGGTGGCGGCGGTGATGTCGTGGACGGAGATGCGGCGGGTGCTCTTCCCTCCGTACAGCGCCTTGCTGCTGTCGGCGGGGGCTCCCGCGGGGGCGTTCGCGGACTGGTTCCGCGCAGCCTGAAGCGACATTGCTGTGGGCTCCTTCGTCATCTCGAGGCGCCCTCACGGCGTCCCCGGACCGATTCCATGGTGGCATCCCGTGCCCCCTCGCGGGAAGTGGGGCAGCGGACGACGGCTCAAGGCACGGTCGAAAGAACTCTTGTCGTAAAAGTCTTTCCAATACGAGACGGTCTCGTATCGAAACCGGCTAGGCTCCTGGCATGTCAATACCGTCCGGCGCTCGCACCGCCGTGCCCCAGGTCCCGGAGGCGATCCACCGCCGCCGTTGGGCGATCCTCGTCGTTCTGATGTTCAGCCTGCTCATCGTGGTGCTGGACAACTCGATCCTGAACGTCGCGGTCAAGACGATCGCCAGCCCCGCACCCACCGGACTGGGGGCCACCCAGAGCGAGTTGGAGTGGGCGATCAACTCCTACACGCTCGTGTTCGCCGGGCTCCTCTTCACCGCGGGCCTGCTCGGCGACCGCATCGGCCGCAAGAAGGTGCTGCTCTTCGGCATCCTGCTCTTCGGTGTCGGCTCCGCCCTGGCCGCCATGTCGGGCTCGCCGGCCGAGCTGATCACCTGGCGCGCCCTGATGGGCTTCGGCGCGGCCTTCGTCATGCCCGCCACGCTCGCGGTGCTGATGAACGTCTTCGAGCGCGACGAGCAGCCCCGGGCCATCGGGATATGGGCCGGCAGCGTCGGGCTCGCCATCGCGATCGGCCCGATCACCGGCGGACTGCTGCTCGAACACTTCTGGTGGGGCTCGATCTTCCTGGTCAACGTGCCCGTGGTGATCGTGGCGCTGATCGCGATGGTGGTGCTGGTGCCGGACTCCAAGGACCCGAGGCCGGGCCGGATCGACCCGATCGGCGTGCTGCTCTCCATCGTCGGACTGGTCCTGCTGGTGTACGGCATCATCCGCGGCGGCGAACTCGCCGACTTCACCGACGCCGTCGTGCTGCTGTCGATCGTCGGCGGGCTGCTCGTCCTGGTCGGGTTCGTCTGGCACGAGAAGCGCAGCACCCACCCGGCCATCGACATCTCGTACTTCAAGGAGCCGTCGTTCTCCGCGGCCGTGGCCGCCATAGCGCTGGTCTTCTTCGCGCTGATGGGGGTGACCTTCTTCTCCGCCTTCTACATGCAGAGCGTGCGCGGCTGGAGCGCGCTGGAGTCGGGCCTGATGCTCCTGCCGCTGGCCGCCGCCCAGATGATCTTCGCGCCGCGGGCCCGGCTGCTCGTCGACCGCTTCGGCGCCCGTGCCGTGTGCACCGTCGGCATGCTGCTGGTGGCGATCGGGCTCGCGGCGTTCGCGCTGTTCGACGGCTCCACGCCGGTCTGGGTGCTGTGCCTGCTCCTCTTCGTGCAGGGCACGGGCATGGCGCACGTGATGACGCCGGTCACGGTCTCCGTGATGCAGGCGCTGCCCCGTGAGAAGGCCGGATCCGGCTCGGCGGTGAACAACACGTTCCGGCAGGTCGGCGGGGCGCTCGGGGTCGCCGTGCTCGGCTCGGTGCTGTCCACCGTCTACCGGGGCGACATCGAGGGGCACCTCGGCGCGCTCCCGGCCGGTCTCCGGGAGACGGCGGGGGAGTCGATCGAGGCGACGCTCGGCGTCGCGGACCGGATGGGCCCGGCGGGCGCCCCGCTGATCGACGCGGCGAACGACGCGTTCCTGAAGGCCATGCACGTCACCGCCATCGGCTCGGCCACCATCGCACTGGTGGGCGCCCTCGTGGTGGCCCTGTTCCTGCCGGGGAAGCCGCCCGCGGGACAGGAACCCGGCTCGGGGAAGGGCGGCCGGCCGGTGCGCGCGGCGGGGGCGGGCCGATGAGGAGGACGGCCCCGAGAGGCTGAGGGTGTCCGCCCCCGGGACCCGGGTGACCCCGGCCCGAGGGCGGCCGACAGGAGCGCCGCCGCCGTCGGCGAGAATCGGAACGGCGGTCGGACGGCGTGGTGAGAGGTGGATCGACGTGCGGACACAGGAAGAGGAACGGGATCGTCCGGCCCGGAAGGACCCGGAACCCCGACGGGGCCGGCCGCGCAGCGCGGCGGCCGAGCGGGCGATCCTGGACGCCGTCGCCGGGCTGCTGGAGGCGGGCGAACCGCTCGGCAGCCTGTCCATCGAGCGGATAGCCCGGACCGCCGGGGTCGGCAAGGCGACGATCTACCGGCGGTGGAGCGACAAGGAGGAGCTCTTCGTCGACGTCCTGCGCGACATCGAGCCGCCGGAACCAGTCGTCTCCGGCACCGCCGGCCTCGCCGACCTGCGGCTGCTGCTGGAGTCGATCCGCGGTCGCGGCCTGGCCCAGCGCTCCTCGGCCCTGCTGCACAACGTCTTCGCGCAGATGAAGAGCCACCCCAGGCTGTGGGCGGAGTACCAGTGCACCGTCATCGCGCCGCGCCGCGCCGCCATGCTGGCCGCGGTGCGGCGCGCGGTCGACGCCGGTGAGCTCCGCGCGGACCTGGACGTGGAGCTGATGAACGACCTGTTCCTGGGGCCCATGCTCGTACGCACCGTCCACCGGCCCGACGCGCCGTTGCCCGAGGACCTCACCGACCGCATCGTCCGGCTCCTGCTGGAGGGACTGGCCCCCCACCCGCCCGTCGGGGACTGAGCCCGGCCCGGAGCCCGCCTGCCCGGGAACGCGCCCGGTCCCGGGCGCGCCCGCCCGAATGCGATCGTTCTGTCACAAGCCCGGACGGAGTCCGCCCGCCCGGAACCCATCGGACCCCGCCCTTCGTCCTCGTGGCAGTACGGCCGTCGCGAACGGCAGGAAACACGCCGTCCATCGCCTAGGGTCGTGGGCGCGGCGACATGCATGGCAAGGCAGTGAGGACAGCGCGATGGTGCAGGCGTACGGAGCGGACACCGGGAACGACCGTGCGGAACCGGATCCGGAGCAGGGCCCGGAGCACGCCTCGGGGCCGCAACCGGAGCGCGGCGGACCGGGAGCACGGCTGCGGGCCCTGCGCGACAGGCTGGCCGGCGACCGGGGCATCTGGCGGCGCGGCATCGTCCTCGCCCTGTGCTCGGTCCTGCTCACCCTCGTGATGGCCCTCCACTCCGCGATCCCGAACACCATCGGCAACCTGGGCAGCCTCTCCGAGACGTTCCTGCCCTGGTGCGCCGTCTTCGTCCCGCTGCTGCTGGTCCTGGCCCTGGTGCGCCGCTCGGCGACCGCGCTGATCGCCCTCCTGCTGCCGGTCGTGGTCTGGCTCAACGCCTTCGGCGGCCTGCTCACCGACAAGTCGGGCACCGGCGGCGACCTCACCGTGGCCACCCACAACGTCAACGCCGACAACCCCGACCCCGCGGGCACCGCCCGGCACGTCGCGGACTCCGGAGCCGACGTCATCGCCCTGGAGGAACTGCCCAGCGGCAAGGTGTCGGCGTACGAGGCGGCACTCGCCGAGCGCTTCCCGTACCACGCGGTGCAGGGGACCGTCGGCCTGTGGAGCAAGTACCCGATGAGCGCCACCCGCCCCGTCGACATCAAGATGGGCTGGACCCGGGCGATGCGCTCCACCGTAACGACGCCGAAGGGGAAGGTCGCCGTCTACGTGGCCCACCTGCCGTCCGTACGGGTCAAACTGCACGCCGGATTCACCGCCAACCAGCGCGACAACAGCGTGGACGCCCTGGGCGAGGCCATCTCCCACGAATCGCTCGACAAGGTGATCCTGCTCGGCGACCTCAACGGCACGATGAACGACCGCGCGCTGAACGCGGTCACCGCCCAGATGCGCTCCACCCAGGGCGCCGCCGGCGACGGCTTCGGCTTCAGCTGGCCGGCCTCGTTCCCGATGGCGCGGATCGACCAGATCCTGGTGAAGGACGTCGAGCCGGTGTCGTCATGGACCCTCGACAGGACGGCCAGCGACCACCTGCCGATCGCGGCCCGAGTACGGCTGTGACCCGGGGCGCGGGACGACGCGCACGGGTGGACACGAACGGCCGGGGCCGGGGGGGGCGGGGCCCCCCCCCCCCCCCCGGCGGGTCGACCCCGGGGAGCGGGGGTCGGCCCCCCCCGGGGGGGTGGGGGACGCGGGGGGCCTGCCGGGGCACCACA
>NZ_JBEXPY010000013.1:0-171984 GCF_040612315.1 Streptomyces sp. NPDC006435
ACCGTGGTGGTCGTGGGTTCGAGCGTCGTGATGACCGGCCGCGCGGCCCCCGCCGCGACGACGACAACCGTGGCGGCGGTTTCCGGCGCGACGACCGTGACCGGGACCGTGGGCCCCGTCGTGATGACGACCGTGGTGGGTTCCGTGGCCCGCGCCGGGATGATGACCGTGGTGGGTTCCGTCGGGATGACCGGCGTGACGACAACCGTGGCGGCGGTTTCCGGCGCGACGACCGTGACCGGGACCGTGGTCCGCGTCGTGATGATGACCGTGGTGGTCGTGGGTTCGAGCGTCGTGATGACCGGCCGCGCGGCCCCCGCCGCGACGACGACAACCGTGGTGGCGGCTTCCGGCGCGATGACCGTGACCGGGACCGTGGGCCCCGTCGGGACGACAACCGCGGTGGGGGTTACCGCGGGCAGCGGGACGACCGCGGTGGCCGGGGCGGTTACCGGGGGCGTGACGACCGTGGCGGGTACGAGCGGCGCGACGACCGGGACCGCGAGCCCATCAAGCGGCTCCCGATTCCCGAGGACGTCACCGGTGACGAGATCGACAAGGACGTGCGGCAGGAGCTGATGAGCCTGCCGAAGACCCTGGCCGAGGACGTCTCCCGGAACCTCGTCATGGTGGCCCGGCTGATCGACGAGGACCCCGAGCAGGCGTACGCGTACTCGCGGATCGCGCTGCGGCTGGCCTCCAGGGTCGCCGCCGTGCGTGAGGCGGCCGGGTTCGCCGCGTACGCGACGCAGAAGTACTCCGAGGCGCTGGCGGAGTTCCGGGCGGCGAAGCGGATGACCGGTTCCGTGGAGCTCTGGCCCGTCATGGCCGACTGCGAGCGCGGACTCGGGCGGCCCGAGCGCGCGATGGCCATGGCCGGCGAGCCCGAGGTGCAGAAGCTCGACAAGGCCGGACAGGTCGAGATGCGGCTGGTGGCGGCCGGGGCCCGCCGGGACATGGGGCAGCTCGACGCCGCCATCGTCACGCTGCAGAGCCCCGAGCTCGCGTCGAGCGCCGTGCACCCGTGGACGGCGCGGCTGCGCTACGCGTACGCCGACGCACTGCTGGCCGCAGGGCGCGAGGACGAGGCGCGCGAGTGGTTCGGCAAGGCGCTGGAGGCGGACAAGGACGGCTCCACGGACGCCTCGGACCGGCTCGCGGAGCTGGACGGTGTCGAGTTCGTCGACGCCCTCGATGACGACGAGGACGAGGACGGCACCGTTGTCGCCCCGGCCGCCGCGGACGCCGACAAGGGTGAGGACGAGAAGAGCGAGACGGACGAAGGCACCGACAGGGCCGAGGACGGGGACGACGCGCCCCGGGCGTGAGACATGACGGAGGGCGGCACCCCGGGAAGGGGTGCCGCCCTCCGTTGTTGGCGCGGGTCAGTCGAGGGCGAGGCTGCGCAGGACGAGGCCGGTGGCCGGCTTGGGGCCGAAGGAGGTCGACTTGCGGGGCATCGTGACGCCCTGCCGGGCGAGGTCGCGGACGACCTCCTCCCGTACCGGATGCATCAGGACCGCTGTCGCGCCGAGGCGCTCGGCCTGCTCGACGGCGGCCGCGCCGTCGTGGATGTACGAGATGTGCTCCGGGGCGTCGGGGATTCGCCAGACATGGTCGAGCAGGGCCGAGTGCAGGACAGTCGCGTCCAGGGTCTGCCAGGCGGCCGGGCGGTCGGTGGGAACCGTGCGGGCCAGCAGGGCGGCGTCCGGGCGGTCGACGAGATGGAAACCGCCGTCGCCCGCGAGCAGGAACGCGTTGCCTTCCGCGGCGGCTTCCCCGAGCGCTTCCAGGGCCTGCGGGAGCGGCCCGTCCAGGTCCCGGACGCGGAAGAGGCCGTCCAGCGCCGCGAGCGCGTCGGCGACCGGGAGGCGGCGCAGCAGCCGGTGGATGGCGCGCACCCGGAGCGGGTAGCGGGCGGTGTCGACCAGGAGGACCAGGCCGAAGTCCCAGGGACCGCGATCGGTGTGTTCCCGCTGCAGCCGCAGATACGTGGCCCAGCGGTGGTGGCCGTCGGCGATCAGGGCCTGACGGCGGGCCAGATCGGTGTCGATCTCGGCCCGGTCGTCGGGGTCGGTGATCGCCCAGAGCCGGTGGCGGAAGCCGTCCTCGGTGGTGGTGGCGAGCAGCGGAGGGCGGTCCACGGTCCGTTCGATGACGGCGGTCGCACCCGGACCGCCGTCATCGCTGCGGTAGGTGAGCAGCAGCGGTTCGAGGTGGGCGGCCGTCGTGCGCATCAGGTCGGCCCGGTCCTCGACGACATCGGACATCACGTCCTCGTGCGGCAGGACGATGCCGTCGGCGGGCCCGGAGAGTTCGAGGGCGCCCACGATGCCGCGTTGCAGGATCTCCGCGTTGCGTTGCTCGTAGACGTACAGGGCCGGCTCGGCGTCGGGTGCGAGGACACCCTCGGCGAGCCAGCGGTTCAGGGTCTCGGCCGCCTGCTCGTGGCGGGCGGCGGCGGTGTCGGCCTGGGGCAGGATCAGCCGGACGATGTTGTGCGGATCCGCCGATTCCAAGTGGTGCAGCCCGTCGGGTCGAACGACGACGTCGTACGGCGGTGAGGTCACCGCGGAGAGGCTGCCGACCTGTTCGGGGACGTATCGCAGTCCACGGAACGGGATCAGGCGCAGCCCCTGGTCGGCCGGACTTGGTGTGTTCATTTCTGCATCGTATGCGGGGGGATCCGGTGAGCGACGGGCGATGAGCGATGATCGGACGGAAGCATGGAACGAGGAGTGCGACGGATGAGTCAGGTGAGCAGCAGCGGACCGAGGGGAAGCAGCACCGCGTTGTACGAGGCGTACGACACGGCGCTGCTCGATCTCGACGGAGTGGTGTACGCGGGCGGGCGGGCGATCGTCCACGCCGTCGACTCGTTGGGGACGGCGCGGGACGGCGGGATGCACCTGGCGTACGTGACCAACAACGCCCTGCGGACCCCGGCGGCGGTGGCCGAGCACCTCACCGAACTGGGGATTCCGGCCGAACCCACCGACGTGATCACCTCGGCGCAGGCCGTGGCCCGGCTGATGGCCGACCAACTGCCCGCCGGGTCGAGGGTGTTGGTGGTGGGCGGCGAGGGGCTGCGCGTCGCGCTGCGGGAGCGGGGCCTGGTGCCGGTGGAGTACGCGGACGACGAACCGGTCGCGGTGGCGCAGGGGTACGGCGGTCCGGACATGGCCTGGGGGCGGTTCGCCGAGGCCGCGTACGCGATCGCGCGCGGGGCGACGTGGTTCGCGTCCAACACCGACCTGACGATTCCGGGCGCCCGGGGCATCGCGCCGGGCAACGGGGCGGCGGTGGAGGTCGTACGGATCGCCACCGGGGCCGAACCGCAGGTCGCCGGGAAGCCGCTGCAGCCGATGCACCGGGAGACGGTGCTGCGGACCGGGGCCGAGCGTCCGCTGGTGGTCGGGGACCGGCTGGACACGGACATCGAGGGCGCCTTCAACGGCGGTGTGGACTCCCTGCTGGTGCTCACCGGGGTCACGGACGCGGCGCGGCTGGTGGCCGCGGGGCCGAGGCACCGCCCCACCTACGTGGACGCGGACCTGCGGGGGCTGCTCACCGGGCAGCCCGAGGTGACGGAGACCGGCCACGGCTTCGTGTGCGGGGACTGGACGGCGTCGGCGCGCGGGGACGAACTGGTGCTGGAGGGGGACGGGAACGTGCTCGACGGGCTGCGGGCGCTCTGCGGGGCGGCCTGGTCGCACGCCGGGGACGGCCCGTGCGGGCTGGACACGGGCAAGGCGGTCTCGCGGCTGGGGCTGTGACGGGGCACGGGACGGAGAACAGGACCGGTACGGAGCGCGGGGCCAGGGCGGGGAGCAGGACCGGTACGGAGCGCGGGGCGCGGCGGGCGGTCCGGCCCGGAACCCGGACGCGGTGGAGGGTAGGCTAACCTAACTTCGCTCTGTTCGGTAAGCCGTCGTCCGGACGACGACCCACCGAGCGGGCGGAACCGGGCCCGGCCCGGCCGCCGCCCGGGGGCGAAGAACACCCCCTCGCACCCGCCCGCCTCCGACTCCGGGAGTACGACCATGCAGCGCCTCACCGCGGACTCGGTGACCCTCGGCTACGACCGGCGGGTCATCGCGGAGAACCTGTCGGTCGAGATACCCGACAACTCGTTCACGGTGATCGTCGGCCCCAACGCCTGCGGCAAGTCGACCTTGTTGCGGGCGCTGTCCCGGATGCTGAAGCCGGAGAGCGGGCGGGTGCTCCTGGACGGGCAGGCGATCCACTCGATGCCCGCGAAGAAGGTTGCCAGGACGCTGGGGCTGCTGCCGCAGTCCTCCATCGCGCCGGACGGCATCACCGTCGCCGACCTCGTCGGGCGGGGCCGGTACCCGCACCAGGGGCTGCTGCGCCAGTGGTCGCCGGACGACGAGCGCATCGTCGGGGAGTCGATGGCGGCGACGGGGGTCGACGCGCTGGCGGATCGCTATGTCGACGAACTGTCCGGCGGGCAGCGGCAGCGGGTGTGGATCGCCATGGCGCTCGCCCAGCAGACGCCCCTGCTGCTGCTCGACGAGCCGACGACGTACCTCGACATCCAGCACCAGATCGACGTCCTCGACCTCTGCGCGGAGCTGCACGAGACGCAGGGGCGCACCCTGGTGGCCGTGCTGCACGATCTGAACCACGCCGCGCGGTACGCCACTCACCTCGTCGCGATGCGGGACGGCGAGGTGGTCGCCGAGGGGGCACCGGGCGAGGTCGTCACCGCGGAGCTGGTGGAACGGGTCTTCGGGCTGCGGTGCCAGGTCATCGACGACCCGGAGACCGGGACCCCGCTGGTCGTGCCGGCCGCGCGCAGGCCGCGCGGCGGCGGGGTGGAGGCGGCCGACGCGCAGGTCGGCGCGGTCGCCGGGGGCTGAGCCCACGGGCGGCCCTCTCCCGGCCCCGCCCCGCCGCATCGCACCGCCGTGTCGCACCGGCCCGGCCCGGTCCCGCCGCCATGGCACTGACCGTCGCAGCAGGCAGCAGCAGTGCGCCGCTCTACAGCAGTGATCTGAGCCTCAGCAGGTCCCGGAAGCCGGCCTCCAGCCGGACCCGGCCCGAGCCCCAGGCCCTGGCGAAGTTCAGGTCGCCGTCCACCATCGCCACCAGGTCGTCCCCGGTCATCGCGAGTCGGATCTCGGCCTTTTCCCGGGGCGGGCCGTCCACCGTGTCCAGGACCCGGATCCGGCCGTCGGCCAGCCGGCCGGTGAACGTGACGTCGAGGTCCTTGATATGACAGCTCAGCGATCGGTCGAGGGCCGCCGCGTCGCGCACGTCGCCGTCGGCACCCGCGAGGTTGTCGGAAAGTCTGTCGAGCGCGCTGCGGCACTCAGCCATGGTCGCCATCGTGACCGACGGTACCCCAGCCCTTCGCGGTAGCGTTTCCGCATGAGCGACTCGATGCCGGAACAGGGGACGACCGCAGCGCCGACGGCGTCCGGGGGCGTGGCGCGGGACCCGTCCGGCGGGAGCCCGGTCCCCGACGGCGCGGGGGTGCCGCTCGACCCGGCCGCGCCCGCCCCCCTCGGCGTTCCGCGCACCGCCACCGGCGACGCCGGGGTGGACGCGGGGCTGGCGCGTCTCGCCGACGCGGACCACCTCCCGACGGAGGGACACGTCGAGGTGTACGAGGATGTACACCGCGGACTGCGCGAAACGCTGACCGCGCTGGACGCCGGGCCCGTGCCCGCGCCGGTCCCCCCGTACGACCACAGGAGCTGAACCGAACGTGGCAGGAGTGGCACGTCGCCGTCTCGACGCCGAACTGGTGCGCCGCAAACTCGCGCGCTCGCGCGAGCACGCGAGCCAGTTGATCGCCGCCGGGCGGGTGACCGTCGGCGGGAACACCGCGACCAAACCCGCCACCCAGGTCGAGACCAGCGCGGCCGTCGTCGTCATCAAGGACGACAGCGACCCCGAGTACGTCTCGCGCGGCGGGCACAAGCTCGCGGGCGCCCTCGCCGCCTTCGTGCCCCTCGGGCTGACGGTCGAGGGCCGGCGGGCCCTGGACGCCGGGGCCTCGACCGGCGGCTTCACCGACGTGCTCCTGCGGGCCGGCGCCGGTCATGTCGTCGCCGTGGACGTCGGTTACGGGCAGCTCGCCTGGTCGCTCCAGTCCGATGCGCGCGTCACCGTCAAGGACCGTACCAATGTGCGGGAGTTGACGCTGGAGGCGATCGACGGGCAGCCGGTGGACCTGGTGGTCGGCGACCTGTCGTTCATCCCGCTGGGCCTGGTCCTGCCCGCCCTGGCGCGCTGCGCCGCCCCCGACGCGGACCTGGTCCTCATGGTCAAGCCGCAGTTCGAGGTCGGCAAGGAACGGCTCGGCAGCGGCGGCGTGGTGCGCAGCCCCGAGCTGCGGGCCGAGGCGGTACGGGAAGTGGCGCGCCGGGCCCGGGAGCTGGGCCTCGGGGTGCGGGGAGTGACGGCGAGCCCGCTGCCGGGCCCGTCGGGGAACGTCGAGTACTTTCTCTGGCTGCGGGCCGGAGCACCTGAACTGGATCCCGCGGATGTCGACCGTGCAGTGGCGGAGGGGCCTCGTTGACGACGAATGCGGCACGAATGACGACGAACACGGCACGAACCGTTTTTCTTCTGGCACACACCGGCCGCCCGGCCGCGATCCGCAGTGCCGAACTGGTCGTACAGGGACTGCTGCGCAACGGCCTGGGCGTACGGGTGCTGGCCACCGAGGCGGCCGACCTGCCGCTGCCGCCGGCCGTCGAGACGGTCACGGACACCACGCCCAGGGCCGTGGACGGCTGCGAACTGCTGATCGTGCTCGGCGGGGACGGGACGCTGCTGCGCGGCGCCGAGTTCTCCCGCGCGTCCGGGGTGCCGATGCTCGGCGTCAACCTCGGCCGGGTCGGTTTCCTCGCCGAGGCCGAGCGGGACGACCTGGACAAGGTCGTCGACCGGGTCGTCACCCGGGCCTACCAGGTCGAGGAACGCATGACCCTCGACGTCCTCGTGCACAGCAACGGCGACGTCGTCCACACCGACTGGGCGCTCAACGAGGCGGCCGTGCAGAAGGTGTCGCCCGAGCGGATGCTGGAGGTCGTCCTGGAGATCGACGGCCGCCCCGTGACCGGGTTCGGCTGCGACGGGATCGTCTGCGCCACTCCGACCGGATCGACCGCCTACGCCTTCTCGGCGGGCGGGCCCGTCGTCTGGCCCGAGGTGGAGGCGCTGCTGATGGTGCCGATCAGTGCCCACGCGCTGTTCGCCAAGCCGCTGGTGACCTCGCCCACCTCGGTGCTGGCCGTCGAGGTCCAGCAGCACACCCCGCACGGGGTGCTCTGGTGCGACGGGCGCAGGACCGTGGAGCTGCCCGCCGGGGCGCGGGTCGAGGTGCGCCGCGGCGCGGTGCCCGTACGGCTCGCACGGCTGCACCACGCCTCGTTCACGGACCGGCTGGTCGCCAAGTTCGCCCTGCCGGTCTCCGGGTGGCGGGGCGCACCGCACTGAGCGACGGACATTCCCCCGGAGGTGTTGCGAATCCTTCGTGTACACACGGGAGAGTGAGTGCAGGGGGGCGGGGTCCGTCGCACATCGGGGCCCGGACCTCGTAAGGTCGTCTCCGTGTTGGAGGAGATGCGGATACGGTCGCTCGGAGTCATCGACGACGCGGTGGTGGAGCTGTCACCCGGCTTCACCGCGGTGACGGGTGAGACCGGCGCGGGCAAGACCATGGTCGTCACCAGTCTGGGGCTGCTGCTCGGCGGGCGCGCCGACCCGGCCCTGGTACGGATCGGGGCCAAGGCCGCCGTCGTCGAGGGCCGGATCACGGTGGCCGACGGCGACACCGTCGCCCTGCGGGCCGAGGAGGCCGGGGGCGAGATCGAGGACGGCGCGCTGCTGATCAGCCGCACGGTTTCCGCGGAGGGGCGCTCCCGGGCGCATCTCGGCGGCCGGTCCGTGCCGGTCGGGGTGCTCTCCGAGCTCGCCGACGAACTCGTCGCCGTGCACGGCCAGACCGACCAGCAGGGGCTGCTCAAGCCCGCCCGGCAGCGGCAGGCGCTCGACCGGTACGCGGGTGACGGCGTCGCCGTGCCGCACGCCGAGTACGCCGCGGCGTACCGGCGGCTGCGGGCCGTCGCCACCGAGCTCGACGAGCTGACCACCCGGGCCCGGGAACGCGCCCAGGAAGCGGATCTGCTGCGCTTCGGGCTGAACGAGATCGCCGCGGTCGAGCCCCTGGCCGGTGAGGACGCCGACCTGGCGGCCGAGGCGGAACGGCTCGGCCACGCAGAGGCGCTCGCCTCCGCGGCGTCCCTCGCGCACACCGCGCTCGCGGGCAACCCCGAGGACCCCGAGGGCATCGACGCGACGACCGTGGTCGCGGCGGCGGGCCGGTCCCTGGACGCGGTGCGCGCCCACGACCCGGCGCTGGCGGCGCTCGCCGACCGGATCGGCGAGATCTCGATCCTGCTCTCCGACGTGGCGGGCGAACTGGCCGGGTACGCCGATCAGTTGGACGCGGACCCGTTGCGGCTCGCCGCGGTCGAGGAGCGCCGCGCCGCGCTCACCGCGCTCACCCGGAAGTACGGCGAGGACATCACCGCCGTGCTCGCCTGGGCCCGGGAGGGCTCCGCCCGGCTCGCCGAGCTGGAGGGCGACGACGACCGCATCGGCGAGCTGACGGCGGAGCGGGACGCGCTGCGCGCCGAACTCTCCGTCCTGGGGCAGTCGTTGACCGACGCGCGGAACCGTGCCGCGGCGCTCTTCGCCGAGGCCGTGACCGCGGAGCTGGCCTCGCTCGCCATGCCGCACGCCAGGGTCTCCTTCGCCATCCGGCAGATCGAGGCGGCCGACGAGGCGTCCGGCATCGAGATCGACGGCCGGAGCGTGGCCTACGGGCCGTCCGGCGCCGACGAGGTCGAACTGCTGCTGGCCCCGCACCCCGGGGCCCAGCCGCGGCCGATCGCCAAGGGGGCCTCGGGCGGTGAGCTGTCCCGGGTGATGCTGGCCGTCGAGGTGGTCTTCGCGGGCGCCGACCCCGTGCCCACGTACCTCTTCGACGAGGTCGACGCGGGCGTCGGCGGCAAGGCCGCGGTCGAGGTCGGACGGCGGCTCGCCAAGCTCGCCAGGTCCGCGCAGGTCGTCGTCGTCACGCACCTGCCGCAGGTGGCGGCGTTCGCGGACCGGCAGCTGCTGGTGGAGAAGACGGTCGACGGGGCGGTGACCAGCAGTGGGGTCACGGTCCTGGAGGGCGAGGACCGGGTACGGGAGCTGTCGCGGATGCTCGCGGGCCAGGAGGACTCCCAGACGGCACGGGCCCACGCGGAGGAACTGCTGGCCGCGGCACGGGTGGAGGGCTGAGGCGCCCCCGTGCGGGGTTCCACCCGTACGGGGTCCCGCCGGTGCCGGTACGCGTCGGTCGTGCCCGGCGGCGCCCTGCGTAGCCTGGCGGGCATGGGAGTGACATTCGGCGGGGTCATGGTGTCCGGCGCGGTCTCGGCGGCCGTCGCGACGGGCGTGTACCGGGCGTTGCGGGTCCGGCCGCGCGGGCGCTGGCAACGCGTCAACCACGCGGGCCGGACCGTCGACCTGTACGCCGGGCCCGCCGCGGTGCTCGGTACCGCAGCCGGCGCGGCGGTGCTGCCCCTGCCGGCCCGTACCCGGTACGGCGCCGTGCTCGCCGTGCTGGCGGCCGGTGGCTGCGGCGCGTACGACGACTTCGCGGGGGCGGGCGATCCGCGCCGCGGATTCCGCGCCCACCTCGGCGCGCTGCGCGACGGCGAGGTGACCAGCGGCGCGGTGAAGCTCCTCGGCATCGGGGCCGCCGGGCTCGCGGCCGGTGCGCTGCTCCGGGAACGGCCCGTCGACCGGGTGCTCGCCGCGGTCGTGATCGCCGGGGGCGCGCACCTGGTCAACCTGACGGACGTACGGCCCGCGGCCGCCGCCACGACCGTGTTCGCCCTCGGCGCGCCGGGGCTGTGGCGCGGCGGGCTCACCGCCGCACCGCTGGGGGCCGTGGCGGCGCTCGTCGCCGACGACCTGGGGGAGCGGACCATGATCGGGGACGCCGGGGCCCACGCCCTGGGGGCGGCCCTCGGGGTCGCGGTCGTCGCGGCCGGGGGCCGGGCCGGACTCGTCGCCCACGCGGCCGGGCTCGTCGCGGCGGCGGTGCACGGGGACCGGATCAGCCGGCTCGCCCGGACGCTGCCGGACCGCTGACGGAGGGGGTTTCTCCCGTCGGCGGGGCCCCGTCCTCCTGACAGTTGGTCAACAGTGCGCCGGTTTATCACCCGTGAGAGTGGTAGGGCGTGTGCCGTTGTTGCGATGTGGGCAGGAACGGCGCCCCGACCGTGCCGGAACGTGCGTACGGACTGGCATCCTTGGCGGTGCAATCACCGCCGACTCGGGAGCCCCGGGAGCCATTCAACGTGTCACAGCTGCGTACGGTCCAAGTCCTGGGCGGCGGCAGCGCGGGCAGCAGCGCCCACGTCGGTTCGCTGACCGCGGGACTGGTGGCGAGGGGCGTGCACGTCACCGTCTGCGCCCCCGCCGAACTGGACCGCGCCCACGACTACTCCGGCACGGGAGCCCTCTTCGCCCCCGTGCCGCGACGCAGCGACCCCGCCGCCGTCGCCGCCCTGCGCGCCGCCTGCGCGACGGCGGACGTGGTCCACGCGCACGGCCTGCACGCCGCCGTGCGCGCCTCCCTCGCGCTCGGCGGCCTGGACATCCCGCTGGTCGTCACCTGGCACGCCCGTGCCCTCGCCGAGGGCGCCCGCGCCCGACTGCTGCGCCTGATGGAACGAAGGGCCGCCCGCGCGGCCGCGGTCGTGCTCGGTACGACGTCGGAACTGGTCGACCGGGCGCGGAGCCGGGGCGCGCGCGACGCCAGGCTCGCGCCCGTCTCCGCCCCCGCGCCCCGCCGGCCCGACCCGAACCCCGACCGGGCCGACAAGGCGAGGGCCGAACTCGGCGTGGTCGAACGGCCGTTGATCGTGTCGTACGGGAGCCTCGTGCCGCATCACGGGTACGGCACCCTGCTCGACGCCGCGCGGCTGTGGTGCGACCTCGACCCCGCGCCGCTGCTGGTCATCGCGGGCGAGGGGCGGGAGCGGGCCGCCCTGCAGCGCCGGATCAGGAACGAGGAGCTGTCGGTCCGGATCGTCGGCGACCACGACGACACCACCGGGCTCCTCGCCATGGCCGACCTGGCCGTGCTGTCCAGCAGCTGGGAGGCGCGTTCGGTGCTGGCCCAGGAGGCGCTGCGGCTCGGTGTGCCGCTGGTCGCCACCGCGGTCGGCGGGGTGCCCGAACTCGTCGGTGACGCCGCGGAACTCGTGCCGTGCGAGGACCCCGAGGCGCTCGCGCGGGCGGTGGCCGGACTGCTCTGCGATCCGCGCCGGCGCGAGCAACTGGCGGCGGCGGGGCCGGTGCAGGCCGCGACCTGGCCCACCGAGGACGACACCATCGCCCAAGTGCTCAGCGTCTACGACGAGTTGACCCAGCCGCTGGCGACACGGGGGCGATGAGCCCGGCCCTACGGGGTGTGGCGGCGGGCCCGCAGGGCCAGGCTCAGGGCCAGGACCGCCTGCGGGTCGTCCAGATCGGTGCCGAGCAGCTCACCGATCCGGGCCAGCCGGTTGTACAGCGTCTGACGGTTCAGGTGCAGCTCCCGCGCGGTCTCCGCCTTGCGGCCCGCGTGGGCCAGATACGTCTCCAGGGTCGGCAGCAGCGGAGGGCGCGAGGCGCGGTCGTGGTCGCGCAGCGGACCGATCGCCCGGTCCACGAACGCCGCCAGGTCCGGATGGTCCCGCAACCGCCACAGCAGCAGGTCGATGTCGAGGCGCCGGGCGTCGTACCAGGGCCGGTCGCTGAGCCCGTGCGCGGCCGTCGCCGTCTCCGCCGCGTGCCGCAGTCCCGCGCCGGCCGCCGCCCAGCCGCCCGCCACCCCCACCACCACGACCGGCGGATGCGACCCGGCGCGCTCCAGACCGGCCCGTTCCACCCCCGCCCGCAGCGCCGCCGCGACCCGGTCCGCGACCGCCGTGCGCTCCGTCTCGGACCGCAGCCCGAGCAGCACCGGTACCCGGCCCTCCACGGGGCGCACGCCGAGCAGCACCGGCACCCCCACCGACGCGAGCTCCTCCAGCACCGCCCGCGCCAGCAACGCCCAGTTCCCCGACACGGACAGTTCGGGCGCCAGCCGCATCACGACCGGCAGCAGCGGCATGTCGCCCGGCTTGAAACCCAGGACACGGGCCTGCGCCGGGGCGTCCTCCGGGGTGATCCGGCCCTCGGCGAGGTCGGTGAGGAAGTCGCCCCGGCCGCGGGCCGCGAGCTCCTCCTCCTGACGGGCCTGCATCAGCACGACGGCCAGGATCCCCGCCGCCCGCTCCGCCGCCATCCGGTGCACGGTCACCAGCGGCCCGGACACCGCCAGCAGCACCAGCCGGGCCCGTACCGAACCCGTTCCGGGGCCGCCGCCCGGCACGTCCACCAGCACCGAACCGGTGGGCGGGGTCTCACGGGCCGCCCGGCCGCCGCGCATCCCCTCCCACACCTGGAGCGGATCGGCGCCGACCGTGCCGGACCCGGGGCCCGCCGCGTACAGCAGCTGGCCGTCCGCCGTCTCCAGGAAGACCGGGTTGGCGGTGAAGTCCGCCAGGATGCCCAGCACCTGGGGCACCCCGCCACCGCCGAGGAGCGCCTCCGTGCACCGGCGGTGCACGTCCTCGGCCTGCCGCAGCAGGGCGTAGTGGCCGTTGACGATCTCGGTGTGGATCTCCTCGGTCACCGTCACGAACGGCACCTCGCGGTGCAGCTGCACCAGCGGCAGCCCCGCGGCGCGGGCGGCGTCCACTATCGACGCGGGCAGCCTGCTGAAGCGCGGCCCGAGCTCGACCACCAGGGCGGCGATCTTGCGGTCGGCGAGCCTGCGGACGAAGGCGCGCTGCTCGGTGGGGCGGGTGCCGAGCCCCAGACCGGTGGTCAGCAGCAGCTCGCCGCCCTTGAGCAGCGAGGCGATGTTGGGGACCTCGCCCGCGTGCACCCAGCGCACCGTACGGTTCAGCCGGTCGGTGCCGGCCACCACCTCCGGGAGCCCGCTGCGCAGCCCCGGCAGCTCCAGCGCCCGCTGCACGGTGATTCCGCCTTGCGTCTCCACTGCCTCTGGCCTCGCGCTTCCACTCGGATCGGACGGGCGATCGCCCTGTTCAGGAAGGTACCCGGTTCCGGAGGGCCGGGGGGACGGGAGAAGCAGGGGAGGCCGTTGACAGGGGCGGGCACCGCTGCGATCTTGTGACCGCCGCCCGGTTCCGGCCGCGCGGCCTCACATCGGAACCCGGACCTGGAGCAGACGTGGGCGACGACGCACCGGCGGGCACGAGCGGCCCGGGGCCCTCCGGCCCACTGGTCGGAACCGACTGGCTGGGGCCGCGGCTGAACCGGCCGGGGCTGGTGGTCCTCGACGCCTCCGTGGGCGCGCACCGGGGGGCGAGGCTGCGGATCCCCGGCGCGAGGGCCTTCGACATCGACGGGGCGCTGTCCGACCACGACGGGCCCCTGCCCCACACGATGCCCGCCCCCGACCGGTTCACCGAGGAACTGCGCTCCCTGGGCGTGCACGACACCGACACCGTCGTCGTCTACGACTGCGCGGGCATCTACTCCAGCGCCCGCGCCTGGTGGATGCTGCGCGCGATGGGCTTCGACCGGGCCGCGGTGCTCGACGGCGGCCTGCCCGCCTGGACGGACGCCGGACTGCCGGTGGAGGACGCAAAGGCGGCGGGGCCCGGCCCCGCGGTGGCCCGCGGCGACTTCACCGCCCGGCCGCGCCCGGAGCTGTTCGTCGACGGCGCGGAGGTGGCGGCGGCCCTGTCCGACCCCGGCGCGGCCGTCCTCGACGCCCGTTCCCGGGAACGGTTCGCCGGCACGGTCGCCGAGCCCCGGCCGGGGCTGCGCGCCGGACACATGCCGGGCGCGGTCAACCTGCCCTTCGACGAGGTCCGGCGCGACGGCCGGATGCGCCCGGCGGACGAACTGCGCGAGATGTTCACCGCCCTCGCCGGGGAGCGCGAGCGGCTGCTGTTCAGCTGCGGATCGGGCGTCACCGCGTGCGTCGTGGCGCTCGGCGCCGTACTGGCGGGCTACGGCGACACGGCCGTGTACGACGGGTCCTGGAGCGAATGGGGGCTGCCGTCGGAGCGCCCCGTCGTGACCGGGACGGACGCCGCCGCCCCACCGCGCTGAGAGGGGTTCCTCCCCGGGCGGGTGCCGCACCGCCGGCGAGGCGGCGCCGGACGGGACGACGGCTTCCTCGACCCGGTCCGGGCTCCCCGCCCGCCGCCCGTCGGCCGCACGGTGGAGGTCACCGGGGCCGACCGGGCAGGGGGCGGGGCACTCACCGTCGGTTCAACCGGCGTACGCCCCGCTCGCCGTCAGCCGCAGCGCGGTGTCGATCAGCGGCACGTGGCTGAACGCCTGGGGGAAGTTGCCCACCTGGCGCTGGAGCCGGGGGTCCCACTCCTCCGCGAGCAGGCCCAGGTCGTTGCGCAGGGCCAGCAGCCGTTCGAAGAGCTGGCGCGCCTCGTCGACCCGGCCGATCATCGCCAGGTCGTCCGCCAGCCAGAACGAGCAGGCCAGGAACGCGCCCTCGTCGCCCTCCAGGCCGTCGACGCCCGCGTCCTCGCCCGCGGTGGGGTAGCGCAGCACGAAGCCGTCCTCGGTGGACAGCTCGCGCTGGATCGCCTCGATCGTGCCGATCACACGCTTGTCGTCCGGCGGCAGGAAGCCCATCTGCGGGATCAGGAGCAGGGAGGCGTCCAGCTCCCGCGAGCCGTAGGACTGGGTGAAGGTGTTGCGCTCCGGGTCGTAGCCCCGTTCGCAGACATCCCGGTGGATCTCGTCGCGCAGCTCCCGCAACCGCTCCAGCGGGCCCTCCGCGTCCCCGGACTCGATCAGCTTGATGGTGCGGTCGACGGCGACCCAGGCCATCACCTTCGAGTGGACGAAGTGGCGGCGCGGGCCGCGCACCTCCCAGATGCCCTCGTCCGGCTCGTCCCAGTGCTTCTCCAGGTACTCGATCAGCTTGAGCTGGAGGCCGGTCGCGTAGTCGTTGCGGGTCAGCCCGGTCATGTGGGCGAGGTGGAGCGCCTCGGTGACCTCGCCGTACACGTCCAGCTGGAGCTGGCCCGCCGCGCCGTTGCCGACCCGGACCGGGGCCGAGTTCTCGTAGCCGGGCAGCCAGTCCAGCTCGGCCTCGCCCAGCTCGCGCTCGCCCGCGATCCCGTACATGATCTGCAGGTTCTCCGGGTCGCCGGCGACCGCCCGCAGCAGCCACTCGCGCCAGGCGCGGGCCTCTTCCCGGTAGCCGGTGCGCAGCAGCGAGGAGAGGGTGATCGCGGCGTCGCGCAGCCAGGTGTAGCGGTAGTCCCAGTTGCGGGAGCCGCCGATGTCCTCGGGAAGCGAGGTGGTCGGCGCGGCGACGATGCCGCCGGTCGGCGCGTACGTCAGCGCCTTGAGGGTGATCAGGGAGCGGACCACGGCCTCCCGGTAGGGCCCGTGGTACGTGCACTGTTCGACCCACTCGCGCCAGAAGTCCGCGGTCGCGTCCAGCGAACCCTCCGGGTCCGGCAGGCCCGGCGGCTCGCGGTGCGAGAGCTGCCAGCTGATCGTGAACGCGATCCGGTCGCCCGGCGCGACCGTGAAGTCGGAGTACGTCGTCAGGTTCTCGCCGTAGGTGTCGGCGGGGGTGTCCAGCCAGACCGAGTCCGGGCCGGCGACGGCGACCGTGCGGCCGTCGACCTTGTGGACCCAGGGGGTGACCCGCCCGTAGCTGAACCGCATCCGCAGCTCCGAACGCATCGGCACGCGGCCGCTGATCCCCTCCACGATCCGGATCACCTGCGGCGCGCCGTCGCGCGGCGGCATGAAATCGGTCACTCTGACCGTTCCGCGGGGTGTGTCCCACTCCGACTCCAGGATGAGGGAGTCACCGCGATAGCGGCGGCGGTCCGCGGCCTGCGGTTCGGCGCCGTCCGCCCGCGCGGGACCCAGGCGCCAGAAGCCGTGCTCCTCAGTACCCAGCAGTCCCGCGAAGACGGCGTGCGAATCGAAGCGGGGAAGGCACAGCCAGTCCACTGTGCCGTCCCGGCAGACCAGGGCGGCGGTCTGCATGTCTCCGATGAGTGCGTAATCCTCGATGCGCCCGGCCACGTGCGTCTCCAGTCGAACGGCCATGTCGCCCCGTAGGGCATTACTGCGGGTCAAGAGGTCGTCGCAAGGCGTGTGGTGGGAACCTGCGAACGTGTCACCTCGCCCGGGGCAAGTGTCCGAGCAGGATACGACGCACTCCGATGATCTGCGCGACGGTCTTGACAACACGTCTGACCCGAACGGGTGTGTGCGCGGACACCCGTGGTGATCATGCGAGGTGGGTGTCGGTGACGTCGCCGGAAGCGGGCTCTCCTCCGCGCTGATACCCTGGTAGCCCGTGGACCGGTGGTCGTCCGCAACCGCAGACGAGGCCCCCGAACCGCAGCGACGGCGCCTCCGGAGTCTCCGGACAAGAACGCCGGTACGCACCTCACGATCGCGACCACGGGAGCCCCCTTTGGCTATGCAGCCCACATCCACGACGACCAAGCACATCTTCGTCACCGGGGGTGTCGCCTCTTCCCTCGGCAAGGGTCTGACTGCCTCCAGCCTCGGTGCCCTGCTCAAGGCGCGTGGCCTCCGGGTCACCATGCAGAAGCTCGACCCGTACCTGAACGTCGACCCGGGCACGATGAACCCGTTCCAGCACGGTGAGGTGTTCGTCACCAACGACGGCGCCGAGACCGACCTGGACATCGGCCACTACGAGCGCTTCCTCGACGTCGACCTCGACGGCTCCGCCAACGTCACCACCGGCCAGGTCTACTCGCAGGTGATCGCCAAGGAGCGGCGCGGCGAGTACCTCGGTGACACCGTGCAGGTCATCCCGCACATCACCAACGAGATCAAGCACCGCATCCGCCGCATGGCCACCGACGACGTCGACGTCGTGATCACCGAGGTCGGCGGCACGGTCGGCGACATCGAGTCGCTGCCGTTCCTGGAGACCGTCCGCCAGGTCCGCCACGAGGTCGGCCGGGACAACGTCTTCGTCGTGCACATCTCGCTGCTGCCCTACATCGGCCCGTCCGGCGAGCTCAAGACCAAGCCGACCCAGCACTCCGTCGCCGCCCTGCGCAACATCGGCATCCAGCCCGACGCCATCGTGCTGCGCGCCGACCGCGACGTGCCGACCGCCATCAAGCGCAAGATCTCGCTGATGTGCGACGTCGACGAGGCCGCCGTGGTGGCCTGCGTGGACGCCAAGTCGATCTACGACATCCCGAAGGTGCTGCACACCGAGGGCCTGGACGCCTACGTCGTGCGCAAGCTCGACCTGCCGTTCCGCGACGTCGACTGGACGACCTGGGACGACCTGCTGGACCGCGTCCACAACCCCGACCACGAGATCACCGTCGCGCTCGTCGGCAAGTACATCGACCTGCCCGACGCCTACCTCTCGGTCACCGAGGCCATCCGGGCCGGCGGCTTCGCCAACAAGGCCCGGGTCAAGGTCAAGTGGGTCGCGTCCGACGACTGCAAGACCCCGGCGGGCGCCGCCCGGCAGCTCTCCGACGTCGACGCGATCTGCGTCCCCGGCGGCTTCGGCGACCGCGGTGTCAACGGCAAGATCGGCGCCATCCAGTACGCCCGTGAGAACAAGGTGCCGCTGCTCGGCCTCTGCCTCGGCCTGCAGTGCATCGTGATCGAGGCGGCGCGCAACCTCGCCGAGATCCCCGACGCCAACTCCACCGAGTTCGACGCCGCCACCGCGCACCCCGTCATCTCGACGATGGAGGAGCAGCTGGCGTACGTCGAGGGCGCGGGCGACCTGGGCGGCACCATGCGGCTCGGGCTGTACCCGGCGAAGCTCGCCGAGGGCTCGCTGGTCCGCGAGGCGTACGACGACCAGCCGTACGTGGAGGAGCGCCACCGCCACCGCTACGAGGTCAACAACGCCTACCGGGCCGAGCTGGAGAAGAAGGCCGGTCTGGTCTTCTCCGGCACCTCCCCGGACAACAAGCTCGTCGAGTACGTCGAGTACCCGCGCGAGATCCACCCCTACCTGGTCGCCACCCAGGCCCACCCGGAGCTCCGCTCCCGCCCGACCCGCCCGCACCCGCTCTTCGCGGGCCTGGTCAAGGCGGCCGTCGAGCGCAAGGTCGCCGCCGCCTCGGGCAAGTAGTCCGGCGCCGCACAGGCATTAACGTTGACCGGGGTACGGATCCACTGAGGATGCGTGCCCCGGTTTCTGTTTTTCGTGGGAGGACGTAGATGGGTTTCCAGGACACGCCCGAGGAGTGGCAGGTCACCGCGACCGAGACACCCTTCACCGGCAACAAGACCAGCGTCCGCACCGACGAAGTGGTGATGCCGGACGGCACGGTCGTGCGCCGCGACTACCAGGTCCACCCGGGCTCGGTCGCCGTGCTCGCGCTCGACGGGGAGAACCGGGTCCTCGTCCTGCGCCAGTACCGCCACCCGGTGCGCCACAAGCTCTGGGAGATCCCGGCCGGACTGCTCGACGTCCCCGGCGAGAACCCGCTGCACGCCGCCCAGCGCGAGCTGTACGAGGAGGCGTACGCCAAGGCCGAGGACTGGCGGGTGCTGACCGACGTCTACACCACGCCGGGCGGCTGCGACGAGGCCGTACGGATCTTCCTGGCCCGGAACCTCTCCGAGGCCGACGGGGAGCGCTTCGAGGTCTCCGAGGAGGAGGCGGACATGGAGCTGGCCCGGGTGCCGCTCCAGGAGCTGGTGCGGGGCGTGCTCGCGGGGGAGCTGCACAACAACTGCCTCGTCGTGGGCGTCCTCTCGCTCGCGGCGGTGCTCGCGGGCGACGGGATCGACTCGCTGCGCCCGGCCGACGCGCCGTGGCCGGCCCGCCCGTTCGAGGCCTGACGGGGCGCGGTCGGCGGACCGCGGACACCGGGGACCGACCGCGGGCCCGGGGTGTTCCGGGGCCCTGCGGTCCGCCGTACGGGCCGTCGAAGTCCCTTGATCGGAAAAGATGATGATCCGATCGGGGGACCTCCGCGTCGTGCTCCACCGAAATCGCCCACGCGCCTGAACTACGCTCGGAACGCCCTGTCCGGAGCCCCGGCGGGCGACGCGTGCAGCGAAGTGGAGCGTGGCCCGTGACGGATCAGGCGGTGGACACCAGCGGCCCGGCCGAGGCGGCGGGTACCGAGGAGCCGTCCGGCGCCGCCCCGCCCCGAATCCTGGGCCGCGAACGCGAGTTGAAGCAGCTGCGGGCCGACATCGAACGGACCGGCCTGGACACCCTGGCCGGCCGCAAGGCCGCCCGCGCCCGGGTCCTGCTGATCGCCGGACGCCCCGGCTCCGGACGCACCGCGCTCGCCGGTGAACTCGCCCGCGGTCTGCTCGCCGACGGCGGCCACCCGGACGGACTGCTCCGAGCCAGGCTCACCGACCCCGACGGCATGCCGGTACCCACCGAGCGCACCGCCCGCGAACTGCTCGGCCGGCTGGGGGTGACGGGACCGCCCGGCGCGGACGGCGACGAACTCTCCGAGCTGCTCCGCCGTGAGCTCGCCGACCGCCGCGTCCTGCTGCTCCTGGACGACGCGGCGGACGCGGAGCAGGTGGACCCGCTGCTGCCCGACAACCCGGACTGCCTGGTCGTCGCCACCTCCGAGGGGCCGCTGACCGGGATTCCCGACGTCCGCCCCTGCACCATCGGCGGTCTGGACCCGGGCGCCGCCGTGAAGATGCTCGCCCGCACCATCGGACAGGTCAGGATCACCGTCGACCCGCGGACCGCCGAGAGCCTGGCCGAGGAGTGCGGCGGGCTGCCGGCCGCCCTGGTCATGGTCGCCGGACTGCTCGCCGCCCAGCCCATGGCGTCGGTCGCCGACATCACCGGACAACTGCGCGAGCTGCCGGAGGAAACCGACCAGCCCACCGGCTCCCGCCCGCTGACCCGGGTCTTCCGGCTGGTCCACGACTTCCTGCCGGCCACCGCCGCCCGGATACTGCGCCTGCTCGCCCTGGCCCCCGCCGGGCTCGTCGACGCCCACACCGCCTCCGCGCTGGCCGGCTGCTCCGTCTCGGCCGCCCAGCGGACCCTCGACGACTTCGTGGCCCTGGGACTGCTGCGCAGCAACGGGGCCGGCCGGCCGCAGTACGAGCTGCCCGGCTGCCTCGCCCCGCTGCTGCGGGCGCTGCTGGAGGCGCAGGAACGCCCGGCGGAGATCCAGCTCGCCGGTGCCCGGCTGCTGGAGCGGACCGTGCGGCTGCTGCAGTCCTGCCGGGCGACCACCGACCCGGAGGGCTCCCCGGCCCGCCGCAAGCTCGCCGGGCTGCCGCGGTCGCTGCGCTTCCCCAACCCCGAGGCAGCCGCCGAATGGCTGCGGACCCGCCGCCCGGCGCTGCTGGCCTCGGCCGCGATGGCCGTCGAGGACGGCGAACTCGACACGCTGGCCAGGCGGTTGGTCGCCGCCCTGGTACGGGCGCTGGCCGCGCACCAGGGCACCGAGGCCGCCGCCCCCGACCTGTACGGGCTGCACGGCCTGGTGCTGGCCGTCGCCGAACGGCGCGACCTGCCGCGCGAGCGGGCCGCCGCCCTCCTCAACCTCGCCGACCTCGACGCCGGGACCGGCCGCACCCGGGAGGCACTGGCCCGGTACCGGGCCGCGCTGGACGCCGGACGGGAGGCGAAGGACCCGTACGCCACCGGCCGCGCGATGGAATCCGTGGGCGGCGCCTACGCCGAGCTGGGCGACTACCAGCGGGCCGCCGACTGGTACGGCCGGGCGCTGGCACAGCGGCTCACCCAGGGGGAGCGGACCGACGAGGCGCGGCTGTACGGGCGGCTCGGCGCCGTCCACACCTACGCCGGGCGGTACGGCGAGGCGCTGCGGAACTGGCGGGCCGCGGCGGCCGGGTACCGCAGGCTCGGCGACGTGCCCGCCCAGGCGCGGGCGCTGAGCGAGGCGGCCCGGGTCCAGGAGTACGCGGGCCGGCCGCGCGAGTCGCTGCACACCTGCCGGGAGGCCGTCGAATGGGCCAGGCGGGCCGGTGACGTGCGGCTGCAGGCGGCGCTGGAGCTCCGGCTGGCCGACACCCTCGACCGGCTCGGCGACCCGGCTGCTGCGGGCCTGCACCGGGGCGTGGCCGACAGATTGCTGGAGCAGAAGGGTCCGACCTGCGAAATCCGTAGTGCGGCGACAGAAAAATAATGCTTTGTAAGGCTAGACAGTACGAAACCCTTCATTAGACTGGCTGTGCCGCGTGCGTTCGCGGTGTCTCCATTTACGTAGCGTCTATCCGGGTATGTATGGGTATGCCCGGGTAGCCCTCTGAGCCAAGGACCGTGATCGACGTGAAGGTCGGCATCCCCCGCGAAGTCAAGAACAACGAGTTCCGCGTGGCGATCACGCCTGCCGGTGTGAACGAGCTCGTCCGCCACGGCCACCAGGTCGTCGTCGAGCAGAACGCCGGTGCCGGTTCCTCCATCACGGACGAGGAGTACGTGGCCGCGGGGGCGCAGATCCTGCCCACCGCCGACGAGGTCTGGGCCACCGCCGACCTGCTGCTCAAGGTCAAGGAGCCGGTCGCCGAGGAGTACCACCGCCTGCGCAAGGACCAGACGCTCTTCACCTACCTCCACCTCGCCGCCTCCCGCGAGTGCACCGACGCACTGCTGGAGTCGGGCACCACCGCCATCGCCTACGAGACGGTCGAGACCGCGAACCGCGCGCTCCCGCTGCTCGCCCCGATGTCCGAGGTCGCGGGTCGGCTGGCCCCGCAGGTCGGCGCCTACCACCTGATGCGCTCGGTCGGCGGCCGTGGCGTGCTGCCGGGCGGCGTCCCGGGCACGGCGGCCGGCAAGGCGGTCGTCATCGGCGGCGGCGTCTCCGGCTGGAACGCCACCCAGATCGCCGTCGGCCTCGGCTTCCACGTCACGCTGCTCGACAAGGACATCAACAAGCTCCGCGAGGCGGACAAGATCTTCGGCACCAAGGTGCAGACGGTCGTCTCCAACGCCTTCGAGCTGGAGAAGGCGGTCGTCGAGGCCGACCTCGTCATCGGTGCCGTGCTCATCCCCGGCGCGAAGGCCCCGAAGCTGGTCACCAACGAGCTCGTCGCCAAGATGAAGCCCGGAAGTGTACTTGTCGACATCGCGATCGACCAGGGCGGCTGCTTCGAGGACTCGCACCCGACGACCCACGCCGAGCCGACCTTCAAGGTCCACAACTCGGTCTTCTACTGCGTCGCGAACATGCCGGGCGCGGTGCCGAACACCTCCACGTACGCCCTCACCAACGCCACGCTGCCGTACATCGTCGAGCTCGCCAACCGCGGCTGGGCCGAGGCGCTGCGCCGTGACGCCGCGCTCGCCAAGGGCCTCAACACCCATGACGGCAAGGTCGTCTACCGCGAGGTGGCCGAGGCGCACGGCCTGGAGCACGTCGAGCTGAGCGCGCTCCTCGGCTGACGTCCTTCCGGCGGCCCGAGGGGTCGCGGCGGGAAGGCGCCCCACCTCCCGTCAACTTCATGCGTCCGGCCGGACCTTGCCGAGCAAGGTCCGGCCGGACGCATGTCAAGGCCCGTGCGGAGCGCGTTCAACTCGTCTCGAACGTAACTCTTCAACCGATTCGTACACCGGTTAAAAGTGCGCCGTGATGGCCACATGCCCTTGACAGGGAGGTGTTCGATTGCCGACACATCGGGCCGGGTCCGGCGGATTGTGTTGCTGCGAAGCGGTGACACGCCATAGAGTCGCCAATCGTCGGCATGGTGCCACGCTGACCTATCGATAAGTTTCCTGGTCACATCCAAGGAGGTAAGACGACTTGTGAATGAGTCGACATTTACTCCCGGGGGTGTACAACCAGGGATGCCTGCGCGGGGCCAGAGCCCGAACGGGCTGGAGGCTGTCGGCTCCGTCGCTGTCCGCGCCTTCTCCACCCAACAGCACATGACGACAGCCCCCCAGATGATGGACGGCCTACACGTGAACGCCATGGCCGGCAACGAGAGTGGCCGGGAGACCGCCCGCTTCGCCGACTTCGACGAGGTGCCCCAGGGGCACTTCTACGACCCCGACGCCGAGTACGAGCCCGATCCGGAGTACGCGGCCACCCTCGCGCCCGACGCTGCCCGTCAGCGCCGCGAGCGGATCGGCCCGACCGGTCGGCCCCTGCCCTACTTCCCGATCCCGGGCCCGCTGACCGACCACGGTCCCGCGAAGATCATCGCGATGTGCAACCAGAAGGGCGGCGTCGGCAAGACCACGTCGACCATCAACCTGGGTGCCGCGCTCGCGGAGTACGGACGCCGTGTCCTGCTCGTCGACTTCGACCCGCAGGGAGCCCTGTCGGTCGGACTCGGCGTGAACCCGATGGAACTCGACCTCACGGTCTACAACCTGCTCATGGAGCGGGGCATGTCGGCCGACGAGGTCCTGCTGAAGACCGCGGTCCCCAACATGGACCTGCTGCCCAGCAACATCGACCTGTCCGCCGCCGAGGTGCAGCTGGTGAGCGAGGTCGCCCGGGAATCCACGCTGCAGCGCGCCCTGAAGCCGCTGATGGCCGATTACGACTACATCGTGATCGACTGTCAGCCCTCGCTGGGCCTGCTCACCGTGAACGCCCTGACGGCCGCCCACAAGGTCATAGTGCCGCTCGAGTGCGAGTTCTTCGCGCTGCGCGGTGTGGCGTTGCTCACCGAGACCATCGAGAAGGTCCAGGAGCGGCTCAACCCCGACCTGGAGCTCGACGGCATCCTCGCCACCATGTACGACTCCCGCACGGTGCACAGCCGCGAGGTCCTCGCGCGCGTCGTCGAGGCGTTCGACGACCACGTCTACCACACGGTCATCGGGCGCACCGTGCGCTTCCCGGAGACCACGGTCGCCGGTGAACCCATCACCACGTACGCCTCCAACTCGGTCGGTGCCGCCGCCTATCGCCAGCTCGCCAGGGAGGTGCTCGCCCGGTGTCACGCCGAGTGAGTCTGCCCGGGGCCGACGAACTGTTCCGTACCACCGGGGGAATGGGGCTGCAGGCCTCGTCCCCCGGGGACCGGCGGCGCAAGGCGAACGGCGAGGCCCGGGTGCCGGGCCCCGCCGGTGAGAGCGACCCCGGGGCGGACGCAACCGGGACGGACACCGCGGAGGGGACCGCGGGCGCACCGCGCGAGGAGCACTCCGCGGCGGGCGCCGACGCGGGGGAGTCGCGCAGCCGCGGCGGCGAGGGCGACCGGGTCGCGGCGGCCGCACAGGCGGGGCGCAGGCCCCAGCAGTCCGCCCCGCCGGCCGCGCAGGAGGCGGCGCCCGCGGTCCAGCAGCAGCGAGGACGCGGCGGACGCGGGGCCAACCGCAGGCCCAGCGGCCGCGAGCGCCACGACGAGAAGATCACCGTCTACGTCTCGGCCGAGGAACTGATGGACCTGGAGCACGCGCGCCTCGTGCTGCGCGGGGAGCACGGGCTCGCCGTCGACCGCGGACGGATCGTCCGCGAGGCGGTCGCCGTCGTCCTTGCGGACCTGGAGTCGCGGGGCGACGCGAGCATCCTCGTACGGCGGCTGCGCGGCCGCTGACGGGGCCGCGCCCCGTAACCCCGGCGGGCCCCGCACGACGGAGCCGCCGAGCCGCCGGAGACGTTCCGGCACGGCCGTACGCGGACGCCCCGGCCCGCGGCGCACCGAGTCCGACGCCGCGCCGCCGGGGACCGCGGGGCAGCCCTGTACGCCCTGGGGCAATGGGGAGCGGGCTCCCGACAACCCTGCGGCCCCGCCTCCGGTGTTGTCGCCGGCCGCCGACGCTCCTTCCCCGAGCTCTCGGCCGTGTTCGAGCAGGGAGGCCCCATCTGCCTCCTCCTTCGCCTCGGGTTCGAGGCCGCATGACGCCGCTCGCCGATCCACTCCCCGTCGCCCCCGGGGCGTTAGCCTGCTGATGGGTCGCCGGTCGAGCGGCCCGGTCCCTTCCGTACGGCCACGCCCGTGTCCCGCAGCCCCTGGACCCTCATGCCGACGACCGACGAGCCCGCCCGCCCCCCTCGCCGCCCCCTGGGGCGCGGCCCGGGGAGCCGTCCCGTACCGGAACGGGCGGGCGGCCCGGACACCGGCGCCGAACCGCCCGCCCCGGCCCTCCCCGCCGACGGGGCGGCGCCCGCGCACCCGGCGGCGGCCCCGGAAGCCCGGGAGGTGCCGGAGACCGTCGAGACGGCCGAGACGTCGGAGCCTGCCGAGGCGCCGGAAGTACCGGAGGCACCGGAGGCACCCGGTTCCGGAGCGCCGGAGTCCGAGGGGGCCGGGGTGGAGTCCGAGGCCGTCGAGGACGGGCGGTTCACCGTTCGGCTGGCGAACTTCGAGGGGCCCTTCGACCTGCTCCTCCAGCTCATCTCCAAGCACAAGCTGGACGTGACCGAAGTCGCGCTGTCCAAGGTCACCGACGAGTTCATGGCGCACATCCGGGCCATGGGACCGGACTGGGACCTGGACCAGACCACCGAGTTCCTGGTCGTCGCCGCGACCCTGCTCGACCTGAAGGCCGCCCGGCTGCTGCCCGCCGCCGAGGTGGAGGACGAGGCGGACCTGGCGCTGCTGGAGGCGCGCGACCTGCTCTTCGCGCGGCTGCTCCAGTACCGCGCGTACAAACGCATCGCGGAGATCTTCAGCGAGCGCCTGGAGTCGGAGGGACGGCGCTTCCCGCGGACCGTGGGCCTGGAACCGCACCACGCCGATCTGCTGCCCGAGGTCGTGATCAGCATCGGGGCGGAAGGATTCGCCCGGCTGGCGGTGAAGGCGATGCAGCCCAAGCCCAAGCCGCAGGTGTACGTCGACCACATCCACGCACCGCTGGTCAGCGTGCGGGAACAGGCCGGGATCGTGGTGGCGCGGCTGCGCGAGGCGGGGGAGGTCAGCTTCCGGGCGCTCACCGAGGACGCCCCGGACACCCTGACCGTCGTCGCCCGGTTCCTCGCACTGCTGGAGCTGTACCGGGAGAAGGCCGTCGCGCTCGACCAGGACGAGGCGCTCGGGGAACTCCTGGTGCGCTGGGCCGGGGGAGAGGGGGACGAGCCCGTGGTCACGGACGAGTTCGACACCGAGGCGCAGGGCGCCCAGGAGGATGTGAAGGCATGAGTCAGCAGGACACCACCGGCTCCACCGTCGCGGATCTCGACCTCAAGCCCGCGCTGGAGGCCGTCCTCATGGTCGTCGACGAGCCCGCGACCGAGGAGCACCTCGCCAAGGTGCTGGAGCGGCCCCGCAGGGCGGTCGCCGACGCGCTGCGCGAGCTGGCCGACGAGTACACCGTGCAGCGCCGGGGCTTCGACCTGCGGCTGGTGGCGGGCGGCTGGCGCTTCTACACCCGCCCCGAGTACGCGGAGGCGGTCGAGGGCTTCGTCCTGGACGGCCAGCAGGCCCGCCTCACCCAGGCGGCGCTGGAGACCCTCGCCGTGGTCGCGTACCGTCAGCCGGTCAGCCGGTCGAGGGTCTCGGCGGTGCGCGGAGTGAACTGTGACGGGGTCATGCGGACCCTCCTGCAGAGGGGCCTCGTCGGGGAGGCGGGCACGGAACCCGAAACAGGTGCGATCCTGTACAGGACGACGAACTACTTTCTGGAGCGGATGGGCCTGCGTGGCTTGGATGAGCTCCCGGAGCTCGCGCCCTTCCTCCCCGAGGCGGACGCGATCGAGGCCGAGACGCCAGAGGGTGTGCCGTCGTTCGATCCGGACGCACCGGACACCCCGGATACTCACGCAGACGACAAGACGGACTTTTGATGCGAAGCAGTGGCAGGAACAGCGGAAGCGGCAGCGGCAGGAGCGGCGGCAACCGGAATCCCCGGGGTGCCGGCGCCGGCCGTGACGGCAAGCAGGAGCAGCGTCCCCGCCGGCCCAGGCCCGAGGAGCGCCGCTACGACGTGGGCGCCGACGGCGAGAGGAGCGGCGACGGCCCCCGCAAGGGCCGCGGCGCCGCGGCCCGCGGCGGGGCCAAGGGCGGTCCGAAGGCCGCGCAGGGCGGCGGCCGGAGCGGTGACCAGCGCCGCCGCGGCGCCCCGTCCCGTCCCCGGGAGCTCGACGCCAAGATCGAGCAGCGCAACCGGGACCGGTACGCGAACAAGCCCGAGATCAGGACGCCCAAGACCCACCCCGGCGCCGAGCAGGAGGGCGAGCGGCTGCAGAAGGTCCTCGCCCGGGCCGGCATGGGCTCGCGCCGCGCGTGCGAGGAGCTGATCGAGCAGGCCCGCGTCGAGGTGAACGGCGAGATCGTCGTCGAGCAGGGCATGCGCGTCGACGTGCACAAGGACGAGATCAAGGTGGACGGCCTGACCGTGGCCGCCCAGTCCTACCTCTTCTTCGCGCTGAACAAGCCCGCCGGCGTCGTCTCCTCCATGGAGGACCCGGACGGCCGCCAGTGCCTCGGCGACTACGTCACCAACCGTGAGACGCGGCTCTTCCACGTCGGCCGGCTGGACACCGAGACCGAGGGCGTCATCCTGCTCACCAACCACGGCGAGCTGGCCCACCGTCTGACCCACCCCAAGTACGGGGTGAAGAAGACCTACCTGGCCGCCATCCAGGGACCGCTCCCGCGAGATCTGGGCAAGCGGCTCAAGGACGGCATCCAGCTGGAGGACGGGTACGCCCGCGCCGACCACTTCCGGGTCGTCGAGAACACCGGCAAGAACTACCTGGTCGAGGTCACCCTCCACGAGGGACGCAAGCACATCGTCCGCCGGATGCTGGCCGAGGCCGGTTTCCCGGTCGAGCGGCTCGTGCGCACCTCCTTCGGACCGATCCCGCTGGGCGACCAGAAGTCCGGCTGGCTGCGCCGCCTCACCAACACCGAGGTGGGCATGCTGATGCGCGAGGTCGGCCTGTAGCAGCACCCGTATCCCGGCCCGCGGCCGGTTCCCGTCGTCGATGTTTCGAACGGGAACCGGCCGCGGGCCTTTTGCCGTGCCCGTTCCCCCTTTATAGTCAGAGTGACTATTAAGGAGGCGGGCGTGAGTCTCGCGGATTTCCTCGATCCCCTGCAGCAACCCCTGGTGACGGTTCTGGACACCCCGGTCAGCTGGACCGAGGTGCTCGGCTTCGGCAGCGGTGCGCTGTGCGTCTGGCTCGTGGCCCGCCAGCACCTCGCCAACTGGCCGATCGGCATCGCCAACAACCTCTTCTTCATCCTGCTGTTCGCCCAGGCCGGTCTGTACGCCGACGCCGGCCTGCAGATCGTCTTCATCGTCCTCGCCTGCTACGGCTGGTGGACCTGGACCCACGGGGGTGGACCAGGAACACCGGACCTGCCGGTGAGGCGGACCACGCGCGCCGAATGGATCCGGCTGCTCGTGGCCGGGGCGGTGGGGGCCCTCGCCCTCACCGCCCTGCTCGACCGCGCCACCGATTCGACCGTGCCCTTCTGGGACGCCCTGACGACCGCGCTGTCCCTGACGGCGACGTACGGGCAGTGCCGCAAGCTCGTCGAGTCGTGGTGGCTCTGGATCGCCGCCGACGTGGTGTACATCCCGCTGTACGCGTACAAGGAGCTCTACCTGACCTCGCTGCTGTACATCGGGTTCATGACGCTCTGCCTGATCGGGCTGCGCAACTGGCGGCGCGACCTCGCCGGACAGCGGCGGGAGCCGGCGGCGGTGACGGCGTGAAGCGCTTCGGACACGGGCTGGTCCTCGGCAAGTTCTATCCGCCGCACGCCGGCCACCACCACCTCGTCCGCACCGCGCAGGACCGCTGCGAACGGCTGACCGTCCTCGTCTGCGCCGCCTCCGTCGAGTCCGTTCCGCTCGCCGACCGGGTGGCCTGGATGAGGGAGGTCCACCCGGAGGCGCGGGTCGTCGGCGCCGTCGACGACACCCGCATGGACCTCCACGACCCGGCGATCTGGGACGCTCACATGGCCGTCTTCACCGCGGCCGTGCCCGAGCCGGTGGACGCCGTCTTCACCTCGGAGTCGTACGGGGACGAACTCGCCCGCAGGTTCGGCGCCGAGTCCGTCTGCGTCGACCCCGGCCGCACGGTCTTCCCCGTCTCCGGAACGGCCGTCCGCAAGGACCCGGTCGGCTGCTGGGACTTCCTGGAACCGCCGGTACGGGCCGCGCTCGCCCGCCGGGTCGTCGTCCTCGGCGCGGAATCCACCGGCACCACGACGATGGCCCTGGCCCTGGCCGACCACTACCGCCGACGCGGCGGGGTCTGGGCCCGGACCGGCTACGTCGCCGAGTACGGCCGGGAGTTCAGCGAACGGAAACTGGCCGAGCTGCGCTCCCGCTGGCCCGGCGCCCAGTGGGAGGACGTCGTCTTCCGCACGGAGGACTTCCCGCTGATCGCCGAGGCCCAGAACGCCGCGGAGGACGCGGCCGCGCGCGTCGGGTCGCCGGTGCTCCTCTGCGACACCGACTCCTTCGCCACCACCGTCTGGCACGAGCGGTACATCGGCGGACGCAACCCGCTCGTCGAGGAGACCGCCGACCGCGTCGCCCACCACCTGTGGCTGCTCACCGACCACGAGGGCGTCGCCTTCGAGGACGACGGACTGCGCGACGGCGAGGAGCTGCGCCCCTGGATGACCGACCGCTTCCGGGCCGAACTCACCCGCACCGGAAGGCGGTTCGTCGAACTGACCGGATCCCACGAGGAACGCCTGGAGACCGCGGTCGCCGCCGTCGACCGGCTGCTCGCCGACGGCTGGGACTTCGCCGCCCCCCTGCCGGAGAACCGATGAGCACCGGCGTCCCCGCGGGCTACGACCCGCACGCCTTCGAACCCTTCGCGGTCACCGTGGACCTCGCCGTCTTCACGGTCCGCACCGGCCGGCTCCACGTCCTGCTCGTCGAACGGGGCGAGGAGCCCTACAAGGGCCACTGGGCGCTGCCCGGCGGCTTCGTGCTGCCCCGCGAGTGCGCCGAGGACGCCGCCCGCCGGGAACTCGCCGAGGAGACCGGACTTACGGAGGCCACCGTCGGCGCCCTCCACCTGGAGCAGCTGCGCACCTACAGCGACCCGGACCGCGACCCCCGGATGCGGGTCGTCTCCGTCGCGTACGCCGCGCTCGTGCCCGACCTGCCCGAACCGCGCGGCGGGGGCGACGCGGCGGGCGCCCGGTGGTGGGACGCCGGGCTGCCGCGTAAGGAGCCGGACACCCCCGACCCGGCGGGACCCCCGCCCCGCGCCCCGGGTCCGCTCGCCTTCGACCACGACCGCATCCTCGCCGACGCCCACGACCGGATCGGCGCCAAGCTGGAGTACACCTGCCTCGCCACCGCCTTCTGCCCGCCCGAATTCACCCTGGGGGAACTCCAGCAGGTGTACGAGACGGTCTGGGGCGTCGAGCTGGACCGGCCCAACTTCCGGCGCAAGGTCCTCACCACGCCCGGCTTCGTCCAGGTCGTGGAGGGACCGCCGCGCCGCACCGGCGGACGGGGAAAACCGGCCGCGCTCTACCGGGCGGGTGCCGCCACCGCCCTGCACCCTCCACTCCTGAGACCGGAAGGAAGAAGCACATGATCGTGACCAGGACCATCACCAAGCAGGCCGCCACCGGCGCGCTGACCGGGCTCGCGCTCGGCGACGCCCTGGGCTTCCCGACCGAGTTCAACAACGTGCCCTCGATCCTCGCCAAGTGCGGACCGTGGCGCGAGATGCGGCTGCCGAAGCCCGCGTTCGTCACCGACGACACCCAGATGACCCTGGCCCTGGGGCGGGGCCTGCGCACCGCCATGGACCGCGGGCTGCTCACCCCGCTGCGGCTGGCCCGGCCGGTGCGCGAGGAGTTCGTCGACTGGTACCACTCGCCCGACAACAACCGCGCCCCCGGCCGCACCTGCATGACCGCCTGCCGCCTGCTCGACGGCGACCGGCCCTGGCAGGAGGCCAGCCAGACCGGTTCCAAGGGCTGCGGCGCCAACATGCGGGTCGCACCGATCGGACTCGCGCCCGGCCTGAGCGACGAACAGCGCTCCGGCGCCGCCCAGTTGCAGGCCGCCCTCACCCACGGCCACCCGACCGCGCTCGCCGCGTCCGACCTGACGGCCCGCGCGGTGCACCTGCTGGCCCAGGGGGTGGATCCGACGGGACTGATCGGGCAGCTGCGCAGCTACGCGTACGAGAACAGCGGCCGCTACCTCACGCGCTGGCTCGGCGACCTCTGGCGGTACGCGGGCGACGCCTCGCCCGAGCTGTACATCCGGCGCGGCTGGGAGGAGTGCCTCACCGTCCTGGCCCGCGTCCAGGACGCCCTGCGCGACCCCTCCCCGGAGACCGACCCCTGCGAGCGGACCGGCGACGGCTGGATCGCGGAGGAGGCCCTCGCCACCGCCCTGCACTGCTTCCTCCTCTTCCCCGAGGACCCCGTCACCGCACTGCGCCGCGCCGCCTGCACCCGAGGCGACTCGGACTCGCTGGCCTGCCTGACCGGGGCGTTCGCCGGGGCGCACCTGGGGGCGGGGGCCTGGCCCAAGGAGTGGTCGGAGCGGATCGAGTACCGGAGCGACCTGCTGGCGCTGGGGGCGCTCTGGGATTCTTGAGCCATGAGTACGGAAACGACGCCCCTCCAGGGGTCCGGACTGCCGGTCATGGACCTCGGCCCGGTCCTCGCCGGGGAACGCCACCCGCTGCTGTTCGCCACGGTCTCCGGGGCGCACCTCTACGGGTTCCCGTCCCGGGACTCGGATGTGGACCTTCGGGGGGTCCATCTCCTGCCCGCGGAGGACCTCCTCGGGCTGCGCCGGCCCGAGGAGACCCGCTCGCGGATGTGGGACCGGGAGGGCGTCGAGATGGACCTCGTCACCCATGACCTGCGGAAGTTCGTCCAGCTGATGCTGAAGCCCAACGGCTACGTGCTGGAGCAGCTGCTCTCGCCGCTCGTCGTGCACACGAGCGAGCCGCACGCGGAGCTGGTGGCCCTGGCCCCCGGGGTGCTCACCCGCAACCACGCCCACCACTACCGGGGATTCGCCAACACCCAGTGGCGGCTCTTCGAGAAGACCGGCGAGCTGAAACCGCTGCTGTACACGTTCCGGGCGCTGCTCACCGGCATCCACCTGATGCGCAGCGGCGAGGTGCTGGCACATCTGCCGACGCTGCTCGGGGAGGTCGCCGCCCCGGCCCGGCTGCCCGATCTGATCGCGGCCAAGGCCGAGGCCGAGCACGGGGGAGCGGAGGGCGTGGACGCCGCGGCGGTGTCCCGGGAGGTCGAGGCGCTGCACACGGTGCTCGACGAGGCGCAGGCGGCGTCACGGCTCCCCGACGCGGCCGGCGGGTTCGACGCACTGCACGAGCTCGTGGTGCGTGCCCGGCCGACGGGGCGGGTGTCGTAGCCGCGGCACCCGCAGGGCAGGACGGGACTTCCGGAACACGTCCTACGACGTGGTTCCCCCGCCGGGCCTCATGCCGTGTTCCCGCCGGGCCGGGAAGCGGAGGCCCGGCGGGTACGGACCAGGAAGTCCTCCACCCGGGCCCGGTCCGGTCCGGGCGGCAGGGGCGAGCCGGCCACCGCCCCGTCGTTCTCCTCGACCAGGCGGTCCATGCGGCGTTCCACCTCCGCCCAGGAGACCTCGCCCCGCTTCACCGCCAGCAGCTCCTCCCGGGCCGCGCCCACCTCGATCGTGAGCTCGCCCGTGCGCAGCAGGTCCCGGACGCTCGCCAGCAGCCGCAGCAGGTGCATGGCGTGCTTCCAGCGCGGGGCCCCGTGCTGCCGGACGTCCGCCTCCAGCTTCCTGCGCTGGCCCACCGCGTAGCGCACGAAGGTCTGGTGGACCAGCCGGGAGAGGAACGCGTCGCGCAGCGAGAGGAGCTCGCGGCCCACGGGGTCGACGTGCTGCACCAGCGGCGAGTGCAGGCACTCCAGCACGTTGGGGTTGGCGCGCAGGGCCAGTTCGCAGAAGCGCTCCAGCTCCCAGGAGAACTGTTCCGGTGCCGGTCCCTCGATGTGCGTCGGCGGCTTGTCGAACCGCCAGAACAGCGGGGTCGGCGCGAGGAAGACCCCGCGCAGGTCGGTGTCGCTCCCCTCCGTGGCGAGCCCGAAGGCGCGTGAGCCCATCACACAGGAGTAGACCGTGTGGTCGCGTACGAGGGCCTCGGGATCAGGGGTGGTCATGCGGGTGAGGGTACGGGGGAGGAGGCGCGCCGCGTCGGGAGTTTCCCGGCGCGCACGGCCGCGGGAGCCGCGCCGCCCGAGTGGCAGGAGCCCCGGTTCTGATCGACATTGTCGATGAATCATCCCCTCCGGAAGGGCGGAACCATGGCGGGAAACGACCTCGGCAGCCTGCTGGGCGGACTGCTGGGCGGCGGCAGCGGACAGGGCGGCGGCTCCGGCGGCGCGGGGAACATCCTGGGCGCACTGCTGGGCGCGCTCGGCGGCGGCCAGGGCGGTCGGAGCGGACAGGGCGGCGGCAGTGCGCTCGAAGGGCTGATCGACGTGCTCACCCGGTCCGGCCTGGTCGACCAGGCGCAGTCCTGGATCGGCACCGGCGCGAACCAGCCGGTCAGCGGCGCCCAGATCGCCGAGGCGCTGCCGGACGGGACCCTGCGGCAGGTCGCTCAGGAGGCCGGGGTGTCCACGGAACAGGCGGCCGACGAGATCGCCCGGTCGCTGCCGACGGCCGTCGACAAATTGACTCCGTCGGGGGAGGTGCCGGAAGGCCGCTCCATCGAGGACCTGGTCCGCGAGCAGCGACTCTGAAACGGCACCGCCCGCGAGGGGCGGCAGGACGCACGGCCCGTCTCACTGACAGAGCACCCGGGGCCGCGGGCCCCGCCGCCCCTCTAGGCTGACCGGGCAGGGATCACGCAGGCGGACAGCAGGCGCGACACGCACGAGGGAACCGAGGAGCACGACGTGGCGGTACGAGCGGTCCGCGGAGCCGTCCAACTGGAACGGGACGAGCCCGGGCACATGGGCGAGCGGGTCGGGGCCCTGCTCACCGCCGTCCTCGAACGCAACGGATTCGTCGCGGACGACCTCATCAGCATCTGGTTCACCGCCACCCCCGACCTGCACAGCGATTTCCCGGCCGCCGCCGCCCGCGGGCTGGGTATCGTCGACGTACCGCTGATCTGCGCCCAGGAACTGGACATCACGGGGGCCATGCCCCGGGTGGTGCGCGTCCTGGCGCATGTGGAGACGTACCTTTCCAAGGCCGAGATCGCGCACGTGTACCTCGGCGCCACCGCCGCACTCCGCAAGGACATCGCCCAGTGAGAACCGCCCTCGTCATCGGAACGGGCCTGGTCGGCACCTCCGCAGCGCTCGCCCTCGCCGGGCGCGGCATCCAGGTCCACCTGGCCGACCACGATCCCGGATCGGCCCGCACCGCGGCCGCGCTCGGCGCGGGTACGGACGAGGCCCCCGAGGGCCGCGTCGACCTGGCGATCGTCGCCGTGCCGCCCGCCCACGTGGCCCCGGTCCTGGCCGCCGCCGTGCGGGACGGCGTCGCGCGCGGCTACCTCGACGTCGCCAGCGTCAAGGGCGGCCCGCGCCGCGATCTGGAGGCCCTCGGCCTCGACCTCACGGCCTACATCGGCACGCACCCCATGGCGGGCAAGGAGCGGTCCGGCCCCCTCGCCGCCACCGCGGACCTGTTCGAGGGCCGTCCCTGGGTCCTCACCCCGACCCGGGACACCGACACCGAGGTCCTCAACCTCGCCCTGGAACTGGTCGCCCTCTGCCGGGCCGTACCGGTCGTGATGGACGCCGACGCCCACGACCGCGCCGTCGCCCTGGTCTCGCACACCCCGCAGCTGATCTCGTCGATGGTCGCCGCCCGGCTGGAGGAGGCCGAGGAGTCCGCCGTGCGCCTCTGCGGCCAGGGCATCAGGGACGTCACCCGGATCGCCGCCTCCGACCCCCGGATGTGGGTGGAGATCCTCTCCGCCAACCCCGGCCCGGTTGCCGACGTGCTGGCCGGGGTCGCCGCCGACCTGGACGAGACGGTACGGGCGCTGCGCGGCCTCGCGTCCGGTGACGGCGACAAGCGCCGGCAGGGCGCCGAGGGCATCGAGGACGTCCTGCGCCGCGGCAACGCGGGCCGGGTCAGGGTGCCGGGCAAGCACGGCACCGCACCCGCCGCGTACGAGATCGTGTCCGTGCTCATCAGCGACCGGCCGGGCGAGCTGGCCAGGATCTTCGCCGACGCGGAACGGATCGGGGTCAACGTCGAGGACGTCCGCATCGAGCACGCCACCGGGCAGCAGGCGGGTCTGGTCCAGCTGATGGTCGAGCCGAGCGCGGCCCCCGGACTGAGCGCGGCACTGCGCGACCGGGGCTGGTCGATACGGCAGTAGGCCGGGGCGGACGGGGGGCGGGAGGGCGTTGTCCACAGGGGTGCAGGGCCCCGCCCCGACACTCGGTAACCTTGTGCGGGGCGGATTCACGCGCGCCCCCGTCCTCCCGCCCACACCCGTGTACCCAGGAAGGTGTCCACCACCGTGGAAACCCGTACGGCCCCGGCCGCAGTGATCGTCGCCATCGACGGGCCCTCCGGCACCGGCAAGTCGAGCACGTCCAAGGCCGTCGCGGCCCAGCTCGGCCTGAGCTACCTGGACACCGGAGCCCAGTACCGGGCGATCACCTGGTGGATGCTGAACAACGGCATCGACGTGCAGGACGCGAAGGAGGTGGCGACCGCCGCCGCCAAGCCGGTCATCGTCTCCGGCACCGACCCGGCCGCCCCGACGATCACCGTCGACGGCGAGGACGCCTCGGGCCCGATCCGCACCCAGGAGGTCACCTCCAGGGTCAGCGCCGTCAGCGCGGTCCCCGAGGTGCGCACCAGGATCACCGAGCTCCAGCGCACCATCGCCGCCGCGGCCGACCGGGGCATAGTGGTCGAGGGCCGGGACATCGGCACCACCGTGCTGCCCGACGCCGACCTGAAGATCTTCCTCACCGCCTCGCCGGAGGCGCGCGCCGCCCGGCGCAGCGGGGAGATCAAGGGCTCCGACCTCGCCGCCACCAAGGAGGCGCTGATCAAGCGGGACGCGGCCGACTCCGGCCGCAAGACCTCCCCGCTCGCCAAGGCGGACGACGCGGTCGAGGTGGACACCACCGAGCTGACCCTTCAGCAGGTCATCGAGTGTGTCGTCACCCTCGTCGAGGAGAAGCGGGCCGCGAAGTGACCCGAGCCACCACGGGCTCGCCCTCGCCGCGCGGCGCGGCGGTCGGACGCGGGATCGGCATCGGGCTGATGTACGGGCTGTGGAAGCCCCGCGTCCTCGGGGCGTGGCGGGTGCCGGCCTCCGGACCCGTCATACTCGCGGTGAACCACTCCCACAACATCGATGGTCCGATGCTGATGGGCACCGCGCCCCGGCCCGTCCACTTCCTGATCAAGAAGGAGGCGTTCGTCGGTCCGCTCGACCCGTTCCTCCGCGGGATCGGGCAGCTGAAGGTGGACCGTACGATCGCCGACCGCACCGCCATCACCCGGGCCCTGGGTGTGCTGGAGGAGGGCGGGGCGCTCGGGATCTTCCCCGAGGGCACCAGGGGCGAGGGCGACTTCGCCTCCCTGCGCGCCGGGCTCGCGTACTTCGCGGTGCGCAGCGGGGCACCGATCGTGCCCGTGGCCGTCCTGGGAAGCACCGAGCGCCGCGGACGGTTGATATCGGCACTGCCACCGTTGCGCAGCCGGGTCGACGTCGTCTTCGGCGAGGCCTTCGAGGCCGGCGACGGCAGCGGGCGGCGTACGCGCAAGGCGCTGGACGAGGCGACGGTACGGATCCAGGCGCGGCTGACCGCCCATCTGGACGAGGCCCGGCGTTTCACCGGGCGCTGAGTAAGACTTGAGTAGTGGGCCGCGTGATCGCGGCCCATCGATGATGCAAAGAGGAACGGACTTCATGAACGACCAGATTCACTCCGACGGCTCGGACCACGAGCACGGAGCGCTTGGCGACGCCGAGTACGCGGAGTTCATGGAGCTCGCCGCGGAGGAGGGCTTCGACCTGGAGGAGGTCGAGGGCGCGATCGGCGAGGCCGGTCACGGACCGCTGCCCGTGCTCGCCGTCGTCGGCCGTCCCAACGTCGGCAAGTCGACATTGGTGAACAGGATCATCGGCCGCCGCGAGGCGGTCGTCGAGGACAAGCCCGGCGTCACCCGCGACCGCGTCACCTACGAGGCCGAGTGGGCGGGCCGCCGCTTCAAGGTCGTCGACACCGGCGGCTGGGAGCAGGACGTGCTGGGCATCGACGCCTCCGTCGCCGCCCAGGCCGAGTACGCCATCGAGGCCGCAGACGCGGTCGTCTTCGTGGTCGACTCGACGGTCGGCGCGACCGACACCGACGAGGCCGTCGTCAAGCTGCTGCGCCGGGCCGGCAAGCCCGTCGTGCTGTGCGCCAACAAGGTCGACGGGCAGAGCGGCGAGGCCGACGCCGCCGCGCTCTGGTCGCTCGGCCTCGGCGAGCCGCACCCGGTCTCCTCGCTGCACGGCCGCGGCACCGGCGACCTGCTCGACGCCGTGCTCGAAGCACTTCCCGAGGCCCCGGCGCAGCGCTTCGGCACCCCGATCGGCGGACCGCGCCGGATCGCGCTCATCGGCCGCCCGAACGTCGGCAAGTCCTCGCTGCTGAACAAGGTGGCGAACGAGGACCGCGTCGTCGTCAACGAGCTGGCGGGCACCACCCGCGACCCGGTCGACGAGCTGATCGAGCTCGGCGGCATCACCTGGAAGTTCATCGACACGGCCGGTATCCGCCGCCGCGTCCACCTCCAGGAGGGCGCGGACTACTACGCCTCCCTGCGCACCGCCGCCGCCGTGGAGAAGGCCGAGGTCGCCGTCGTCCTGATCGACGCCGGCGAGTCCATCAGCGTCCAGGACCAGCGCATCATCACCATGGCCGTGGAGGCCGGGCGCGCCATGGTGATCGCGTACAACAAGTGGGACACCCTCGACGAGGAGCGCCGCTACTACCTGGAGCGCGAGATCGAGACGGAGCTCGCACAGGTCTCCTGGGCCCCGCGGGTCAACGTCTCGGCCGCCACCGGCCGCCACATGGAGAAGCTGGTCCCGGCGATCGAGACGGCCCTCGCCGGCTGGGAGACCCGTGTCCCCACCGGCCGGCTGAACGCCTTCCTCGGCGAGGTCGTCGCCGCCCACCCGCACCCCATCCGCGGCGGCAAGCAGCCCCGCATCCTGTTCGGCACCCAGGCGGGCACCAAGCCGCCGCGCTTCGTGCTGTTCTCCTCGGGCTTCCTGGAGCACGGCTACCGCCGGTTCGTCGAGCGCCGGCTGCGCGAGGAGTTCGGCTTCGAGGGCACCCCGATCCACATCTCGGTGCGGGTCCGCGAGAAGCGCGGCCGCAACAAGTAGCCGACACGGGCGTACGACGGAGCCCCGGCCGGTCTCGAATCCGAGACCGGCCGGGGCTCCGTCGCAGGTCAAGCCCCTCGCGAGCCGGGCGGCAGCGCGGCCGGCCGGGCGCGCCCGGAGTGTCCGCCCACCCGCTGCCAGGAACCGGTGCCGCCGCGGGTGCCGGTGGTACCGCCGTTGCCGGCCGTACCACCGGTCGCGGACAGCCCGGTGGAGAAGCCCGGGGCGTGGCCAGGGCGGGGGCCCAGCGGAAGACGGCTGCCGAAGAGCCCGCTGCCGAAGGACATGAAGCCGAGATTCTCCTCGCCGCTCCGGTCACCCGGCAGCGCCCGGAACGAGCGGCGGTACTCGGAGTACAGCGCGTCGTAGATCGGGGTGTGGGACTGACCACCCGAGGGCTCCTGCGTGGGGCGCATGGCAGGAATCGGGCTCGGGCGCTGGTGTGAGGAGTCGTATGAGTGCACGTACGTGCCAACGACCCCGGTGTCCGTCGGATGCGGGCGCGGCGGAGAAATAGCGGTTCGCCGCGGGCGCGAGGGCCGGTCGGCCACGGTCAGGTCCCGGCCAGCGGCATCGCGGCGGCGACCAGGAGCCCGTCGGCCGCGGCCCTGTCCAGCGCGTCGCGCAGCAGGTCCTCGCGGGGCTGCTGGCCGATCGACCCCGCCGGGGCGGCGAAGACGAGGACGGTCTGCGACTTGTTGGCCGCGGTCCGCCAGCCCTCGGTGACCTGGAGCGGGGCGTGCGCCTGCCACCAGGCGACCGGGGCGCCGCCGTCGGGGCCCGGCTGGAGCACGGCGTGCAGCTTGCCCATGGCGAGCAGGATCGACCAGCCGTGCAGGACGGCGGGCACCTGGTCCATCCGGGGGGCCCGGTGGAAGCCCTGCTCCAGCAGCAGCTGGAGGAACTCGTCGCCCCGGCTGCCGTCCGTGCCCGGCCGGGCGATCGCGCCGGTCGGCTCGACGACGAGGGCCGGGTGGAGCTCGTCGTCGATCAGGACGAGACCGCTGGTGATCCCGAGCACGGCCTGCTCGGCGGGAAGGTCCTGCGACTGCTCGGCCTCGTCGCCGGTGATGCTGCGCACGGCGCCCTGCAACTGCTCCTCGGCGACCTGGACGACCTGGGAGGGGATGCAGGTGGCGTGGGCGAAGGCGAGCACCGCGGTCTCGTCGCCGACGAACAGCACCGTGCTGGTGCGTTCCTGCTCGGAGTCCCCGGGGGTGCGGCAGGAGGTGCAGTCGTAACTTCCGGGGGTGTTGTCGCCGACGAGCAGCCGGTCGGCTTCGGCATCGCCGATCTCGGCGCGTACGTCCTCGCTGACGTCGAGCATGCGCGGCACGGGTGGCTCCTCGAACTCGGTGCGTGCGCCGGGCGGTTCCCGGCTCATGAAGATGACAACGGGCGATCCGCGGCCGGGGTCACGCGAGAAAGGGAACGTAATCGAACCATCCGCCACAGAGGGTGAATCCCGGTGTCCCTCGGGGCACCTGCGGCCGATTCGTCCTGGTGGGGTGTACGGCGATGTGGTCGACTCGGCGACAGCCCGGCATACCGATACGTCGACAAAGCAGGAAAACGGACGAGTCGGTGACCGGCCGAAACTCGTTCCCATCCGGAGTGAACCTCCGGGTGCCTCGAACCGTCATGGCAAGTGCACCCCGCCCACTGGCCAGTTGAACCGGGAGACACGGCGTTCCATGCACATTTCTTTCCTGCTCCACAACGCCTACGGAGTCGGGGGCACGATCCGGACGACGTTCAACCTCGCGGAGGAACTGGCAGGACACCACGACGTCGAGATCGTGTCGGTCTTCCGGCACCGGGACGACCCCGTCCTGGGCGCGCCCCCGGGCGTGCGCATGAGCCACCTCGTGGACCTGCGGAAGAAGAGCCCGACGTACGACGGCGACGCGCCCGAGCACGCCCGTCCCGCCACGGTGTTCCCGCGCGGCGACAGCAGGCACCGGCAGTACAGCAGGCTGACCGACGCACGGGTGGCGGAGCACCTGCGCTCCCTGGACGCGGACGTCGTGGTCGGGACCAGGCCGGGGCTCAACGTGCAGATCAGCAGGCAGACCCGGCCCGGCCCGGTCCGGATCGGCCAGGAACATCTCACCCTCGACAGCCACGGCTACCGGCTGCGCCGCGAGATCGGGCACCGCTACGCCCTGCTCGACGCGATCACCACCGTCACCGAGGCCGACGCCCGCGCCTACCGGACCGGGCTCAAGCTGCCCGGGGTACGGATCGAGGCCATCCCCAACAGCGTGCCCGCGCCGACCGTCCCGCCCGCCGACGGCGACCACAAGTGGGTGATCGCCGCGGGCCGGCTGCACCGGGTCAAGCGGTACGACCTGCTCGTGCGGGCCTTCGCCGACGTGGTGGCCGCCCGCCCGGACTGGCGGCTGCGCATCTACGGCGGCGGCGACGCCACCGGCAACGAGCGGGAGACGCTGGTCGCGCTCATCGACGAACTCGGCCTGCACGAGCACGTGTTCCTGATGGGCCCGGTCAACCCGCTGGAGGCCGAGTGGCCCAAGGGGTCGATCGCCGCGGTCACTTCGGACCGCGAGTCCTTCGGCATGACCATCGTCGAGGCGATGCGCTGCGGACTGCCGGTCGTCGCCACCGACTGCCCGCACGGCCCCCGCGAGATCATCGACGACGGCACCGACGGACGACTGGTGCCGGTCGGCGACACGGCGGCGGTGACCCGGGCGCTGCTCGGGCTGATCGAGGACGACGAGGCGCGGCACCGGGCGGGGCGCGCCGCCCTGGTCGCCTCGCAGCGGTTCGACCCGGCGCGGATCGCCGAACGCCACGAACGGCTCTTCACCGAACTCGCCGCACGGGGCCCGCGCGAGCGCTCGCACGGCGCGATGCGCACCACACTGCACCGCGCCCGGGGCACGGTGCTCGACGGGGCGTACGCCCTGCGCTACAAGGCAGCCGCCGTGATCCGCAGGGGGAACTCCGCATGACCGCCACCACGCCCCACCGGAAGTCCCGGGCCGACTGCACCGTGGGCCCCGACGGCGGGATCACCTTCGATCTCGACCGCCGCCGCGACGAGGACGGCGAGCTGCCCGAACTCCTGCTCCGGCGGCGCGGCGCCAAGGGCGCGGACGGGACCGTGCGGCTGGCGCTGAGCCCGCTGCGCGACGGGCGGCTGCGCGCGGTGCTGCCGGGCTGCACGGAATCCGCCGAGGGCCGCTGGGACGTCCATCTCCGGGAGCCGGACGCGGACGACGGCGAGGCGGTGGCCGTCCTGCCCGGGATCAGGGATCTGCGGCTGCTCGTCGACCGCGCCCCGGACGCCGGGCGGGTCGCGGTCCGCATCCCGTACCCGACGCTCGACGGCCGGCTCGCCGTGCGCTGCTGGCTCCGCGCACCGCACGCCGAGGCCGGGCCGATCACCCTGGACGACGGCGCGATGACCGTCCGGGGCACGCTGTACGGGACGGAGCTCGGCGCCGACGCCCGGGTCGAGGCGCGGCTGCCCGGCGCGGACGGCCGGGTGCTGCGGGCACCGGTCACCGGACGGGACGGCGCCTTCGCCTGCACGCTCCCCGTCGGGCGGCTGGTCGAGGGGCCCCTCGCCGAGCAGCAGCTGTGGACGCTCTGGCTGGTACCGGGGGCCGGGACCGGCGGACCGGCCGGCGGTGTGCGGATCTCCCGCATCCTCGACGACGTGTGGGACCGGAAGAAGATCTTCGTCTACCCGGCCCGTCCCGTCGGGGAGGGGGTCCGGGCCACCCCCTGCTATTCGAGCGACAACGACCTCTGCGTACGGCTCGACCCGGCCCCGGCCAAGTCCCCGGCCGCTCGATAGCCCACCGCCCCGCCGTACGGCCGGGCCCGGCGCGTGTTCGGGCGGTCCGGCGCGCGGTGGAGCGACCCGGCGCGTGCCCGGGGCCCGATGCCCCGGTTTGACGCCGCCGTGCTTCAAGGCGCCCGCGCTCCGCGGCCGTCGCGCCGGTCGCGGAACCGGTCGCAAAGCCGGGTCGGCCGAGGGTCCGGAGCGTTCGCGGGTCCGGACCGGCCGTGGGTCCGGGGATCCTGGCAGACTCGCCCCATGTTGGAGACCTCGGCACGACTGCTGCGCCTGCTCTCGCTGCTCCAGGCGCACCGCGACTGGTCCGGCGCCGATCTCGCCGAACGGCTCGGGGTCACCCCGCGCACCGTCCGGCGCGACATCGACAAGCTGCGCGACCTCGGCTACCCGGTCAACGCCAGCCCCGGCACCGGTGGCGGCTACCAGCTCGGTGCCGGGGCCCAGCTGCCGCCGCTGCTCCTCGACGACGACGAGGCCGTCGCCGTCGCCGTGGGGCTGCGCACGGCGGCGGGAAACGGCGTCGAGGGCATCGGCGAGACCTCCGTACGCGCACTGGCCAAGCTCGAACAGGTGCTGCCGAACCGGCTCCGGCGCCGGGTGAACGCGCTGAACTCCTTCACCGTGCCGCTGTTCCGCGACCCCGGGGCCTTCGCCGCCGACCCGGCCGTCCTGACCGAACTCGCCGCGGCCTGCCGGGACGGCGAACGGCTGCGCTTCGCATACCGCGACCACGCCGGTTCCGCGTCGCGCCGCACCGTCGAACCGCACCGGCTGGTGTGTGCCGAGCGCCGCTGGTACCTCGTCGCCTGGGACCTGGACCGGGCGGCCTGGCGCACGTTCCGCGCGGACCGGATCACGCCCACGCCGCCGCACGGCCCGCGGTTCGTCCCCCGCGACCCGCCGGCCGAGGATCTGGCCGCCTATGTCTCCGAGGGGCTCTCCACCACCGCGTACGCCACGCGGGCGGTGGTCCGGCTGAAGGTGGGCATCGAGCGCGCGGCCGCGAGGACCTCGCCGTTCGCCGGGACCCTGGAGGCGGTCGACGCCGACAGCTGTCTGCTGCGCACCGGTGCGGCGAGCATGGACGTGCTGGTCGTCCACGTCATGATGCTGGGTTTCGACTTCGAGGTCGTCGAGCCGCCGGAGTTCGAGGAGGCGATCCGGACGGCCAGGGACCGGCTGTCCAGGGCCCTGGACTGAGCCCCGCCGCAGGTGACCGGTTCCGCACGGAGGGGTGCCGGCCGCCCTCCGCGGGGCGATGACCGACCTCTATAGGAGCGCCGGACAGTCGTCTCCGTCCCCTGAAGCGAATATTGTGACCAAAGGATAAGGGTGCCATAAGGAAGCGTGAATTCCTGGTGGCATGCTCATTTACTCAGGCTATTCCGTGCGGAAATCGCGAACGGTCCGAACGGGTTATTCCGTTTGGTTTCCACGGCTTCCGCGTGATCATTTCCGATTTTGTGTGATTACTGTGTGTCGGGTCCCCGGGCGCGGGCCCGGGCGTCGCGGCACGGGCGGTGCGCGTGTCGTGATCCTGTGACACAAGCGTGACCGGCGAGGGACGCGGGGATGCCGTGCGGCGACCGCCTCCCCGGCTTCCGTCCGGGTGCCGGGCCGCCTACGGTGAGAGGCATGGCACCCATACCGACCCCCTCCGCCCAGCCCGACGACCCGCCCGGTGCGTATGTCGGCCTCGCCGCCGACGCGGCCGAACGACGGGCCCGCAGCCACGGCTGGGACACCGTCAGATCCCTGCCGCCGGGCGCGATCATCACCATGGAGTTCCGGAGCGGGCGGATCAACTTCGAGGTCGACGACGCCGTCGTCACCCGCTGCTGGGTGGGCTGAGGCCCGCCGCCCCGCCGCCCGGCTCCCCGGGCGGGTTCCGGAGACATGGGAAAGGCCCCGACCTCGGTCGGGGCCTTTCCCATGTGCGGCGGGGGGGAGCGGCGGTGCGTACCGGCCCCGCGTCCGGGCCTCAGCCGCCCGCCACCGGGCGGGCCGGACTCGTACCGCCGCGCGGTGCGCGGTCGGCGTGCGGCGGGCGCCGGCTGCCGGTCGGCGTGACCGGGGACCGCTCCGAACGCACCAGGTGCTGCGAGGGGTGCGACGGGTGCGCGGGGTGGGAACGCGAGCGGATGCCGCCGCCCGCCGCCGCGACGGCCGGCTCCTGCGCCACGGCGTCGCGGCTCTCCGGGTGCGGGAGCGGCACGGGCCGGGGGCCCCCGGACGCGACGGGAACGGACGGAACGGGTCCGCGTCCCCGCAGGTTCTCGCGCTGGGCGAAGATCCACGCCTCGGCCCGGGTGATCAGCGGTTCGACCCAGGGCAGGCCCAGCATGATCAGCAGCCCCGCGGCCCAGCCCAGCAGGACGTCGCTGAGCCAGTGCGTGCCGAGGTAGACGGTGGTGAGGCCGACGCCGAGCGAGACGATGGCCGACAGGGCCGACAGATAGCGCCGGGCGCGTGGAGTGGTGGCCAGGTAGGCGAGGATTCCCCAGGTCACGACCGCGTTGGCGGTGTGGCCCGAGGGGAATATGTCCCCGCCGGCGAAGAGCTCGGCGGAGCCGATCTGGGTCGCGTAGTGCGGGCCGAGGCGCCCCAGGCCGATCTTGACCGCGCCGACCGAGACGTTGAGCAGCAGCAGCGCCGCGGCCAGCGTCAGCAGCGGACGCAGCGTGTGCTGCCGCCAGGAGCGCCAGCCGAGCCAGCAGGCGACCATGGTTGCGGTGGGGCCGCGCTGGCCGAGCACGATGTAGTAGTCGAGGAAGGCGTGGATCTCCGGCCACTGCTGATACGGCCGGAAGAGCATGACCTTCCAGTCCAGGGCCACCAGCCAGGACGAGACCAGGACGGCGACGACGATGGCGAGATAGAACGCCAACGTCCCGCCGAAGAGAGCGATGCGGTGACGACTCATCCGCGGTGGCTCTATCTTCGGCGGCTCCGGCTCCCGGTCCAGCCGGGCAAAGATGTCGGTACGCACCCAATCGACGTTACAGCGAGTTAGTGAGCGACCAGGGCGATCCGGTCTCTTCGTGATGACGATGTGATGTGGGCTATGTCTCGGACGGGCCTTAATTCCTGATCGGCGGAAGCGTTCCGGCGACTCTCCGCGCCATTGATTTCGCACGCATTTCGGAAGAGTGTTTGGCTCCGGACAGAAAAGCACAGGAGGCGCCGGTATGAATTTCTCCGGACGGGAGAAGGGCGGAACGGACGGTGCCGGTGCGGTCACCGGTCGCGCCCGACACGGGCCCCGCCGGACGCCTCCCGGCGGGCCTTGGGTACCGTCCTGTGCCGGGCGCGGGGCGAGTCCGTGCAGGTCCGGGCGACGGCGTGGCGTGGTGCACGCCACACCGCGAGGTCCGACGGGGTATGAAGTGGGCCACGCGTGAGGGTGCCGAACTCGCGTACGCTGACGGATCACTCGCCCGTCGATGCCGGGCCATGAGGGACAGCGAACCCCTGTCACCCCGGTTGGCCCGCCGAGCGCGAGGGACCTTTGGAGGTACATGCATGTCCGGGACGACCACAGCCCGATTCCGGCTGCGCCCAGCCGCCGACGGTGCCAATCGATGGGTCGTCCTCGTCGTTCTCTGCCTCAGCCTCCTGCTGGTGGCGCTCGATTCGACGGTGCTCCACGTCGCCGTCCCCGCCGTCACCGAGGACCTGCGCCCCAGCGCCGTCGCCCTGCTCTGGATAGTCGACGCCTACCCGCTGGTCTGCGCCTCGCTGCTGGTCCTCTTCGGCACCCTCGGGGACCGGGTCGGCCGGCGCCGCATCCTGCTGCTCGGCTACGCGCTCTTCGGGGCGGCCTCCGCGGTCGCCGCCATGGCGGACAGCCCCGGGGTGCTCATCGCGGCGCGGGCCCTGCTCGGCGTCGGCGGCGCGATGATCATGCCCGCGACGCTGTCGATCCTCCGGCAGGTCTTTCCCGACCGGCGCGAACGGGCCGTGGCGATCGGCATCTGGACCGCCGTCGCCGCGGTGGGCGCAGCCACCGGACCGGTCGTCGGCGGCTTCCTCGTCGAGCACTTCTGGTGGGGCTCGGTCTTCCTGATCAACGTTCCGCTGATGGCGCTGGTCCTGCCGGTCGGCCGCCTGCTGCTGCCCGAGTCGCGCGGCGGCGACGACGGTCCGTGGGACGTGCTGGGCGCGCTGATGGCCGCGGCCGGGGTGCTCGGGGTGGTCCTCGGGGTCAAGCGCGCGGGCACCGGCGAGGTGCTGGGCGCGGCCACGCTCGTCCCGCTGCTGACCGGGGCCGTGCTGCTCGTCGCGTTCGTGCGCCGGCAGAAGCGGCGCGCGCATCCGCTGATCGACATCGGACTGTTCTCCAGGCCGGCCTTCTCCACCTCGGTGGGCTGCATCGTCATCGCGATGCTGGCCCTGGTCGGGCTGGAGCTCATAGCCGTGCAGTACCTCCAGCTCGTCCTGGGCCTGAGCCCGCTGGAGACCGGCCTGCGGCTGCTGCCCCTCACCATCGCGGCCATGGTCGCGGGTGCCTTCGGCTCGCACACCCTGCGCCTGCTCGGTCCGCGCCGGATGGTCGGCTGGGGCTTCGTGCTCACCGCCCTCTCGGTGCTGGCCCTGACCGCGATGGGGCAGCACGACCGGCCCGTGCTGCTGACCGCGGCCTTCGTCGCCCTCGGCTTCGGGCTGCAGACCACCCTCTTCGGGGCGTACGAATCCATGCTCAGCGAGGCCCCGGCCGACCGCGCGGGCGGCGCGGCTGCGATCGGCGAGACCTCGTACCAGCTGGGCGCGGGCATGGGGATCGCCCTGCTCGGCAGCGTCATGAACGCCGCCTACACCCCCGGTCTCTCGGAACTGCCCGGCAAGGGCGTCCCGGGCTGGGCCCGCACCGCGGCCGCCCACTCGCTGGGCGAGGCGTACCAGGTGGCGGACCGGCTGGGCGGACCGCTGGGCGCGGCGCTGCGCACCACCGCCCGGCACGCCTTCGTCTCCGGGCTGCGCGTCACACTGCTGGTCAGCGCGGCACTGCTGCTGCTCGGGGCGCTCGCCGCGCTGCGGCTGCCGCGAGGAATGGAACACGCGGCCCCGGCCCCCGACTCCCCGGCGGACGACGCGTGCGAACCGCTGAGGGCCGACGCGGACGACGCGCGCGAGTCCCGTACCGCGCACGAGGCGCCCGCCGCGGACTGCGCGCCGCACCCGATACCCCGGCCCGCCCGGCGCCGACCCGCCGGGGCGACCGGCTCTGGACGGGCGGCGCACTGAGCCGTAACGTCGGTGCGACGCCATAACTAACACCGCTAGTTTTAGCATCGTGCGAGCCGCCGGAGGCACCCTCATGTCCACCACCGAGTCCTCGAAGCTCCCGCCCCTCGACCCCGCCGACCCCCTCGGCATCGACGACCTGCTCGGCGCCGAGGACCTCGCGATCCGCGACACCGTCCGGAGCTGGGCCACCGACCGCGTACTGCCGCACATCGCCGAGTGGTACGAGAACGGCGAACTGCCCGGCATCCGCGAGCTGGCCCGCGAACTCGGTTCGCTCGGCGCGCTCGGCATGTCCCTGCAGGGCTACGGCTGCGCGGGCGCCACCGCCGTCCAGTACGGACTGGCGTGCCTGGAGCTGGAGGCGGCGGACTCGGGCATCCGCTCCCTGGTCTCCGTGCAGGGTTCGCTGGCGATGTACGCCATCCACCGCTACGGCTCCGAGGAGCAGCGCCGGCAGTGGCTGCCGGGCATGGCGGCCGGCGAGATCATCGGCTGCTTCGGCCTCACCGAGCCCGACCACGGCTCCGACCCGGCCGGGATGCGCACCCACGCCAGGCGGGACGGGGACGACTGGGTGCTCACCGGCCGCAAGATGTGGATCACCAATGGTTCGGTCGCGGGGGTGGCCGTCGTCTGGGCGCAGACCGACGAGGGAGGTCCGGGCCGCGGGATCCGCGGGTTCGTCGTGCCGACCGACGCGCCGGGCTTCTCGGCGCCCGAGATCCGGCACAAGTGGTCCCTGCGCGCCTCGGTCACCAGCGAACTGGTCCTCGACGAGGTGCGGCTGCCCGCCGACGCGGTGCTCCCCGGCGTCATCGGCCTGCGCGGCCCGCTCAGCTGTCTGAGCCATGCCCGCTACGGCATCGTCTGGGGGGCCATGGGCGCGGCGCGCTCCAGCTTCGAGGCGGCCCTGGAGTACGCGAGGACCCGGGAACAGTTCGACCGGCCGATCGGCGGCTTCCAGCTCACCCAGGCCAAGCTCGCGGACATGGCCGTGGAGCTGCACAAGGGCATCCTGCTCGCCCACCACCTGGGGCGGCGGATGGACGCGGGGAGGCTCCGCCCGGAGCAGGTCAGCTTCGGAAAGCTCAACAACGTGCGGGAGGCGATCGACATCTGCCGCACTTCGCGCACGATTCTCGGCGCCAACGGGATCTCGCTGGAGTACCCGGTCATGCGTCACGCGACGAATCTGGAGTCGGTGCTCACCTACGAGGGGACCGTGGAGATGCACCAGCTGGTGCTGGGCAAGGCGCTCACCGGTCTCGACGCGTTCCGCTAGGCGTTCCGGCCGGGACTTCCGGAGCACGTCTCGGGACCGCGACCGGCGGGGGGCTGCCGGAAGGGTCACGGGAACGGCCCGAGGAGCGCCCTGCTCAGCTCTGGTTGAAGAAGCCGTCGGCCGGCCGGCCGACGGCTTCGCCGCTGACCACCTGGGTGTCGGCCGGGGTCAGCAGGAAGACCCGGGTGGCCACGCGCTCGATCGAGCCGCGCAGGCCGAAGGTGAGGCCGGCCGCGAAGTCCACGACGCGCTTGGCGTCGGTGGGGTCCATGGCCGTGAGGTTGACGATCACGGGAACGCCGTCCCGGAAGAGCTCGCCGATGGCCCGCGCGTCCCGGAAGCTGTCCGGGGTGACGGTGGCGATCCGGCGTCCCGTCTCCTCGGCCGTCTCGGACGCGATCTGCACCCGGGGGTCGGTCACCCAGGCCTGGGCCGCCCCGGTCTGGGGGCCCTCGGCGTACTCGTCGTCGTAGTACCGCTCGTCGTTGTCCTCCACGAGGCCCAGCCAGGCACTTGCCTTGCGCACCGATCCCATGGACGCCTCCTCTCACCGCGGTTCCGTGATGTTCCGCATCTCTTTCGTATCCCTATGGTCGTCCATGATGCGGATCGTGCGCCAAGTGGATAGTCGGCGCGCAGAGGGTTCGTGACGGTACTGATGCAGAAGATGTGGCGTTTCGTCAGGGTTCCTCCCGTATAAAGAGAGTGAAAGAAAGAAAATATGATGCCCCGGTCCGTACGGGTGACATGAGGGACGTACGGGTGAACGGGGTGCTCGGTACGATGCACGTCGCGCGGTCGCACGACCCGGCGCGAAGGCGGAAAACTCTCGGGGGATCGTCGTGTTCGGAATCGTCAGGCCCTGTACCCATCGGTTGTCCGAGGGGCTCAGGACCGAATGGATGGCCCATCTCTGCGGGCTCTGCCTCGCACTTCGCTCCGACCACGGGCAGTTCGCCCGGATCGTGACGAACTATGACGGCCTGATCGTCTCCGTTCTGACGGAGGCTCAGTCGGAACGCACCACCGGATGGCGACGCACCGCGGGGCCCTGCCCGCTGCGCGCCATGCGGACCGCCCCGGTCGCCCGCGGCGAGGGGGCCCGGCTGGCCGCCGCCGTCTCGCTGGTGCTGGCCTCGGCCAAGGTCCGGGACCACGTAGCCGACGGGGACGGCCTGTTGAGGCGCCGCCCGGTCGCCGCGGCGGCCCGCCGGGTCGCCGCGGGCTGGGACCGAGCCGGGGCGCGCACCGGCGCGCAGCTCGGCTTCGACACGGCGCTCCTCGTCGACGCCGTCGACCGGCAGACCGGTATCGAGCTGGCCGCCGGTCCCGGCACCCCGCTGCTCACCATCACCGAGCCCACCGAGACCGCCACCGCGGCGGCCTTCGCCCACACCGCGGTGCTCGCCGGCCGGCCGCAGAACGCGGAGCCGCTCGCCGAGGCGGGCCGGCTCTTCGGACGCCTGGCACACCTGCTGGACGCCGTGGAGGACCAGGAGGCCGACGCCGCGTCGGGCGCCTGGAACCCGCTCACGGCGACCGGCACCTCGCGCGCCGAGGCACGCCGGCTGTGCGACGACGCGTTGCACGGCGTACGGCTGGCCCTGCGCGACGCCGAGTTCACCGACGGCAAGCTGGCCCACGTACTGCTCGCCCACGAGCTGCGGCAGTCGGTGGACCGGGCGTTCGGCACCACGGCGTGCTCGCACCAGCCGGGCACGGTGCTGCTGGACGGAACGGCTCCGTCGCCGACCGGACCGACCGGGGCGTTCGGCCCGCCCCCGGGCAATCCGTACGCGCCGACGAACCCCGGCGGTCCCGGTGGCCCCGGGCAGCCGCCCGAGCCGCCGCGCGACCGGCGCGGCCTGATCATGGGCTGCCTGGTGTGGGCGGGCCTGGCCTGCACCTGCCAGATGTGCTGCGGGACGTTCGAGGACCCGTGGAGCCACCAGCGCCGCGAAGGTCTCTGCAGTCAGTGCGACTGCGGCAACTGCGGTGACTGCTGCGAATGCTGCAACTGCTGCAGCAGCTGCGGCGGTGAAGACGGCGGCTGCTGCGACTGCGGTTGCGACTGCGGCTGCTGAACCGCCCGCCCGGGACCGGTCGATCCGGTCGGGATCACCCGGTCCCGGGCAGGGTGGAGCGAGGGGAGGGGAAAACGGCGTTGGGCACGCGTGGACACGCGGGAGGACTGCTCGGACGCCGCGCACGGGGCGGGGCGCAAGAACGCGAGGACGCAGGGGGTCGGCTCAACAGGAGGCGGACCACACGCGACCGAAGTCGATGTGGGAGCGCTTGACCAGCCACTGCTGCGAATGCATGACCCAAGTGGAACAGGCATCCGGTGAACCCGTCAACCGGGCCCGGACGTACGGCTCACAGTGTGGACGGGCTTGACAGCCCGCGGTGAACAGCGGTTGTCTCGGAGCGGACCGGTGCTGAGGGGCCCGGTCCGCGTTGTGTTCACGCCGAAGGCACGCCCCGTGTCCGATCTCTGCATCCACGGAGCCTTCGCATGCCCGCGCAGCCCGCCCCTTTTCCCCTGCCCCGCCCTCCCGCCGGGAGCCCTCCGACGGCCGGTGCCCGCCCGCACCGCACCGCGGGCGCCCGATGAGCCGGGCCCCGGTGCTCGTCGTCATAGGCGCGGGCCCGCGCGGCACCGGCCTGATCGAGCGCATCGCCGCCAACGCCCCCGAACTGTACGGGGACCGCACCCTGGACATCCGGATCGTCGACCCGTACCCGCCCGGCGGCGGACGGGTCTGGCGGCACGACCAGTCCCCGCTGCTGTGGATGAACTCCATGGCCGAGGACGTCACGATGTTCACCGACGAAACGGTCCGGCAGGAGGGCCCGGTACGCCCCGGGCCCGCGCTGCACACCTGGGCGGCGGACATCCGGGACGGACGCCTGACCCTCCCCGACGAGGCCGGCGCCGAGCCCGGACTCCGCGCCGAGATCGAGGCGCTGACGGGCGACGCCTTCCCGAGCAGGCAACTGCAGGGCGCCTATCTGCGCTGGGTGTACGGGCGGGCGGTGGCCGCGCTGCCGGAGGGCGTCGACGTCACCTGGCACCGCGCCCGGGCCGTGCGGGTCACCGGACCGCGCGAGGGCCGCCAGCGCGTCTGGCTGGAGGGGCACGGCACCCCGCTGCTCGCCGACGCCGTCGCCGTTACCATCGGTCACCTCGACGCCGAACCGGAGCCGGAACACGCCGGGTTGGCCGAATTCGCCGACCGCCACGGACTCGTCCACCTGCCGCCGGACTTCACCGCCGACAGCGACCTGTCCGTGCTGCCCGCGGGCGAACCGGTCCTCGTCCGGGGCTTCGGCCTCGCCTTCGTCGACCTCATGGTGCTGCTCACCGAGGGGCGCGGCGGCCGGTACGAGAACGGCGAGTACATGCCCTCCGGCAGGGAACCCGTGCTGTACGTCGGATCGCGCCGCGGCGTCCCCTACCACTCCAAGATCGGTTACGCCTGGGAGGGCGAACGGCCGCCGCTGCCGCGCTTCCTCGACCCGGACCGGACCGAGACCCTGCTGAAGTCGGACGGGCCGGTCGACTTCCGGCGGGACGTGTGGCCGCACGTCGCGAAGGAACTCGGCCACGCCCACTACCACCGCCTCTTCACCGCCCACCCCGAACGCACCAGGGGCGACCGGGCCGCCTTCGAGGCGCGGTACGCCGCCGCCGACCCGGCCGGACCCGAACTGCGCGCCCTCGTCGAGGCCGCCGTGCCCGACCCGGCGGACCGCCTCGACCTGGAAGCGCTCGACCGCCCACTGGACGGGGTGCGCCACCGCTCGTACGACGCGCTCCAGAAGGGGATGCGCGACCACATCACCGCCGACCTGGAACGCCGCCACGACCCCGGCCACAGCCCGGACCTCGCCGTCTTCCTCGGACTGCTCTCCGCCTACGGGCAGTTGCTCCGGCTCGGGGACACCGGGAACTGGTGGCACGGCTTCTTCAGCCATCTCGCCTCCGGCCCGCCGGGCCCCCGGCTGCGCAGACTGCTCGCCCTCTCGCGGGCCGGCCTCGTCCGCTTCCTGGGCGCCGGGATGACCGTCGAGGCCGACGAGCGCAGGGGCCTCTTCGTGGCGGGCAGCACCACCGTGCCGGGACTGCGCACGACGGCCCGCGCCCTGGTCGAGGCCCGCCTGCCGGACCCCGCCCCGGACCGCGTCCGCAGCACGCTGCTCCGGGAGCTGTACGCGGACGGCGCCGCCGCCACCGGCTCCGGGCTGCTCTCGGTCGATCCCGACGACGGCCGCGTCCTGTACCGCGACGGCCGCCCCCACGCGCGCCGCTTCGCGCTGGGCCCGTTCACCTCGGCGCGCACCGGCGCGGCGTTCACCCGGCCGCGCACCGGCGGCCCTGCCTTCCGGCAGAACGACGCCACCGCGCGCACGGCGCTCCGCCTGCTCCGCGGCCCGGCCAGCGACGGCGGCCCCCGGACCTGACCGGGCTCCCGCCCGGAGCCGCCCGGCCCACCTCCCCGAAAGGTCACACCCATGTCCGCGACCGCCCCCCTGCACCTGGCCGCCGAGATCGGCGGCCCGCCCCGTTACGACCCGGGGCACTACATCGGCCTCGCCCGGCTCGCCGAGCGCGGCGCGCTCGACTTCGTCACGCTCGGCGACTCGTTCATCAGGCCGGGGCCCGACGCGCTCGCCGTGCTCGCCCGGGTTGCGCCCGCCACCCACCGGATCGGCCTCGTGCCCACCGTCACCACCACCCACACCGAGCCGTTTCACGTGTCGTCCGCCGTGGCCACCCTGGACTGGGTGAGCCGCGGCCGGGCGGGCTGGTACGTCGACGTGTCGACGACCGGGGCCGAGGCCCGGCTGTTCGGCCGGCGCCCGGCGGCACCCGCCGACGAGCTGTGGCGGGAGGCCGGTGAGGTCGCCGACGCGGGGGCCCGGCTGTGGGACAGCTGGGAGGACGACGCCGAGATCCGGGACACCGCCACCGGACGCTTCGTCGACCGCGACAAGCTGCACCACATCGACTTCGAGGGCGCCTTCTTCTCGGTCCGGGGACCGGCGATCGTGCCCCGGCCCCCGCAGGGGCACCCGGTCACCGTCGTCGACGGCACGGGCGGCCCGGCCGCGGAGGTCGCGGCCCGCCACGCCGACGTCGTCCTGGTACGGGCCACCGCGCCCGAGCGGGCCGCCGCGATCCGTGCCGAACTGCGCCGGCGCGCCGCGGCGCACGGACGCGACCCCGACGCGCTCCGGGTACTGGTCGCGCTCACCGTCGACCTCGGCGACATCGAGACCGCTCCGGAACCGGGCCTGGAGAGCGGCCCCCCGCTCGCGGCCGGCGGCTCGTACTACCGGGGCGGCCCGGTCGACCTCGCCGAGCTGATCACCCGCTGGCACCGCGGCGGGGCGGTGGACGGCTTCCACCTCACGCCCATCACCCCCGGCCGCGATCTCGAACGGATCGTCAACGGCACCGTGGCCCTGCTCCAGCACCGCAGCCTGTTCCGCACCTTCCACCCCGGCGGCACCCTGCGCGAGCACCTGGGCCTGGCCCGTCCCACCAACCGGTACGCCCCGGAAAGGGGACGCGCATGACCACCACGACCCGGCCGATGCACCTCGCCGCCCACTTCCCGGGCGTGAACAGCACCACCGTCTGGACGGACCCCCGAGCCGGGAGCCAGATCGACTTCTCCTCCTTCGAACACCTCGCCCGCACCGCGGAACGCGGCCTGTTCGACTTCTTCTTCCTCGCCGAGGGGCTGCGGCTGCGCGAGCACCACGGCCGCATCCACGACCTGGACGTGGTGGGCCGGCCCGAATCCCTCACCGTGCTGGCCGCGCTGGCCTCGGTCACCCACCGGATCGGGCTCGCCGCCACCGTCAACACCACCTTCAACGAGCCCTACGAACTGGCCCGCCGCCTCGCCACCCTCGACCACCTCAGCGAGGGCCGGGCGGCCTGGAACGCGGTCACCTCGCCGGACGCCTTCACCGGGGAGAACTTCCGGCGCGGCGGCTACCTCGACCGCGCCCACCGGTACACCAGGGCCGCCGAGTTCGTCGCCACCGCCCGCGAGCTGTGGGACACCTGGACCCCCGACGGCACTCCGCGCCCCTTCGCGCACCACGGCCGGCACTTCGGCATCGAGGGCGAGTTCACCGTCCCGCGCTCCCCGCAGGGCCACCCGGTCGTCATCCAGGCGGGGGACTCCGCGGAGGGCCGCGAGTTCGCCGCGTCCGCCGCCGACGTGATCTTCACCCGGCACGGCACCCTGGAGTCGGGCCGCGCGTTCTACGCCGACGTCAAGGCGCGACTGGCGAAGTACGGGCGGGAACGGGACGAGCTGAGGATCATGCCCGGGGTCACCTTCGTGCTGGGCGACACCGATGCCGAGGCCCGGGAACGGGCGGCCGTGATCCGCCTCCAGCAGGTCTCCCCGCAGAACGCGATCCTGGCCCTGGAACAGGTCTGGGGCCGCGATCTCTCCGACCACGACCCCGACGGACCGCTCCCCGCCGTCGACCCGGACCCCGGCGTCTCGGCGACCCGGGGCCGGGTGGCGCACGGCGACCCCCTGGAGACCGCGGCCCGCTGGCGCGCGCTGTCCGAGCGGAAGGGGCTCTCCATCCGGCAGACCGTCATCGAGGCGACCGGCCGGCAGTCCTTCGTCGGCAGCCCGCGGACGGTCGCGGAGCGGCTCACCGAGTTCGTCGCCGCCGACGCCGCCGACGGGTTCGTCCTCGTGCCGCACCTCACCCCGGGCGGGCTGGACGAGTTCGTCGACCGGGTCGTCCCGCTCCTCCAGGAGCGCGGCGCGTTCCGCTCCGCGTACGGCGGCCCCACACTGCGGTCGCATCTCGGGCTCGCCGAGCCGGTGTGGAAGGGTTGACCGCATGAGCACGGACGCACAGCAGCCGCACGGCCCCGAGCGGGCGGCGCAGAACTGGAAGCACTGGCACGAGGAGCGCACCGCCGCGGTCGCCGCACCGTACGGCCCCCTCTCCCTCACCGGCACCCACTGGCTCTCCGACCACCCGGAGGGCCGCCTCCCCGGGATCCCCGGCCAATGGCGGGAGGAGGACGGCGCGGTGGTGCTCCACGCCGCCGACGAGGACGGACTGACCGTCGACGGCGAGCCCTTCACCGGCCGGGTGCGCCTGACCGCCGACCGGGCCCCCATCGACGCCTCCCGCGTCGCGCACGGCGGACGGCGACTGGTCGTGCTGAGCCGCGAAGGACTGTGGGCGGTACGGGACTTCGACCCGGACTCCGCCGCGCGGCGCGCCTTCCGGACCATCGAGGCCACCCCGTACGACGCCCGCTGGGTGCTGCCGGGCACCTTCCGTCCGTACGACGCCTCCCGCACGGTCCGGGTGGAGAACGCCGACGGGGTCGAGCGCGGACTCGGACTCGCCGGTGAGATCGCCTTCGAGATCGACGGCACGGAGCACACCCTCCAGGTGGCGGTCGAGGCCGACGGCTCGCTCTGGGCCGTCTTCGCCGACGCCACCAGCGGCCGGAGCAGTTACCGCTTCCGCTTCCTGCGGCCCGCCGCCCCGGCCGCCGACGGCGGCGTGACGGTCGACCTCAACCGGGCGCTGCTGCCGCCCTGTGCCTTCGCGGACCACTTCATCTGCCCCTTCCCGCCGCCCGGCAACACCCTCTCCGTCGCCGTCGAGGCGGGGGAGCGCAACCGCGTCGACCACTGACGCTCCGTGCCGCCACGCCCCGGCGCGGTACCCCGGTGCCCCGAGCGGCACCGGGGTACACGCACGGGGCATGACAGGTTCAGGCCATGGGGCCCTCTTGCGCCACAAGTTGAACGCCTTGAATACTTCCGGGACAGCGCTTGTCAGGAACACGGCAGGTTCGCATTGCGGACCCATGCCGTGCGAACGACTGCGCCTCACGGGTCCGGCCACCCCACAGGCGGACCCCCGATTTCCCCCCGGGAGGAATGAAAAGTGAGGATCAAGCGCACCGCCCCCCTCAACGGCACCGCGAGACGCGCCAGGGCCGTGGCCGTCGCGGCGGGCCTCGTCTCCGTCGCCGCGCTCGCCGTCCCCAGCGCCCAGGCCGACACCGCCACCACCTTCAGTACGGCGCAGCTCTCCGCCGCGAGCGACGCCGTCCTCGGCGCCGACGTGGCGGGCACCGCCTGGAACATCGACCCGGCCACCGGCAAGGTCGTGGTCACCGCCGACAGCACGGTCTCGCGGGCCGAGATCGCGCACATCAAGAAGACCGCGGGGGTCAACGCGGGAGCCCTGAAGATCGAGCGCACCGCCGGGAAGTTCAGCAAGCTGGTCGCCGGCGGCGACGCGATCTACGCGCCCAGCTGGCGCTGTTCCCTGGGCTTCAACGTCCGCAGCGGCACCACCTACTACTTCCTGACCGCCGGTCACTGCACCGACGGCTACCCGGACTGGTACTCCAACTCCGCCAAGACGACGAAGATCGGTCCGACGGTCGGCTCCAGCTTCCCGACCAACGACTACGGCCTGGTCCGCTACGACAACACCTCGGTCGCCCACCCGGGCACCGTCGGCAGCGTCGACATCACCAGCGCGGCCAACGCCACGGTCGGCATGTCCGTCACCCGCCGCGGCTCCACCACCGGCATCCACAGCGGCTCCGTCACGGGCCTCAACGCCACGGTCAACTACGGCGGCGGCGACGTCGTCTACGGCATGATCAAGACCAACGTCTGCGCGGAGCCCGGCGACTCGGGCGGTCCGCTCTACTCCGGCTCCAGGGCGATCGGCCTCACCTCCGGCGGCAGCGGCAACTGCTCCTCGGGCGGCACGACGTACTTCCAGCCGGTCACCGAGGCGCTCAGCGCGTACGGGGTCAGCGTCTTCTGACACCCCGGCACACCGGTCCGACCCCCGAACGGGTGATCGATCCGGACGGAGCCCCCGCCTGAAATCCCGGGCGGGGGCTCCCGCACACCCCGCGGCTTTTGAGAGGATGTGGGGGTACAGGTCGGTCACGCAGGAGCACACGGGGGCGGTCGTACCGCCGGGGGACACCCCGGGCCGGGCCCCCGGCAGACATCCCAGGGGGTTCCAGGTCCGTGAAACGCATCGGAGTGACCGGTCATCGCAGCATCCCGCAGGAGGCCCACGCCCATGTGCTCGCCGGGTTGCGGGCGGCCTTCCACGGCCTGGAGGGCTCCCTGGAGGCCTTCTCCAGCCTGGCGGTGGGGGCCGACCAGATCTTCGCCGACATCGCCCTGGCCCGCGGCGCCGAGCTGACCGTGGTCATCCCGAGCAGCGACTACGAGGACTCCTTCGCCGACGCCGGTGAACTCGCCCGCTACCGGGCCCTCAAGGACCGGGCGGTCCGGGAGGTCAGGCTCGACTACCCGCACTCCACCGACGAGGCGTACTACGCCGCGGGTGCGTACATCGCCGACCACTGCGACCGGCTGCTCGCGGTGTGGGACGGCCGGCCCGCCCGCGGCCTCGGCGGCACCGGCGACATCGTGACGTACGCCCGCAGCCTGGGCCGCCCCGTCACGGTGATCTGGCGCGAGGGCGTGGAACGCGGCTGACCGGTGGGCGCGGCCGCCCGCGCCCACCGGCGTCACATCGCTGAAACGGGTCTCCGGGCGCAGGTGACCCGCGGCCGCCCGCGCCCACCGGTGTCACCCTGCGCGTGCGCCGCGGCGCGTCACATCTGGTGCCGGGCCAGCCAGTCGGTGTGCTGCGGGGAGACGATGCGCTCGGTCTCGAAGACCGCCCGCGGCCACTGACGTTCGGTCAGTGTGGTCTCCATCGCCACCTGCATCGCCTCCAGGTCCTGCTCGACCAGCGAGTGCGCCGAGATCAGCGGGTGGTGCCGCCGCATCTCGTTCCACGCCAGACAGGCCGCGGCCGCCGCCGACAGCACCCCCGTCAGGGCGAAGGACTGGGTGGCGGAGACCATCCTCAGCAGGGCGAAGACCAGGGCGAGCGCGGTCAGCGCGGCGATGGTGGTCGACCAGACCAGGGTGGCCCGCCGCGACACCTCCTGGCGCCTGCGGTACCAGCTCCGCTGCTCGATGAGCCGGTCCCGCACGTACGTCTCCTTGCGTACGGTGAACGCCTTTCCGCGCAACTCGCGCATGGAGTCGGTGATGAGCCCGCCGGAATCCGCGGTCAGGTCGCGGGGGTCGGCCCAGCCCACTTTCCGGAGCTCCTGGAGCCCCTCCTCCAGACGATTGGCGAACACCGCCTCCGGGTGCTGGGTGCCGGTGTCGAAGGGTGCGCCGTGCACCGAGTAGCGCCAGCACATCGACTTGATGAACTCCGCGGCCGAGCGGTTGAGTTGCCATTGCGACTTTGCTTTGCGCCGGGCGGAGAGGTACGTCGTGATCAGGACACCCAGATAGGCCAACACGCCTGCGGCATCGATGAGTTGAAACGTGTCACCGACCGTGACGTGCCACGGAACCGCGGCCGGCGCGGTGCCCACGACCAGCAGGATCAGTTGGACGCGGGTGGTGTTCACGGCCTCCCGCTGGCTCGCGACGGCGATCTCGTCCGTGTGGTGGAAGAGCGCCGGAAGGTCAGCGTTCCTGAAGACCATGCTCTGGAGCGGCCCGGGAAGCGCCGTCATGTTCACTCCCGTCTGCGGGTTTGTCGTCACCTCAATGGCGGAATCGCTAGTTCCGTTCGGCCTGGACGACCTCATGCAACGCTCTTGTCCCAAGTGGGCGTCCTCAGTTGCCAACAGAGGTCATGAGAGTAAAGTCGTGCCGCCAGGCACTGCAATGGTGCAGATACCCTTGCTGTATTCCTGTCTGGAAACATTCCATCGGAACAAATCCCCTCAAGGACAGCCGTGAAGACCACTGAATCCTCCACCGCCTTCGCCGTTGCGAAGAAGAACCGGGTGCCGCTCACCGAGATCGACGTCCGCGGCGGTGCCGTCGCCCGGAAGCTCGGCCGTGTGAACGCCGCGTCGGCCGGTCGCCCCACCCAGACGTCGACCTTCAACTCGGCGCTCTGAAAAACGACGCGCCGAGCGCTTCATGGCGCCATGAGCCGACGCCCCGAGCACCCCTTCGGGCTGGCTAGACTGGTGGAATGACAGGACCCCTGGTCCCTTTCCGCGAAGTCGTTCTCAAGGTTCACAGCAGGTGTGATCTTGCCTGTGACCATTGCTATGTCTATGAACATGCAGATCAGAGTTGGCGAACCCAACCCAGAGCAATCTCTGATGATGTCATCTTCCGGACTGCTCAACGACTGGCCGAGCATGCCAAGACACATGCACTGCCCTCCGTGTCAGTGATCCTGCACGGAGGGGAGCCCCTGCTGGCGGGCCCCGCGCGATTGCGCCGGGTCTGTGAGGAACTCACCTCCGCCTTCGACGGCGTCGCGGAGCTCGACCTCCGCATCCACACCAATGGGCTCCAGCTCAGTCCCCGGTATCTCGACCTCTTCGACGAATTCGGCGTCCGGGTCGGCATCTCCCTCGACGGCGACCGGGCCGCCAACGACCGGCACCGCCGTTACGCGGACGGGCGCAGCAGCCACCCCCTGGTCCTCAAGGCCGTCGAGCTGCTCCACCAGGAGCGCTACCGCCATCTCGACCTCGGCCTCCTGTGCACCGTCGACATCCGCAACGACCCGCACGCGGTCCTCGACGCGCTGACCGAACTCGAACCGCCGCTCATCGACTTCCTGCTCCCGCACGCCACCTGGGACGACCCGCCGCCGCGTCCGGACGGTTCGCCCACCGCCTACGCCGACTGGCTCCTCGCGGTCTTCGACCGCTGGCAGGAGCAGGGGCGCCAGGTGCCGGTGCGGCTCTTCTCGTCGGTGCTCTCCACGCTGAGCGGCGGCCCCAGTCTCACCGAGTCCCTGGGACTCGCCCCGACGGACCTCGTCGTCGTCGAGACCGACGGCCGGCTGGAGCAGGTCGACTCGCTCAAGAGCGCCTACGAGGGCGCCGCGGCCACCGGGTTCGACGTCTTCACCCACACTTTCGACGAGGTCGCCGGCCACCCCGGGGTGCGGGCCCGTCAGCTCGGGCTGGCCGGGGTCGGCGAGACCTGCCGCCGCTGTCCCGTGGTGCGCACCTGCGGGGGCGGCCTGTACACCCACAGGTACCGCTCCGACGGCCCGTCCGGCGCGTTCGACAACCCCTCGGTGTACTGCGCCGACCTGTTCGCCCTGGTGCGTGGCATCGAGGCCCGTACGACGGCGGAGCTCGTCGCGCCCGCGGTGACCGGGGCCGCCGGGGCGGCTGCCGCCCAGCTGGACCTCGACCGCACCCTGCTCGCCCGGCTGAACGCCGACATCGGCCGGCGCGGCGGCGCGGAGTGGGAGGCCGCCTGGGAGCTCGCCGCCGCCGTCGAGGCGTCCGAGGAGGGCGCCCGCGCCCTGGACGAGGTGCTGGCCCTGCCGTACGCCCGCGGCTGGCTGCTCGGGGCGCTGGGGTCGGTCCACGAGCGCCCCGGCGCCGTACGGGCGGCGCGCCGGCTGTCGGCGTACCTCGCGGCGGCCGTCGTACGGGGCGGCCTCGACCTGCCCGTACCGGTGGACCTCTCGGACGGCGGTCTCTTCCTGCCCGGTCTCGGCGGGCTGCGCGTCACGGACGCGGGGGAACGCGGCACGGGCGTGCTGCGGGCCGCCGGGGACGGCTTCGTCGTCCGGCCGGAGGGCGGCGGGACCGAGCTGCGGGTCGTCCGGCCGGCGGAACCCGGTCCGGGCTGGCGTCCGCTGCGGCGGCTCACGGTCCCCGGAGCGGCGTCCGGCCCGGTGCTCGACGACGCCGACCCGTTCCGCGACTGCTTCCCGGTGCCCGCGGCGGCCCCCCTCGACGACCGGACCGCGGCTCGTCTGGGGGCCGGGATCGTCGAGGCCTGGACCCTGATCGGGGCGAAGGCCCCCGCTCGGGCCGCGGAGATGGCGGACCGCCTCACCACCCTCACGCCCCTCACGGGCCTGGACCCGGCGGAGCCCGCCGTGGGACGGCACGGACCCGGGGCGCTGGGCATCTCCGTGGACGGCGGCGCCGAGGAACTGGCGTTCGCACTGCTGAGGGGATTCCGGAGGGCCGAATTGCAGGCGCTTGTCGACGTCACGGATCTTTACGCGGCGGACGGCTCCTGGGAACATCGAATGCCTTGGCAGGAAGAACCAGTTCCGTTTTCCCGGTTGCTGGCCGACACCTATGAGCGGATGGCGTTGGGCGCATTCGAGCCGAACTTCCTGGAGGGGGTACCGGAAGCCCTCGACATGCTGGAAGGTGCCGCTGAAGTGACCGTCGGCGGGAAACGGCTGCTGGATCTGATGCGAAAAGAGATCTGAGTGTCGAATTCCGGTTCGATCGAGGGTGTCGGCATACAGGGGACAAGTGGGAGGAACGACCGCAGACCGAATTCGATCAAGGAAATGATCGGCCGAACCCGGGAACGTATGACTGAAAACCGGCGTTGAATGACCGAACGCCATGGGGGTGGAGCAACCTCCGCTCCGGAATGATGAATTCGCTCGCATTCGCTTCACGCCTCGGGTGCGGGTGCTCACACAGGACGGGGGTCGTGTGCACGCGATGACGCAGCAGCGAGCGGCGGACCATCGGCCGTACTTCTTCTTGAGTTATGCCCATACACCGGGGTACGGCGGTGGAACCGACCCCGACATGTGGGTCGAACGCCTCTTCAAGGATCTCTGTGACCACGTGCTGGCCATGACGGATCTGCCCGCGGGCGCGCCCGCGGGGTTCATCGACCGGGAGATACGCTCCGGCGAGGGCTGGTCGGAGCGGCTCGGCGAGGTGCTCGCCACCTGCCGGGTGTTCGTTCCGCTGTTCTCGCCGCGTTACTTCGCCAGTGAGATGTGCGGCAAGGAGTGGTACGCCTTCGCGCAGCGCGCCATCCACTACCGGGCCCGCTCCAACCAGCCGGCCGAGGCGATCGTCCCGGCGCTCTGGGTGCCCGTTCCGCCGAGCCAGCTCCCCGGCCCGGCCGAACGGTTGCAGTTCAACCACCGCGACTTCGGGGACCGTTACGTCAGCGACGGGCTCTACGGCCTCATCAAGCTCAGGCTCTTCGCCGAGGAGTACGAGCGCGCGGTCTACGAACTCGCCAAGCGCATCGTCAACGTCGCCGACACCATAAAGATCGGCACCGGGCGCCCGGTCGACTACCGGCTCGCCCCCAGTGCCTTCGGCCCGCCCAACAGCGTGGCCGGCGGACCCCGCCCCATGCAGGTCACCATTGCCGCACCCACCCGGCACGACCTGCCCGAGGGGCGCATGGCCGACTACTACGGCGACAACCCGCAGGACTGGAACCCCTACCACCCCAGCACCACCCGTCCGCTGGCCTATGTCGCCGAGGACCTGGTGCGTTCCCTCAACTACCAGGCCACCATCTCCTCGTTCGACGAGGAGGTGGGGCACGGGGAGGGCAAACAGCCGCCCAGCAGGCCCGAGATCCTGCTCGTCGACCGCTGGGCCCTGCAGGACGAGGACCGGCGCAGGAGGCTCGCCGCCTTCGACGCCGAGAACCGGCCCTGGGTCACGATGGTCGTGCCGTGGAGTCGCGAGGACCGGCAGAGCATGGCGGTCGAGGCCGAACTGACCGAGAAGCTCGAACAGACCATGCCGACCAAGATGCGCCAGGGGCGCGCCTACTGCCGCGCCGCGGCCAGGGGCGTGCCCAGCATGGAGGCGTTCGGGCAGATCCTGCCGCAGGTGGTCGAGGTGGCGGCCCAGCAGTACCTGAGACACGCGGCGGTGTATCCACCCGCCACCGGTGGCGGACACAGCGAACGGACGAGGTTGCTGGGGCCGATGGCACAGACGAACTACATCCCCGAGACACACGACCCTGCGACGGATGGGGAGGACACGGATGACGGCCGGTCGTGACGGGCGCATCGTCACCTTCTACTCGTACAAGGGCGGCACCGGGCGCACCATGGCCCTGGCCAACACCGCCTGGATACTCGCCGCCAACGGCAAACGGGTACTGGCCGTCGACTGGGACCTGGAGGCGCCGGGGCTCCACCGGTTCTTCCACCCGTTCCTCGACCCGTCCACCCTCGGTGCCACCACCGGTGTCATCGACCTGATCACCGAGTACGCGTGGGCCGCGACCAGCCCCGTCCAGCGCGCCGACGACTGGCACCGGGACTACGCCCGTATCCAGCCGCACGCCGTCTCCCTCGCCCCCGAGGCGCTCGGCTGGGAGTTCCCGCAGGGCGGCACCCTGGACTTCGTGTCCGCCGGGCGACAGAACCGCGAGTACTCCGCGACCGTCTCCACCTTCGACTGGGACAACTTCTACGACCGGCTCGGCGGCGGCCACTTCTTCGACGCCCTGCGCGACGACATGAAGGCCAACTACGACTACGTCCTCATCGACAGCCGTACCGGCCTCAGCGACATCGCCGACATCTGCACCGTCCACCTCCCCGACGTCCTCGTCGACTGCTTCACGCTCAGCGACCAGTCCATCGACGGCGCCGCCTCCGTGGCCCGGCAGATCTCCGAGCGCTACACCGGCCGCCCCATCTCCATCTTCCCCGTTCCGATGCGCATCGACGAGGGCGAGAAGGAGAAGGCGGACGCCGGACGAGCCCTGGCCCGGCTGAAGTTCGACCGGCTGCCGCGCGACCTGTCCGGGGACGAACTCACCGCCTACTGGGGCGCGGTGGAGATCCCGTACCGCCCCTACTACGCGTACGAGGAGACCCTCGCGACCTTCGGGGACGAGGCCGGTCTCACCAACTCGCTGCTCTCCGCCTTCGAACGGCTCACCGCCGTCATCACCGCCCAGCAGATCACCTCGATGCCACCGGTCGGCGAAGAGGTGCGGCTGCGCATCCGGGACGCCTTCACCCGGCGCAGGCCGGCCCTGCCCGCCGATCTCTTCCTCAGCTACGTGGCGGAGAACCGGATGTGGGCCGACTGGATCGAGTCCGTGCTCACCAGGGCCGGATTCCGCGTCGTGCCGCGCGACGTGTCCGCCGAGCGGAGCACCCCGGAACCGGCGACCCCCGAGAACGCGGCCCGCACCGTGGTGCTGCTCTCCAGCGCCTACCTCAAGTCCCAGCGCGCGGTGAACCTCTGGGAACGGGCCGTCGCGGAGGACCCCGGCGGCGGCCGGCGCCATCTGCTGCCGCTCAGGGTCGGCGACGTGCGGCTGTCCGCGCCCTACATCGACCGCAACCCCGTCGATCTCTTCCGGCTCGACGAGGTGCACGCCACCGCCGCCCTGCTGCGCGCCCTGGACCGGCCCGTGCAGCTCAGCGACTCCGTCTCGCCCGGACCGCGTTTCCCCGGCACCGTCCCCAGGATCTGGAACGCGCCGCCGCGCAACCCCGGCTTCACCGGCCGCTCCCTGGTCCTGGAGCGGATGCGCGACCAGCTCGGCGGCGGCATGGCCGTCGTGCTGCCGCAGCCGCAGACCCTGTACGGACTCGGCGGCGTCGGCAAGACCCAGGTCGCCCTGGAGTACGTGCACCGGTTCATGGCGGACTACGACCTGGTCTGGTGGATATCTTCCGAGCAGACCGACGACGTGGTGGCCGCGCTGGCCGAACTCGCGGTCCGGCTGGGCGCCCAGGGCGGCGACGACATGGCGGCGGCCTCCCAGGAGGCGGTCGACCTGCTGCGGCGCGGGGTGCCGTCGGACCGCTGGCTGCTGGTCTTCGACAACGCCGACGATCCCGAACGGCTCCGGCGCTACTTCCCGCAGGGCGGGTCCGGCCACATCCTGGTCACCTCGCGCAACCAGGCGTGGTCCCAGCACGGCGACGCGCTGCCCGTCGACGTCTTCCTGCGCGAGGAGTCCATCGAGCACCTCCAGCGCCGGGCTCCCGGACTGAGCGACGAGGACGCCGCCCAGGTGGCCACCGCCGTCGGCGACCTGCCGCTGGCCGTCGAGCAGGCGGCGGCCTGGATCGCGGAGACCGCCACCCCGATCGACACCTATCTGGAGCAGCTGGCCCAGCAGGCCCCCGAGGTCCTGGCGCTCAACCAGCCGGCCGGTTACCCGGAGCCGGTCGCCGCGACCTGGAACATCTCCATCGAACGGCTCAAGGAGCGCTCGCCCGCCGCGGTGCGGCTGCTCCAGCTCTGCGCCTTCTTCGCCCCCGAGCCCATCTCGGGGAACCTCCTGTACAGCAAGGAGATGATCGAGGCGCTGAAGCCGTACGACGCCTCGCTCCAGGAGAAACTGGTGCTGGGCCGGGTCATCCGGGAGATCGGCCGGTTCGCCCTCGCCAAGGTCGACCAGGTCTCCAACTCCATCCAGGTGCACCGGCTCGTCCAGGCGGTCATCCGGGCACAGCTCAGCGAGCAGGAGCAGCGGGACGCCCGGCACGCCGTGCACCGCATCCTGGCGGGCGCCCGGCCCGACGACGACGAGCCGATCGACAATCCCTCGACCTGGCCGCAGTTCGCCACCATCTGGCCGCACCTCGGCCCGTCCGACGCGCGCAACTGCAAGGAGCCCGAGGCCCGCAGGCTGCTGATCGACCGGGTCCGCTACCTCTGGAAGCGCGGTGACTTCAGGACCGCCACCACGCTCTGCGAGGACCTGCGCGAGATCTGGCGGGAGACACTGGGGGAGCGGGACATCCAGTACCTCTACCTCTGCTTCCACCTCTCCAACATCTACCGCTCGCGCGGCCGTTACGTGGAGGCCCGGGAGCTCGACGAGATCACCCTGTCGGTGCAGCAGGAGGTCCTGGGCCCGGAGCACCCGCACACGTACATGAGCACCAGCAGCCTGGCGACGGACCTGGGCACGCTCGGCGAGTACACCAGGGCGATCGAGCTGGCCACCGAGGCCACCGAGGGGTTCAACCAGATCTTCCACGAATCGCACCCGAGGACCCTGGCCGCGGCCAACAACCTGGCGTTCACCCTGCGCTCCATCGGGCAGTACGCCAAGGCCCGCGAGATCGACCAGGACGTCTTCGACCGGCGCGTCGAGGTGCTGGGCGCGGAACACCCCTACAGCCTCTCCTCGGCCATGAACCTGGCCCGGGACCTGCGGGACGTCGGCCGGTACGAGGACTCGGTCGGCATCCTCAGCCGTACGTACGACAGCTACAAGGCCACTCTGGGCCGGGCCTTCCCCGGCACGCTGAGCGCGGCGAAGAGCCTGGCCGTGTCGCTGCGCCGCGCGGGCAGACTGGAGGACGCCCGCCGGCTGACGGTGGCCACCCGGGGCAGGTACCGGGCCAAGTACACCTCGGCCAACCCGGAGTCGCTGGCCTGCGACCTCAACATGGCGGCCGACCTGTACGCGGCCGGTGAGACGACCGAGGCCAGGGACACCGCGCAGGAGGTCGTCGACCAGTACATGAAGGTGCCGGGGGAGAAGCACCCGTACACCCTGGCCGCGCTGAACAACCTCGGTGTCTACCAGTCGGGCACCGGCGCGTCGGATGAGGCGGTGCGGGTACTGACCCGGGTCGTCGCCGCGATGCGCGAGGTGTACGGGCCGGAGCACCCCAACACCCTGTTCTGCGTGATGAACCTGGCCAACGCGACGGCGGAGAGGGGCGATCTCGAACTGGTCCTGGAGACCGAGGAGAAGGTGTCCGGACAGCTCCGCCGGGTCCTGGGGGCGCACCATCCGGAGACCCTGGCCATGACGTCCAACATGGCGGTCACGCTCGACGCGCTGGGCCGCAAGGACGAGGCGCTGCGGCTGAGGAGCGAGACGGTCGAGGAGTTGTCCCGGCAGCTCGGCGACGACCACCCGATGACCCGGATCGCCCGGGACGAGCGCCGGTTCGAGCGCGAGCTGGAACCGACGGCGGTGTAGGCGCCGGGGAGCGTCCGGCCACGAGGCCGGACGCTCCCCGGACCGTCGCTCATTCGGCCGGCGGATCCAGCAGCCAGTTCAGGATCCTGGGCAGCGCGTGCAGCGCGTCGAAGTGGGCTGCCGCCGGTTCCACCACGACGGTGGAGTTCGGGATGCGTTCGGCCAGCCAACGGGAGTGGTTCACCGGCGAGAACACGTCCTTCTCGCCGTGCCACAGCAGCACCGGTCCCGTGATGTCCGCCGGATCGAACCCCCACGGATTGGAGAACGCGAGCGCGTCGTCGATCCAGCCCCAGGCCGAAGTGCGCAACCCCTCACGGTAGTTGCGCAGCAACATGGTGCGGACCCCGGCGTCGTTGACCACCATCCGGTCGGATTCGGTCAGTTCCTGGCGCAGCTCGTCGATGAGCTGGACCGGGTTCTGCCGGATCACCGCGGACCGTGAGATGAACGACTCCGCCAGCCCGTCCGGATCGGCCGTCGCGGTGGAGTACGCCAGCACATTGGACGCGGCCATCCCCTCGAACCAGTCGAGACCGTCGGCGCTGCGGGGCGCCAGTCCGACCAGGGCGGCCGTCCGGGTCACCCGGTCGGGCATCAGCGCCGCGCAGGCCAGGGCGTGCGGGGCGCCGCCGGACCGCCCCACCACGGCGAACCGCTCGATGCCGAGGTGGTCCGCGATGGCCCGCACGTCCTCGACGGCGTCGGCGACGCAGCGGCCCGGAAGCCGGTCGGAGTCGCCGTAGCCCGGCCGGTCGTAGGTGATCAGCTGGGTCTTGCGCTGGTACAGCACCATGCCGCGCGGAGCCGGGCCGAGTCTGCTGCCGGGCATTCCGTGCATCAGGAAGACCGGCCTGCCCCGGGGATCCCCCAGGCGTTCCACCACCAACTGCCGCCCGTCCCCCGCGCGCACCCGACTACGCACTCCGCGCCTCCTCCGTGTGGTGCGGGCACCATGTGCCCGGCTTGTGCCACCCGATTCGATGATGGCTCATCAGAGCTCTTGCCGGAGATGTGCGTTGGGAAACCGTGGAGGCATTCGGAGAGTGCGCCCGTCCCGGAGAGAAGGTGCGAGTGCAACGGTGCGGGGGCTCCGGCCGGCAGCCGTGCGGGCACGGTCGGCCCCGTGGAGGAGGCGGGCCGTGCCCGCGGGGGAGCGCGGCGGTCAGGCGGTCTTCGCCGGTGCCACGCCGAAGATGTCCACGGCGTGGTAGTACGTCCACGCGGTGCTGTTGCACGCGGTGAGCTTCGCGCCGGTGTAGGCGGCGCACACGCGCTTGAGGTCCGCGTAGAACGCGGAGTCGATGCGGGACTTGTTGGCGGAGAAGGTGCCGGCGGCCTTGTAGTTGCGGTAGCCGAAGTCGTGGCGGGCGCAGGCGGTCTGGAAGGGGAAGCCGAAGGGGTTGTCGGGGGAGCTGCTGCAGTAGTCCGTCGACCAGTCGAAGCCGTACGCGGCCCAGGCGCTCTGGTTGCCGCGGGCGGACTTCCAGGCGTTGTAGCTGGACAGGCTCGTCTGGGTCCAGGAGCTGAGGACCTGGGGCTTGTCCGCGGGGGCGGCCGAGGCGGACGCGGCGGGGAGCAGGGCGAGCGGGAGCGACAGAGCCGCCGCGGCGAGCGGAGCGGCGAATCGGCGACGCATGAGCAACCTCCGGGGTACGAAAGCCAGTTGGGCCCGTGCTCCTCGTGGTTTCACGGGGTCGCTCCAGCATGACGGCATGTACTTGTCATGCCTAGGGGCCGTTCGGTGGATCAGGGGGCCGTCGACTCCAGGTGGTAGGTCGTGTCGACCCAGAAGCCGTTCGCGGCCCTCGCCCTGATCTCCAGCACGTACTCGCCCGGGAGCAGCGGCGGGAAGCCGCCCCAGACACCCCACGCGTAACGCTGCGTCGACTCCGTGCGGAACGACGCGGAGAACTCCCGCAGCGGCAGCGGGACGCCGTTGAGCGACGCGGTGGCCTCCACCACCGGCATGGACAGGGGCACCCGCGAGTACGACCGGGGGTGCTGCATGTTGAGCACGGGGAAGAAGGCCGGCCGGTCCGAGGGGATCGGGCAGCGCCGCACCACCCGGCCGCCGTAGGTGCCGGCCAGGAACCAGAGGTCGTCCGGCTGGTTCCAGGCGGCGTGCTCGCCCGTCGTGTCCCTGACCGGGCTGCGGTCGTCGGGCGCGGACATGGCCCACTTCCACCACCGGCCCGCGAGTTCCCCGCCCTCTTCGTCGCTCGGCCTCCACATGTCTCCGGACCGGCCCGCACCGTTCATGACGCCCCTCCCGCGTACACCCCCTGACCAGGGGTTCGACTCGAACATGCGGACAGTACCCGGGGCGCGCGAGGGGGCCGACAGCGGCCTCCGGGACCGGTCGCGCCGGTGCGGGAGGCCGCTGTCGGAGGTGGTCAGCCGATGGAGACCGTCCGTGCCCAGGCGGGCGGGGAGACCGGAACGTGGTGGGGGTCGTCCTCGTCCCACGGCCGGGGGAACAGGCCCACCACCGTCCGGCACGACGGCGGAGCACTCGGCCAGGGCGTCTGACCGTCGGTCAGGACCACGACCACATCGGGCCGGGGCCGCGTCCGCAGCGCCCTGGCGAAGCCCGTGCGCAGATCCGTTCCCCCGCCGCCCACCAGCGGTATCCCCTCGGCGCTGCACAGCGGGTGCGCGACCCGGGCGGCCGCGTCGCACGGGAGGACGGTGACCAGGTCGCGACGGCCGCCGACGGCGCGGGAGATCGCGGCCACCTCCAGGAGCGCGCCGCCCAGTTCGGCGTCGCTGACCGAACCGGACGTGTCGATGACCACGCAGACCCGGGGCGGCCTGCGCCGCAGGCTCGGCAGGACGGCCCCGGGCACGCTCGCCGAGCGCCGCGACGGACGGCCGTACGTGTAGTCCTCGCCCGCACCGGCCCCCGAGGCGGCCGAACGGACCGCCGCGCCCAGCAGATCCCGCCACGGCTGGGGCGGGTGGAACGCCTCTTCCGCCCACCGCTTCCACCCCTTCGGGGCGTTCCCCGGACGGCCGGTGATGCCCTGCGCCACCCGGAACCGGACCGCGTCCTGCTCCTGTTCGCTGAGACCGTGCGCACCGTCCGGCCCCAGGTCCCACTCCCGTTCCAGCCCGTCGGCACCGCTGCCGCAGTCCAGCCAGGCGAGGTCCCCCAGATGCGACCCGAGCCGGAACTGGCGCAGGTAGTCCTCCATGAGCTGCCCCGTCGGGAGCCCCAGGGCCTCCGGATCGACGGCGCCCTCCGGCCGCGTCAGCCCCTCGCCGAACACGTCGTCGTTGATCTCGCAGTCGGCGGCGATGTTCATCCGCAGCCGCTCCCCGGGGCCGGTCAGCCCGCGCTCCCGGGCCACCCGGTCGCCGCGCCCGTGGTGGTCGCGCAGCAGGTGCGACACCTCGTGCACCCATACCCCGGCCAGTTCCTCCACCGGGGTCCGGTCCACGAAGCCGGGCGAGACGTAGCAACGCCAGTGCCGGTCGACGGCCATCGTCGGAACCCGCCGCGACTCCACGACCCGCAGGGCGAACAGGGCCGTCGCCAGGTAGGGGCGGACCCGGACGGCCTGCAGCCGGGCGGCGAAGAGCTTGTCGAGGTCCAGCGCCCCGGGCCCGTCCAGTGCCCCGGGCCCGTCCGGTGTTCCGTGCCCGTCCGGGACCGTCGGCTCGCCCGGGGTCATCGGCCGGCCTTCGCGGCGGCCGCGGCCCGGTCCGCCCGCCGGGACAGGGAGACCACTCCGGCGAGCCGTTCGATCGACTCCGGAACGTCCCAGTCCTCCTGGCGCAGCGAGGCGAGCGTGGTCGCGGGGACGACCACCACGTCCGGGGCCCCGTCCTCCAGCGCCCGGACCAGCAGCGCCCACGCGGCGTCCCAGCGGGACTTCTCCGGGCGGTTGCGGACCGCCGCCACCGCGCCGTCGAGCGCGGCCTGGCGCAGGTCCCCCCGTTCGGGCAGCTCGGCCCCCGCCGGGTCGGCGAGGAGCGTCTCGGGGTCCGGCAGGTCCATCCGGTCCAGGGCCGCCAGCAGCTCCAGCCCCGGACCGTCCCCCACGGTGCCCCTGACCAGCAGGGAGAGCACGTCCCGGGAGGAGTCGGCCGCGGTCGCGAACGCGATCAGACGCAGGGTCATGTCCCAGCTGCGGGGCGACGGCCAGGCCCCGCCCCGGTGCGTCTCGCCGCTGGGCAGCCGGTGCACGAGCGCGGGACGGGCGGTGAGGAGCCCGCACACCGCGCGGCGGGCGAAGTCCACGGCCTGCGACAGCCGCCCGGGGTCGAGCCGCGGCAGCGTCGCCCGGGGCCAGGTCCCGCCGAGGCCGCGCACCACCACCTCGTGGTCGTGCGTCCACTGGAGGTGCACGAACCGGTTGGCCAGCGGCGGGCTCAGCTCCCAGCCGTCGGCCGCCGAGGAACGCGGATTGGCGGCGGCCACGATCCGTACCCCGGAGGGCAGCCGCAGGGCACCGACCCGCCGTTCCAGCACGAGGCGGAGCAGGGCGGCCTGGACGGCCGGGGGCGCGGTGGACAGTTCGTCCAGGAACAGCAGCCCCCGGCCGGCCTTCACCAGGCGCACCGCCCAGTCCGGCGGCGCCATCGGGACGCCCTGTTCCGCGGGGTCGTCACCGATGACGGGCAGCCCCGAGAAGTCGGACGGCTCGTGCACGCTGGCGATGACGGTGGTCAGCGGAAGGTCCAGGGACTCGGCGAGCCGGGTGAGGGCGGCGGTCTTGCCGATGCCGGGCTGACCCCACAGGAGTACCGGCAGGTCGGCGGCCACGGCCAGGGTCAGGGCTTCCAGCCGGCTGTCGGGGCGGGGTTCGGTGGTGGTCTCGTTCAGCAGGGCCGTCAGTTCGTCGGCGATGTCGAGCTGGGCGGCACGGTCCCGGACGACGGGCGCGACGGGGGAGACGGGGGAGACGAAAGGGGCGGAGGGGGCTGCGGGGGTGCGTACGGGCATGGCTGATCACCTTTGGAGTCGTGGTGGATGTACGGGGCCGGCGGGCGCCGGTTCAGCGAAGGGCCGCGTCGCGCGGGTGCGCGCGGCGGTGCCGGGGGCGATGGCGGTACGGATGGATGCGGTCGGGCCCCTCTGCCAGGCCCGCCCGGAACAGTCCGTAGGTGATCCGCCGCCGCGCGGCCTCCTCCAGCTCGTCCCGCAGTTCGCCGCTGCGCAGCAGCGCGCCGGGGCCCAGCAGGCCCTCGACGACGGCCAGCGCACCGGCGATGTCGCCGTGGTCCAGGCGTTCGCGCACGCCTGTGAGGCAGTCCGGGCGGCGGTGCGCCTCGTCGATGGCCCGCAGGCAGGGGAGCGGAGTGCCGGTCAGGGCGACCAGCAGCTCCTCCCGGCGGATCTCGGCCGGGTCGTGGTCCAGCGGGACCAGTACCCCGTCGACCAGGCCGATCCGGTGCCGGTCGCCCCGGCACTCCACGAGGCGCGGCTGCCCCGGCGGGTCCGGGGGCCGGGCCGCGGCGGCCGGTGTGTGATCCGGCATCAGGGCCGCGACGACCAGCGGGTGCAGCCGGTCGGCCCCGATCGCACCGGTGCGGATCAGTTCGAGGTCGGGCAGCGTCCAGGTCGCCGCGTCGGGCAGCACCGGCGGTGCGGACGGGCCGTCGGCCCCGCCCGCGAGCCGCAGCGCGGGCGGCCCGTGGCCGTCCCGTTCCGCGGCCAGGTCCAGGAGCAGCCGGTGCCGGCCCCCGAACCGTACGGCGACGGGGCCCGCGGACCGCCCCTCGGCGCGGAGCAGGAGCCGTGCCTCGGCCGCCCACCGGTCGACGGCGCAGTGACGCCCCGGAGGCACCGCCTCCAGCACCTCCGGGGGCACCGGGGGCGGGCTGCCGGAGGGCGGCGGGCCGACCCCGGACCGGGCCCGCAGCTCGTCGGCCCGGCGCGCGTCCCACAGATGGCGGTGCAGGTCGAGGCGGAACCGGGGGTTCGGGCGGTGGTGCGGGTGGCGGCGGGGACCGTCCCCGGAGCCGTCCCACAGCGCGAGGCCGACCCGCTGGCCGGCGTCCGCCCAGGCGGGCGGGGTCCGCACCACCAGGTGCACCGGGCGCACGCCGTCGGACCCCTCGGTGTCGTAACGGGCCAGAGTGATCGTCAGACCCGGTCGCAGCAGCCCGCGAGGAGCGATCCTCGGCATGTGCCAGCGCAACAGGTCGGGCGCCAGATGACGGAGGTCGTCCCGGAGCCGGGAGGCGAGCTCCCTGCCGTGGGCGTGCGCCGCGGACCGCGGGCTGAGATCGATGTCGATGCCCGCGGCGGCACATGCCCCCGCCCAGTCGCCGACCCGGCGGCGGGCGGTCGCGGTCTCGATCATGGAGGGCGGCACGGCGAACTCGCGCACACGCCGCCAGAAGGAAAGCCGGGAATCCCCGTTCGCGTCCTGAGTGAGCATCAGCACTCACCTTGCGCGGACGGGTCCCCCAATCTGCTGAGAGAGTAAGTGGTCATCGCGAGGCAGCGTAGCTCCCCTTTCCCCGATCGGCCAGGGTTTTCCTTCCGGCCGGACCCCGATCGGACCCCCGGCCGAACGTCGGCCGGACCCCGGCCGGACGTCGGCCGGGCCCGATCGGACCCCGGCCGGACCTTCGGCGCACGGGGGTCGCCGGGCCGTGGGGTCAGTCGACGACCGAGCCGATGGCGGGGTGGTCGCCGGTGAGTTCCTCCGGGGTGCGGCGCACGGCGACCAGGAGGGTGACGATCGTGCCCGCCACCGCCCAGGCGGAGAGCACCAGCAGGGGGCCGGTGATCGTGTTGCCCTTGAAGTAGGCGATCGAGCGCGCCACCCAGGTGCCCGCGCCGGGGGGCAGGGCGGGGCCGATCGCCCGCCAGAAGTCAGGCAGCATCGGCAGCGGGAAGGCGCCGCCGGCGCTCGGGTTGCCCGCGATCACCACGATCAGGACGGCCAGGCCGATGCCGACGATGCCGGTGAGGGCCTGGAGGGCGAGCGTGAGCATGCCGACCGCGAAGACGGTCAGCGCACCCAGCCCCGACAGGCCCCAGAAACTTCCGGGCAGGGCGCCGAGGATCGGGCCGATGATGAGCGCGCCGCCGATCCCTCCCACGATCGAGTACAGCGCCATGACACCGGTCCGGATCACCGCGCGTTGGCGGTTGGCGGGCTTGGCGCCCGCGCTGATCGCGAGGATCGAGGCGCAGAGGTAGCCGCCCACGCACCAGCCCACGACCAGGTAGAAGGACGAGATCCCGTTGAAGTCCTGGTCGGAGGCGGGGGCCAGGTCCACGGTGCGCACCGTGCGCTGCTGCGTCCGGTCGACCTCGGTGATGATCCGCGTCAGCGTGTCGGCCATGGCCGTGCCGCCGCCGGAGGCGACGAGGACGGTGTCGGTGGTGCCGGTGGGGTTCACGACCAGGGCGCCGTCGATCTCGCGGTCGAGGATCTGCGCGCGGGCCGCGGCCTCGTCGGCGACCGGGCGGGGGTCCAGCGGACCGCCGGGCAGCGCCTTCAGGTCGGCCGTGAGCCGGGCGGACATCTGCTGGGGCGCGACCACGCCGAAGGGCACGTCCGTCGGTTTCGGCTTGTGCAGCGCCCCGACGTAGGACGTGATGAACAGCAACTGCAGTGCGAGCACACCGATGACGAGCACCGCGGCCCGTGGGGTGACGGCGTTCTTCACCTCGTCGACGAAGGTCATGTCCCCAACGTTCCGGGGCATCGGCCGTTCGTGCAGTCGGGGCTGGGCCGGATGGCGGACCGCGGGGCCGGGGCCGTCCGTGCGGTTCCGCCCCGCCGGGTTGACGCGCCGACACTTTTTACCGACGCGTAACTTCCCATGCGACCTTACTCACGCGTAATTTGGCACGAAGCAAGCAGAGCCAGCGTCAGAACTTGTGGTCCGGGCCGCAGGGTGCACAGACATCGAAACTCCCCTGAGCCGCAAGGAGACCCCACGATGCTGCCCCGGAACCGTGCGTCGCGCACCCCACGTGCGCGCAGGACCCTCGCCGCACTGCTCCTCGCCGTCGCCGCAGTCGCCACCTCCACGACCACCGCGGCCGCGGCCGCCCCCACCGCCGCCACGGCCACGTCCCGCGGCTGGAACGACTACTCCTGCAAGCCCTCCGCAGCCCACCCCCGCCCGGTCGTCCTGGTCCACGGAACCTTCGGGAACTCCATCGACAACTGGCTGGTCCTCGCGCCCTACCTGGTCAACCGGGGCTACTGCGTCTACTCCCTCGACTACGGCCAGCTGCCCGGCGTGCCGTTCTTCAACGGCCTCGGCCCGATCGACAAGTCGGCCGGCCAGCTCGCCGCGTTCGTCGACAAGGTGCTCGCCGCCACCGGAGCCCCCGAGGTCGACCTCGTCGGCCACTCCCAGGGCGGCATGATGCCGAACCACTACCTGAAGTTCCTCGGCGGAGCCCCCAAGGTGAACGCCCTGATCGGGCTCGCCCCCGACAACCACGGCACCACCCTCCTCGGGCTGACGAAGCTGCTGCCGTACTTCCCCGGGGTCGAGGACCTGCTGAACGCCAACACCCCCGGCCTCGCCGACCAGGTGGCGGGCTCCCCGTTCATGACCAGGCTCAACGCGGGCGAGGACACCGTGCCGGGCGTGGACTACACCGTCATCGCGACCCGGTACGACGAGGTCGTGACCCCGTACCGCACGCAGTTCCTGGACGGGCCGAACGTGCGCAACGTCCTGCTCCAGGACCTGTGCCCGGTCGATCTCTCCGAGCACGTGGCGATCGGCACCATCGACCGGATCGCGTACCACGAGGTGGCGAACGCCCTCGACCCGGCGCACGCCACCCCCACCACCTGCGCCTCGGCCATCGGCTAGGGATCGGACCGGGCGGGGAGCAGGGGGACGGACGCTCCGTGCGCCGGTGACGAGCGGTCGCACCCGCGGCGGTACGAGGGGCCGGTCGGCCGCGCCCCTCGTACCGCCGTGAGCCGGTGTGGCGCCGCTCGGGCGGTCCGTGCGCCCGGATTCACCACCGCGAGCCGAACGCGATCCGTCCGGAGGGGCGCCGTTGTCGGTGGCGGCTGGCACGATCGACCCATGACGACGATCGACTGGGATTCCGCGGCCGACTCCTTCGACGAGGAACCCGACCACGGTCTGCTCGATCCGGTGGTCCGGCACGCCTGGGCACGGCGGATGGAGAGCTGGTTGCCCGAGGAGCGTTCCGAGGTGCTGGACCTGGGGTGCGGCACCGGGAGCCTCTCCCTCCTCGTCGCCGGGCAGGGCCACCGGGTCACGGCCCTGGACCGGTCCCCGCGCATGGTGGAGCAGGCGCGGGCCAAGCTCGCCGGGACGGGGACCGGGGTGCTCCTCGGGGACGCGGCCCGACCGCCGGTCGGCAGACGGCAGTTCGACGTCATCCTGGCCAGGCACGTGGTGTGGCTGCTGCCCGATCCGGCGGAGGCCCTGCGCCACTGGTTCGGCCTGCTGCGGCCCGGTGGCCGGCTGATCCTGATCGAAGGGGTCTGGAACGGCGTCGGAGTCCCCGCCGAGACCCTGACCGGGCTGCTCTCGGAATTCACCGAGCGCGTCCACCACGAACAACTCTCCGACGATCCGGACCTCTGGGGCAAGCGGGTCCACGACGAGCGCTACGCCCTGGTGGCCCGCGCCGTGCCGCCGCACCGGCACACCGAGGTCGTCGACGTGCACCTGATCCTCCGCCGGGGCTCCGAGGTCCTGCTCGCCCGCCGCGCCAACACGGGGTACGCGGACGGGCTGTTCAACGGCCCGTCCGGGCACGTCGAGGACGGCGAGGACGTCCGCGAGGCGATGATCCGCGAGGCCGCCGAGGAGATCGGGCTCGAACTCGGTCCGGACGAGCTGCGGGTCGCCCTGGTCATGCAGCACCGGGGCCCCGGCGGCGCCCCCAGGACGGGCTGGTTCTTCGAGGCGGAGTACGACCCCGACCGCGAACCCCACAACCGCGAGCCGGACAAGTGCTCCGAGCTGAGGTGGTTCCCGCTGGACGACCTCCCGGACGACATGGTCGCCTACTGCCGGGCGGGGCTCGACGGATACCGCGCGGGGGAGCACTTCCTGATCCACTGGCACGAGGACGGCGACTCCGTGGCCCACCGGCCGCACGGCGCGAGCCGGGCCGTCGCGCTGCCGGCCGGGCGGGCCGGCACCGGCGGGGTGCACCACATCGAGCTGTGGGTGCCCGACCTGGCGGCGGCCGAGCGGGGGTGGGGCTGGCTGCTCGGCGAGCTGGGCCACGTCCCGTACCAGCGCTGGGAGCACGGACGGAGCTGGCGGCGCGGCGAGAGCTACGTGGTGGTCGAGCAGTCGCCCGACCTGCTCCCGGAGCCGTACGACCGCCGCCGCCCCGGGCTCAACCACCTCGCGTTCCACGTCCGTGACCGGGCCGCCCTCGACGCCCTGGTGGCGCGGGCCCCGGAGCACGGCTGGCGGCAGCTCTTCGCGGACCGCTATCCGCACGCGGGCGGCGAGGAGCACGTCGCCGCCTATCTGGAGGACGCCGCGGGGTACGAGGTGGAGCTGGTCGCCGGGGGCCGCCGGGAGCCCCGCCCGGTACGGGTGGAAGCGGACCCGTACGCCGACGTCTGGGCGCGGCGCCGCGACTGACCGGGCCCGCCCCGGCCGGGAACCGGCCGGACGGAGCGGAACCCGGTGCCGGGCCGCGGTGCTCCCGGGCCGTCAGGCCAGCAGCGGCGCGAGGCCCTCCGCGCGGGCCAGCCGCTCCAGTTCGTCCAGCGCCCGGCGGGCCGCGTCGGCCGCCGCCGGGTCGTGTCCGGCCAGACCGCTCTGCTCGAACTCGTCCTCGTCCAGCCGCAGTACGGACGTGCCGTCCGCCGACACCCACAGGTCGAGGTCCAGGTCCTCCACCAGGAGCCGGCCGTCCCGCAGCACGGCGGGGCGGGTGATGTCGCAGTACCAGCCCTTGAGCACTCCCGCGCCGGAGCGGACCTCCTTCACCGCGTACCACCGGTCGCGCCAGTAGTGCTCGGTGAACACGTCGCCCGGCTCGAACCGCACGAAGCCGAAGTCCCGCACGCCGGGCGCCGCCCAGGGCGCCCGCACCGTCACCCGGACGCCGTCGTCGCGGACCACGTCCGCCGGATAGCTGATCTTGGTCCGCCCGGCCTTCACCAGGGCGACCGTCAGCGAGGTCTCAGCCGAGGCCGCGGACATACCGCACCTCCGTGGCACAGACCTCGTAGCCGAGCCACCGGTTGACCGCCAGCATCGGGCCGTTCGCCGTGTCGTTGCCGGTGTACGCGTCCGTGTACCCGGCGGCGCGGGCCCGGTGCAGCGAGTCGTTCTTGGCGAGTCTGGCCAGCCCCCGGCCTCGGTAGGCCCGGCGGGTCCCGGTCATGCCGGACATGTACCGGGTCAGGCCGTCGGTCTCCGCGAGGCTGAACGCCGCCGGCTCCCCGTCGACCACCGCGACCGTGGTCAGCCCGTGGTCGAGCAGGGGCACGTTCCAGGTGTGGTCGAGCCAGTCCTCGTAGTCGGTCAGCTCGGCCGGGATGTCGCCGGGCTCGTCGGCCGCGGTCTCGGCGTCCAGCTCGAAGAGCGGACGCGGATCGTCCGCGAAGTCCGCGGCGGTGCGCAACTCCACCCCCGCCGGTGGCTCCTGGCGGGGCGGCAGGTCCCCGCCCGCCAGGTCGAGGTGGAGGAAGTGCGCCGAACGGCTCGGCGCGTAGCCGCGCCTCTCGGCGAAGGCGTGGTTCGACGGGGCGTCGAGCACCCAGGCGTGGACCGTGGTCGCGCCCTCCCGGGCCAGGTGCTCCTCGGCCGTTTCCAGCAGCAGCGCGCCCGCCCCGCGCCCGGTGTGCTCCGGGTGGGTGTACGGATTGCAGAACCCCTGGCCGGGCTCGGGGCTGTCGTACGCGAGGCCGACCTGCGCGGTGCCGATGAGCTGCCCGTCCTCCTCGGCCACCAGCAGCCGGTAGCGCTTGTCGGGATGGGCGCGGGACAGGTCGTGGACGACGTGCTCGGGCGTCGTCACCATGTAGGGGAGCGCGGCGCGCCGGATCCGTACCCAGTCCTCCGCGTCGGCGGGCCGGAAGTCGCGAACGATGACAGTCATGGACCGGACGCTACGTGCGGGACGCCGGTGCCCGCTCCTGGATTTCCGGCGGTGGCGGGGACGGCGTGGGGGAGAATCGGGACGTGACCTTGAAGATCGTCCTTGACCCGGACTCCGGCATCGCCCCGTACGAGCAACTGCGCACGCGGATCTCCGAACTGGCCCGTTCCGGCGAGCTGCCCGTCGGCTTCAGACTTCCGACCGTACGCGGCTTCGCCGAGGAGCTCGGCCTCGCCGCGAACACCGTCGCGAAGGCGTACCGCGCGCTGGAGACCGACGGGGTGATCGAGACCCGTGGGCGCAACGGCACGTTCGTCGCCGCCGCCGGTGACGCGGCGGACCGGCACGCGGCGGCCGCGGCGCAGGAGTACGCGGAGCACGCCCGGCGGCTGGGCCTGTCCCGGGACGAGGCGCTGTCCCTGGTGGCGGACGCGGTGCGGGCGGCGTACGCGGACTGACTCCGGCGGGAGGCGCCGGGTCCGGGCCGGACGTCCGGCCCCGGGCACGGGCGTCAGAGGTACAGGCCCGCGTCCGCCCCGGAGTCCTGCTTCGGGACGGACGCCGGGCCGTTGCCGCGCCGCAGGGCGTACAGCTCGGCGAGCGTCGCGCCCTCCCGGCCGATTCCCTCCTCCGTGCCGAGCCAGTTCACCGCCTCCTCGCGGGTCAGCGCGCCCACCTCGATCCTGGCGAGGCAGCGGCCGGGCCTGACCACGGCCGGATGGAGCCGCCCCAGGTCCTCGTTGGTGGTGACCCCCACCAGCACGTTGCGGCCCTGGCCCAGCAGCCCGTCGGTGAGGTTCAGCAGCCGGGACAGCGCCTGGCCCGCCGTGTGCTTGGCCTCGCCGCGGATCAACTCGTCGCAGTCCTCCAGGAGCAGCAGCCGCCACCGGCCCTTCGCCGTGCCGTCGTCCTCGCCGATCGCGATGTTCATCAGATAGCCGACGTCGTTGAAGAGCTGCTCCGGGTCGAGCACGCAGTCGACCTGGCACCAGTCGCGCCAGGAGCGCGCGAGCGTGCGCAGCGCGGACGTCTTGCCGGTGCCCGGGGGACCGTGCAGCAGGAGCAGCCGGCCCGAGACGTCGTCGGGCGTGAGCGTCATCAGCCGGTCCATGGCGCGGGCCACCGGGGCCGTGTAGTTGCCGCGGACCTCGTCCCAGGTGCCGGAGGAGATCTGCCGGGTGGTGCGGTGCGGGCCGCGGCGCGGGGAGGCGTACCAGAAGCCCATCGTCACGTTCTCCGGCCGGGGTTCCGGTTCGTCCCGGGCGCCGTCCGTCGCCCGGTCGAGGACCTCCCGCGCCAGCTCCGGTCCGGTCGCGGTGACGGTGACGTCGGCGCCGCGGTTCCAGCGGGAGACGAGCAGCGTCCAGCCGTCGCCCTCGGCGAGGGTGGCGCTGCGGTCGTCGTCGCGGGCGGCGCGCAGCACCTTGGCGGACGGGGGCAGCAGGGTGGCCCCGGCCTTGACGCGTTCCAGGGAGGTGCTGTGCGAGTACGGCTGCTCGCCCGTCGCGAAACGGCCGAGGAACAGCGCGTCGATGACATCTGACGGGGAATCGCTGTCGTCGACGGTGAGCCGGATCGGCAGCGCGGACTCGGGAGTGGCGGACATGGCGCCATGATCGGGCACGGGCACCACGGGCGCACCCGGGTTTCGCCGCCCTCCGCCCGTCACCCGGAAGGGGGGAGCGGGGGTGTGACACGGGATCAAAGGGGCGCACGGGAGGACTCGTCGGAGCAATTTGGCATGCCCACTTCCGGCAGGGGTGCGGCTGCTGCTACCACGGACTCGGCAGACCGGGTGGAGATCCCGCCCGTCGGTCCACGGGAGGTTCCATGAAGATGTCCCGACTCGCGGCGTTCTCGTCCTCGCTCCTGCTCGGTGCCGCCCTCGCCCTGACCGGTGCGGCCACCGCCCTCGCCGCCCCGTCCGTCCAGGCCGTCGACTACGTCGCCCTCGGGGACTCGTACTCCTCGGGCGTCGGTGCCGGCAGCTACGACGGCGCCAGCGGCTCCTGCAAGCGCAGCACCAAGTCGTACCCCGCTCTCTGGGCCGCCGCGAACTCGCCCGCCTCCTTCGCCTTCACCGCCTGCTCGGGCGCCCGCACCGGGGACGTGAAGGCCAATCAGCTCGGCCCCCTCGGCTCCTCGACCGACCTGGTCTCGATCTCCGTCGGCGGCAACGACGCGGGCTTCGCCGACGTCATGCTCACCTGTGTGCTCCAGTCGGAGACCACCTGCCTCGACCGGATCGCCACGGCCCGCAGCTTCGTGGACACCACCCTGCCCGGGAACCTCGACTCGGTGTACTCGGCGATCAGTGCCAAGGCGCCGTCCGCCCGGGTCGTCGTCCTCGGCTACCCGCGCTTCTACGAGATCGGCGGCAGCTGCGCCGCCGGCCTGAGCGACAAGGTGCGCTCCGCGATCAACTCGGCGGCCGACCACCTCAACGAGGCGACCGCCAAGCGCGCCGCCGACCACGGGTTCGCCTTCGCCGACGTCGCGGGGCGGTTCACCGGCCACGAGATCTGCTCCAGCAACTCCTGGCTGCACAGCGTCAACTGGCTGAACATCGGCGAGTCCTACCACCCCACCGCCGCCGGGCAGTCGGGCGGCTACCTGCCCGTTCTCACCTCGGCGGCCTGATCCCGCCCGGTCGCGCATCCGCCGGACCCGTCGGCCGTCCGACGGGCAGGGGCCCCGTCCGCCGGGGCCTTCGTCCGGCGGGTCGCGCACGGACACCGGACGGGGCCGGATCCCTTCGCGTCCAACTCGCCCCGACGTGAAGGGATCCGGAGCCGGTGTCAACCCCCGTACATGTGTGCGCAATCCTGCGCCCGGGATACACGAGTGTCGTCGCGGGGCGATAGGGTTAACCTGCCCGGGGCCGGTGCCCTCGTACGGGTGGGGAGTGACATGGAACAGATAGCGATGCGGAGCAGGCCGCGTGTGCCTGCCATCACATGCGGGAGTGGTGCGACGAGTTCGCGCCTCGACCGTCATCTCGCGGTGCTCGGCGGACCCGCCGTGCCACAGCGGGAAGCCGCGGAGGCGACGCTGCTGATGCGCGAGCTCACCTCGCGCGACGCGGCCCACCGCCGTCGGAGCAAGAGCGCGCGGGTGTCGCTCTTCGCGCCGTTGCGACGACTGAGGCGTTCGCTCTTCGGAAGTCACCGCTGACCCTGCGGCCCGTCTGACCACCCGTCGGTCCTCGGCCCGGACTCCCCGGCCGGGGCCCGTCATCCGGGCCTATGGTCCGGGACGGTGAACCAAACGCACCGTCCCGGCTCCGCGCTGCTGTCGACCCTCCCCGTCATCCCCGGGGCCGGCGGCGGCGCTTCGACATGTTCTCCCGGCAGATCGCCGTCCCCCGCGCGTGACCGTCACTCCCGCGCCGGGCGCCGTCGACCGGCCTTCCCGTCACTCGCCGCCGCGCGCGTGGCGCCGTACGGACAGCGGCACGAACACCACGAGCAGCAACGCCGACCAGAGCAGCGTCCCGGCCACCGGATGGGCGACCGGCCAGGCGGCGTCGGAGGCCGGTGACACGTTGCCGAACAGGTCGCGGGTCGCCGAGGCCATGGCGCTGATCGGGTTCCACTCCGCGACCGTCCGCAGCCACCCCGGCAGGTTGTCGGTCGGGATGTACGCGCTCGACAGCAGCGGCAGGACGAAGGTGGCGCTGCCCACCTGACCGGCGATCTCCTCGTTGCGGATCAGCAGGCCCAGCCAGTAGCCCAGCCAGGACGTGGCGAAGCGGAAGAGCAGCAGCAGTCCGAAGGCGCCCAGCGCGCCGAGCGGTCCGCCCTCGATCCGCCAGCCGACCGCGAGCCCCACCAGGATCAGCGGGACCATGCCGACGGCCGTGGTCAGCAGGTCGGCCGCGGTCTGGCCGAAGGGCACGGCCGGGCGGCTCATCGGCAGCGTGCGGAGCCGGTCCATCACCCCGCGCTGGCAGTCCTGCGCCGACTGGAACATCCCGACCATGATGCCGTTCGCCGCTGTAGCCGCCAGCAGCCCCGGCACCAGGAACGCGCGGTACTCCTGACCGGGCACGGCCAGGGCGCTGCCGAAGACGTACCCGAAGAAGAGCAGCATCGTGATCGGCATGGTCTGGGTCAGGATCATCACGCCCGGGGACGCCTTGATCCGCTGGAGGTGACGGCCCAGCATGGCCAGGCAGTCGGCGACCGGGGCGCTCGTGACGGGGGCGACGCGCGGTGTCGTGCCGCTCATGCCGCTGCCTCCTTCGGGGTCGGACCCGGGGCCGGGTTCGGTCGGGTGCGGACGTCGCCGCGGCCGGTCAGCCGGAGGAAGACCTCGTCGAGCGTCGGCGGACGCAGGCTCGCGTCGACCAGCGGCACTCCGGCCGCGTCGAGTTCGCGGACGATCCGCGGGAGGGTGAGCGTGGTGTCGGCCGCGACGGCGCCCACGGTGCGGTGCTCGTGGTCGAGCACCGGTTCGGCGCCGGTGAGCCGGTCGAGCACGCCGGCCGCCGGGACCAGCGCCGACCCGTCGGCGACGACCACCTCGGCGTAGCTGCCGATGAGGGACTTCAGTTCCGCGGGGGTGCCGCGGTGGGCGGCCCGGCCCCGGTCGATCAGCACGATGTCGTCGGCCAGCTGGTCGGCCTCCTCCAGGTACTGCGTGGTGAGCAGGACGGTCGTGCCGAGGTCCGCCAGGTCCCGGACCGCCGCCCAGATCTGGTTGCGGCTGTGCGGGTCGAGCCCGGTGGTCGGCTCGTCCAGGAAGAGCACCCGCGGGCGGGTCAGCAGGCTGGCCGCGAGGTCGAGGCGGCGCCGCATGCCGCCCGAGTAGGTGCGGGCCGGGCGGTCGGCCGCCCCGGTCAGCTCGAAGCGTTCCAGGAGCTCGTCGGCGCGGGTGCGCACGGCCTCGCCGCGCAGCCGCAGCAGCTTCGCGAAGAGCCGCAGGTTCTGCCGCCCGGTCAGCTCGCCGTCGACGGAGGCGTCCTGTCCGGTGACGCCGATCGCCCCGCGCACCGCCGCCGCCTCGCGCACCACGTCGTGCCCCGCGACCCGGGCGCTCCCGGCGTCCGGCGCCGTCAACGTGGTGAGCACCCGGACCGCGGTGCTCTTCCCCGCGCCGTTCGGCCCCAGCACCCCGCAGACGGAGCCCTCGGCGACGGCGAGATCGAGCCCCCGCAGTGCGTGGACGTCGCCGTAGCGCTTCTCCAGACCTTCACTAAGTACAGCGTACGTAGTTGTCATGCGGCCACCGTATCGCACTACGTACGGTGTACGTAACTACGATGGGGGCGAGGTGATGATCGATGGTGGGGCGACCCGCTGTACCCGAAGTGATCTGGGCGCGCCCCGAGCGTGCCGGCCGCGGCCCCAAACCGGCCTTCAGCCGCGCGGACATCGCGGCGGCGGCCGTCCGCATCGCCGACGCGGAGGGCTTCGACGCGGTCTCCATGCGGAAGGTCGCGGCGGAGCTGGGCTGCGGCACGATGTCGCTCTACAACTACGTGCCGCGCAAGGAGGACCTGCACGAGCTGATGCTCGACGCGGTCAGCGCCGACTACGAGTTCCCCGAGCCGTCCGGTGACTGGCGGGCCGATCTGACCGCGCTGGCCCGCCAGGCGCGCGCGATGATGCACCGCCACACCTGGGTGCCCCGGCTGATGTCACCCGTGTACGGCTTCAGTCCGAACGCGCTGCGGTACCTGGAGTACGCGCTCAGCTGCCTGGACGGGGTCGACGCGCGGTTCGGCGAGAAGATGGAACTGATCGCCATGGTGAACGGCGTGGTCACCACCTATGTGGCCAACGAGATCGCCACGGCGGAGCGCAGCCGGTCGCTGCCCTGGTCCGAGGAGCAGGAGCAGCAGGTGCGCACCGCCTACCTGATCGGCCAGATCTCGACCGGGAAGTATCCGCGGATGGCGGCCGGGTTCGCCGAGGACCCCGGACCGATCGATCTGGAGGGGGTCTTCGACCGGGCGCTCGACCGGGTGCTGAACTCGTTCGGCCGGTAGCCGCCCGGCGGCCCGGTCACAGCAGCGCGAACTGCCCGTCCGGGCCCTCCTCCTGATGGTCCAGCACGGACGCGGGCCGGCGTGCGGAGGCCGGGGCCGGCAGGACGCCCGCCGCCCGCAGGTCGGCGGCGGTGATCGGCGGGCCGACGTCCAGGCCCTCCTGCCGGGGGCGCAGTCCGTCCAGCAGGGCCAGCAGGGTGATCAGCTCCAGCAGCTCCGAGGTCCACTCCTGGGGCCAGGTCCGGGGGCGCACGGCCTCCAGGCCGCCCGGGTCCGGCGCGCCGGATGCCGTGCGGCGCCCGAACCACAGCTCCAGCACCCGTACCCCGCCCACCCGGAACTCCCAGGCCCCCGCGGGCACGGGCGAGATCCGGCCGGTGCCCAGCGCGAGCGTCTCCTCGTCCGGGTCGTACTCCGGCGCGGTCGGCACCGGCGGGATCGCGGCCCGCACGTAGGGGCGCCGCCCGCCCGGCAGCCGCGGGCGCTCCCGGCCCCGGGCGCCCCGCAGCTGCAGCCGCAACAGCTCCCGCCCCAGCTCCACCCCGGCCGACCAGCGAGCGGTGTCGGCGGGCAGCGGCACCACGCATCCGGCGGGCGAGGGGCGGGCCGCCGCGAGCACCCACGCCAGCACGGCCTCCGGGGCGACCGGTCCGCCGTGGTGTTCGCCCAGCAGCGCGAGCAGCCCCGGGGCCAGATTGGGTTCGAGGCCGCCGGGCCGCCGGTACAGCGGACGGATCCGGCCCGGCCGGCCGGCGGGGGAGTGGCCGTCCGGGAGCAGCGCCGTCACGGACAGGGCGGGGCCGGTGTCCCGGGGCACGTGTCCGTGCTCCACGACGAACAGCTGGTGCCCGTCGGCGACCCGCCACAGCTCGGGGCGGGCGGCGTCGATCAGCCGGTGGTCGGGCAGCAGCCACTGCTGGTCGAACGGGCCGTGCGCGATCCGCACCGGCTCGGGGCACGGCCCGTCCTCGCGGGCGAACCGGCCGGTGCCGGTGGACTGTCCCGGCAGCGCCGCCACCGAGGTCCACGGATCACGGGCCCGGCTGGCCCGGAACAACCGCTCGCGTTCGTCGGCCGGGGCCCGCACCAGCCGGTCCCAGCGCGCCCTGAGCGAGGCGGCGTCGGGGGCGACGACCCAGGGGCGCCCGGTGCGCAACGGCCGTACGGACCAGGGCATGAGGTCGTCGAGGAGCGGGGCGTCCGCGTCCTGGCCGTCGTCGCCGGAGCCGCCCGCCGCCCGTGCTGCCACCGTGCCGTCCTCCCCGTCGCCACGCCCGCCGCCTTCCCGGGCATCGTAGGGCCTCCCGTCCGGGCCGGGCCCGTGCGCGGAGCGGTCCGCCCCGCGCGAGGGGCCTCAGTGGGCCTCCAGGGTGACCGAGAAGGAGAAGCGGTCGCCCCGGTACCGGATCCGTGCCACGTCGACCACCCGGCCGCCCTCGTCGTACGTCACGCCCGTGTAGAACAGGATCGGGCTCAGCAGCGGCACCCGCAGGAGCTCGGCGGTGGGAGGGTCGGCGAGGCGGGCCTCCACGGTGTCGGTGATGCGCGCGATCCGGACGCCGACCCGGTCGCGCAGCACCTTGGTCATCGGCCAGCGTTCGAGGTCGGCGACGTCGAGACGGGCCGCGACCTCGGGATGCACCATGTTCTCCGCCCAGTTGGTGGGCTCGTCGTCGTTCTCGTCGCAGCGCAGCCGGCGGTAGCCGACCACCTCCGCGCAGTCGGGGAAGTACTCGCCGAGGTCCCCGGGCACGGCGACCGGGCCGTGGCCGAGGACCTCGGTCCGCTCGCCCGACTGCTGGGCCACGATCGCGTCGATCGAGCCGAGCAGCCGGACCGGCGACACCCGGCGGGCGCGCGGCTCGATGAACGTGCCGCGCCGCCGGTGCCTGCTGATCAGCCCCTCCGTCTCCAGCTCCTTGAGCGCCTGGCGCATCGTCAGGACGCTGACGCCGTAGTGCGCGGCGAGCTGCTCCTCGGTGGGCAGCCGCGCCGACGCGTCCTGGGCCCGGCCGAGTATCGAGGCGCGCAGCGACTGCGAGACCTGGTACCACAGCGGCAGCTTGCGGTTCAGGACCAGCGAGTCGGGGGCGAAGGCCGGCCCCGGGGGCGTCTTGGGCGTCTGGGGCACCTGGGTCACCTGGTCTCTCCGTACTGCGACAGGGCGGACGCGTCGGCGCGGGGCCGGGTATCGGCCCCGCGTCGCCTACGGCCTGAAGTTGCGGCTCAGACCCTGCCACACGTCGTCGTAGCCGTGCTGCAGATGACCGGCCGTCGCCGCCTGCCCGGTCGCCGTCACCGGCCAGCGGGTCTCGAACATGAAGGCCAGGCCGTCGTCGATCTTCTGCGGCTTCAGCTCCGCCCCGCTGGCCCGCTCGAAGGTCTCCCGGTCCGGGCCGTGCGCCGACATCATGTTGTGCAGCGAGCCGCCGCCCGGGACGAAACCGCCCTTGCCGGCCGTCTTCGCGTCGTACGCGCCCTCGATCAGGCCCATGTACTCGCTCATCACGTTGCGGTGGAAGTACGGCGGCCGGAAGGTGTCCTCGCCGACCAGCCAGCGCGGCGCGAAGACGACGAAGTCGACCCCGGCCAGCCCGGGGGTGTCGGACGGCGAGGTCAGCACCGTGAAGATCGACGGGTCGGGGTGGTCGTAGCTGATCGAGCCGATGACGTTGAAGCGGCGCAGGTCGTAGACGTACGGGGTGTGGTTGCCGTGCCAGGCGACGACGTCGAGCGGGGAGTGGTCGTAGGTCGCGGACCAGAGGTTCCCGCAGAACTTGTTGACCACCTCGACCGGTCGGTCCTCGTCCTCGTACGCGGCGACGGGGGCCAGGAAGTCCCGGGCGTTCGCCAGTCCGTTGGCGCCGATCGGGCCGAGGTCGGGCAGGACGAACGGCTGGCCGTAGTTCTCGCAGACGTAGCCCCGGGCGGTGGCGTCGAGCAGCTCCACGCGGAACCGGACGCCGCGTGGGATCAGCGCGACGTGCCCCGGCTCGGCGCGCAGCAGGCCCATCTCGGTGCGCAGCAGCAGACCGCCGCGCTCCGGGACGATCAAGAGCTCGCCGTCGGCGTCGCCGAACACCCGGTCCGTCATGGACGCGTTGGCGCTGTAGAGGTGCACGGCCATGCCGGTGCGCTGCGTGGCGTCGCCGTTGCCGCCGAGGGTCCACAGGCCGGCCAGGAAGTCCGTCCCGGCGGCGGGTTCGGGGAGCGGGTCCCAGCGCAGCCGGTTGGGGTCGGGCACGGATTCGGTGAACGGGGCGGTGCGCAGGGCGCCGTTGTCGATCCGGGCGAACGGCGGATGGGCGGCCGAGGGGCGGATCCGGTAGAGCCAGGAACGGCGGTTGTGGGCGCGCGGTTCGGTGAAGGCCGAGCCGCTCAGCTGCTCCGCGTAGAGCCCGAGGGGGGCGCGCTGGGGGGAGTTGCGGCCGTGGGGCAACGCCCCCGGCACCGCCTCCGAACTGTGCTGATTGCCGAAACCGGCGGAGTACCCGAGTCCCTCCGCCGTCTTCCTCGCCTGCTCGATGCCGCTCATCCGCGCTCCCGGTGCCGAAGAAATCCTATGGACAACCGTAGGAATCGAATCGGGGCGCGTCAACGGCATTCGTGACGCACAGGGGGGTTCCAGAAGTTGAACAATGCTCTACTCTCTCGCACATGTCGTGGACACGAAGACTTCTGGTGGTTCTGGTGGCGCTCGCGGCCGCCCTCCTCGCGGCCCCCGTGGCGCAGGCGCACGAAGAACGTCCGGTCGAACTGCCCGACGGAACCGGAAGCGTTCCCGTGTACCGCACGGGCGAACCCGATCTGCTGGTGTGCAAGGGCGACCGGGCGGACTTCGGGCGCCGGGTGGCGGCCTTCCCGGCCGGACTGCGCGACCGGAACCTGAAACTCTTCGACCGGTGCCTGAAGTCCGGCTTCCGCCATCTGCAACAGGCGGTCGACGCGGTCGACCGGCCGGGCATGAACATCGCGGTCCTGCCCGGCCTGTACGAGGAGGAGCCCTCGCTGCCCGCACCGGTGGGGGAGTGCGCCCGGCTGAAGGCCCCGGACTCCCAGCTCGGCTACCAGATCCTGTCGTACGCCCAGCAGGCGCGGTGCCCGCACAACCAGAACCTGGTGGCGATCCTCGGCAAGAAGAACCTCCAGATCGAGGGCACCGGCGCCGACCGCACGGACGTGGTGATCGACGCCAAGTACCGGAAGCTCAACGCGATCCGCGCGGACCGGTCCGACGGCGTCTACTTCAAGAACTTCACCGCCCAGCGCACCACCTTCAACTCCCTGTACGTCCTGGCGCAGGACGGCTTCGTCATCGACGACGTCCTCACCCGGTGGAACGACGAGTACGGCTTCCTGACCTTCGCGAGCGACCACGGGCTGTACAAGAACTGCGAGTCGTACGGCAACGGCGACTCCGGCATCTACCCCGGCAGCGCCTCCAATATCAACGACGGCCACGGCTACGACGTGCCGCGCTACTCCATCGAGATCACCGGCTGCCGCAGCCACCACAACATGGTCGGCTACTCGGGCACGGCGGGCGACTCCGTCTACGTCCACGACAACGAGTTCGACAACAACATGGGCGGCGCCTCGATGGACAGCGCCTTCCCCGGCCACCCCGGACTGCCGCAGAACCACGCCCGCTTCGAGCGCAACCTGATCCACGACAACAACGCCGACTACTACCGGTACGTCGCGGACGGCACCTGCGCCAAACCGCCCGTGGAACGGGGCTACGAGGACGGCGTCGTCTGCCCGCAGATCTCCATGCCGCCCGGCTCCGGCATCATCACCGCGGGCGGCAACTGGAACCTGTACGAGAACAACTGGATCTACGGGCAGCGGCGCACCGCCTTCTACCTGTCCGCCGTCCCCGCCTTCATCCGGGGCGAGGACGCGCTGTCCAAGCAGACCGACACCTCCCACCACAACCGGTACGCGAACAACCACCTCGGCAAGGACCGGGCGGGCAACTCCCGGCCCAACGGCACCGACGTCTGGTGGGACGGCCAGGGCGGCGGCAACTGCTGGCAGGCGGACACCGGGGCGTCGTCCCCGCGCACCCTGCCCACCTGCGGCGCCGAGCGCGGCGCAGTGTCCGGCGGCAGCGACCGGCTCGTCGGCGAACCGGTCAAACTGGCCCAACTGATGGTCTGCGCCGACTACAACGTGCAGGCGCGGCGGCTGCCGGCCGGCTGCGACTGGTACGGCGCGCGGGGCATCGAGCGCATCGAGACGCAGGTGACGCTGGCGATCGCCGTGGTGCTCGCGCTGGTCGGCGGGGTGCTGTGGTGGCGCAGGCTGCGGGGCAGCCGGTCCGCCACCGTCGTCACGGCGCTCGGGGCGATCGGCCTCGTGCTGGACGTCGCCGGTTCGACGACGGGGCTCGCCTCCTCCTACGTGCCCGCGCTGGCCCTGCTGCTGACCGGGGTGTGGTGGACCGGGATCGGGCTCGTGCTGCGGCGCGAACGGCCGTGGCTGGGGTGGACCACGGTGGTGCTGGGCGCGCTCACGCTGCTGGACGCCCTCGACAAGGCCGTGTTCATGATCCCGTGGATCCCGCTCGGCCCGGCCTGGGTGCGCGGACTCCTCGGCGTGGTCTGGGTGGTGTGGGCCGTGATCGCCACCGCCCGGCACGGCGAACGGGGCGAGGACTCCGGAGCGCCGGAGGCCTCCGGGACCTCGGAGACCTCTGCGGCGCCGACGGCACCGGCGACATCGGCGACACCGCGGGCCCCGAAGGCGCCGCGGACCTCGGAAGGGGACAGGGCATGAGGCGTTTTTGCAGGCGGCCGGGGGCCGCCCGGCCGGTCGTCACGGCCGTCACCGTGCTCACCGCGGGCGCCCTCGTGTTCGGGGCGGGCGCCTGCGGCGGGCGGGCCACGACCCACCACAGGCCCGGCACCAGCCACGAGCAGGCCGACGGGGACACCGGCCGGCTGCTCACCGCCGACGACGGCTCGGGCAACCGGCTGCGCGAGGTCGACGCCGAGGGCGCCCCCGCCGTGACGGTCACCGTGCGGCGGGACTCCGAGGACGGGTGGAACGTCCGCCTCTCCGTGCGGAACTTCAGGTTCACCCCGGACAGCGTGGGCGGCGCCGCCCTCCCCGGACGCGGCCACGCCCGCCTGTTCCTCGACGGCCGCCCCCTCGCCCGCGTCTACGGCTCCTGGTACCACCTCCCCGACTCCCTCGTCCGCGGCGCGGGCGGCGGCACCGGCCTCACCGCCGGGCTCTACGCCGACGACCACACCGCCTGGGCCGTGAACGGCGCCCCCGTCCGGGCCGGCGCCTCCCTCGCCGCCTCCTCCGCGAAGCCGGCCCCGGGCACGACCCGCTCCGAGGAGCCCCGGCCCGACACGGACCTGGAGATCACCGTCTCCCGCGGCAGGGTCAGCCCCGCCCCCGGCCGCACCGAGGTCGAGAAGGGCGGGACCGTACGGCTGCGCGTCCGCAGCGACCGGGCCGACAGTCTCCACGTCCACGGCTACGACAAGGAGGCCCGGCTGCCCGCGGGCCGCACCGTCACCCTGACCTTCACCGCCGACCGCAGCGGGCTCTTCGAGGTCGAGACGCACGAGTCCGAACTGCTCCTGACCCAACTCGTCGTACGGTGACCGCCCTCGCCCACGGCATCGGCGCCCAGCACGACCTGCCGCTGTCCCCCTTCTACGCCTTCGCCGGAGCCTTCACCGCGCTCTTCGTCTCCTTCCTCGCGCTCGGCCTGCTCTGGTCCGCCTCGCGGTTCCGCGGCGACCGGGCGGGCCGTCCGGTCCCGGCCGCCGTCCAGCGCCTCGCCGACGCCCGCCCCACCCGTACCGCCCTGCGCGTCCTGGGACTCGCCGCCGGGCTGTTCGTCGTGCTCCACCTCCTCCTCGGGCCGGACGACCCGGAGCGCAACCCGGCCCCCGGCGCCGTGTACGTGCTCCTCTGGGTCGGGCTGGTCCCCGCCTCGCTCCTCCTCGGCCCCGTCTGGCGGCTGGTCAACCCGCTGCGCACCGTCCACCTCGCCGCCTGCCGGCTGCTCCGCCGCGACCCGGAGGAGGGGCGTCCCCTGCCCGCCCGGCTCGGGCTGTGGCCCGCCGCGGCCGGGCTCCTCGCCTTCACCTGGCTCGAACTCGTCGCCCCCGACCCCGCGTCGGCCACCACCCTGCTGCTCTTCCTCGCCCTGCACACCGCCGTCCAGCTCGCGGGCGCCGCCCGCCACGGCGCCGGATGGTTCGACCACGCGGACGCCTTCGAGGTCTACTCCGGCCTGCTCGCCCGGCTCTCCCCGCTCGGCCGCCGCCCCGCCGACGGCCGGCTCGTGCTCCGCTCCCCGTTCAACGGCCTCGACGCCACCCCGCAGCTGTCCGGGCTCGTCGCCACCGTCTGCGTCATGCTCGGCTCCACCGCCTACGACGGCTTCTCCGACTCCCCCTCCTGGATCACCACCGTCCAGACCTCGCCCCTGGGCCGCACCGCCGCGGCCACGCTCGGCCTCCTGGCCGCCGTCGCCCTCGTCGCCACCCTCTACGCCCTGTGCTCCGGGGCCGTCCGGCTGATATCCGGCCGGATCCGCCACCCGCTCACCTCCTTCGCGCACTCGCTCGTCCCGATCGCCCTCGGCTACCTCGTCGCCCACTACTTCACGCTCTTCGTCACCGAGGGACCGCGCACCGTCATGATGGCGTTCGGCGCCGACGGCCCCGCCCCGCCCGATCCGCCCCTGGGACCCGGCGGCGTCGCCACGCTCCAGGTCCTCGCGATCGTCATCGGCCACGTGCTCGGCGTCGTCGCCGCCCACGACCGGTCCGTACGCCTCTTCCCGCCCGGCCGCGCCGTCGCGGGGCAGCTCCCGCTGCTGATCCTGATGATCACCTATACCGTCGGAGGGCTTTCGTTGCTCATCGTGTGAGCATCGACGGAGGTCGGCCACCCGTTGCAGAGGAGACCCACGGCATCATGGAGCCCGTGTCCCACGTCAACACGAACCTCCGTCGCGCCCCCGTGCAGCAGCGCAGCGCCGAACGCCTCGCCCGGATACTCGACGCCTGCGCCGAGCTCCTCGACGAGACCGGCTACGAGCAGCTGTCCACCCGGGCCGTGGCCGTGCGCGCCGAAGTGCCCATCGGCTCCGTCTACCGCTTCTTCTCCAACAAGCGCGCGCTGACCGACGCGCTGGCCCGGCGCAACCTGGACAGCTTCGCCGAACGCGTCACCGACCGCCTGGCCACCATCCCCACCACCGACTGGCGCAGCGCCATCGACGCCGTCCTGGACGAGTACCTGGCCATGAAGCGGTCCCTGGCCGGCTTCGCCCTGGTCGACTTCGGTGTGCCGGCCCCCGTCGACGACCCCGCCGACGACGCCAACCGCCGGGTCGCCGGCCGGCTCGCCGAACTGCTCTCCGGGTACCTCGGCCAGGCCCCCGAGGAGGAGCGGCTCCGCACCATCCTGGTCTGTGTCGAGGCCGCCGACGCCGTCCTCAGACTCGCGTTCCGCAGCGACCCGGAGGGCGATCCGGTCATCGTCGCCGAGACCCGCATCCTGCTGCGGGCCTACCTGGCACGGCTCCTGGACTGAACCGCGCGAGCGGGGCCGGATTGCACCCGCCGGGTGAACACCACGTTGACCTGGGGTTTTGCTCGTATTGCTCGCATGTCAACATCTTGTTAACGCCGCGAGGCGAGCCCTAACGTCATCCGCACCGCCGACTCCGGTGGGAGTTCAAGGGTGAGCGATAGGTATCCCACATGCTGACAATCCTCGGCTTTGCCATGATTGCGACCTTCCTGGTCCTGATCATGATGAAGAAGATGTCGCCGATCGCGGCGTTGGTCCTGATCCCCGCACTGTTCTGCGTCGCCGTCGGACAGGGCGCGAAGCTCGGCGACTACGTCATAGACGGCGTCGGCAACCTGGCCCCGACCGCCGCGATGCTGATGTTCGCCATCGTCTACTTCGGCGTGATGATCGACGTCGGCCTCTTCGACCCGATCGTGCGGGGCATCCTGCGCTTCTGCAAGGCCGACCCGATGCGGATCGTCGTCGGCACGGCGGTGCTCGCCGCGATCGTCTCGCTCGACGGCGACGGCTCCACCACGTTCATGATCACCGTCTCGGCGATGTATCCGCTCTACAAGCGCCTCAAGATGAGCCTGGTCGTGATGACCGGTGTCGCCGCCACCGCCAACGGCGTCATGAACACCCTTCCCTGGGGCGGCCCCACCGCCCGCGCCGCCACCGCGCTCAAGCTCGACGCGGGCGACATCTTCGTCCCGATGATCCCGGCGCTCGGCGTCGGACTGGCCGCCGTGCTGCTCCTCGCCGTCGTGCTCGGCCGTCGCGAGCGCAAGCGGATCGGCATGCTCACCCTCGACGGGGCACCGGCCGTGGAGACGGTCACCGAGCCGGAGACCGTGCTCGTCGCGGCGGGCGGCGGCGACCGCGCCCGCAAGGCCTCCGGCGGAGCGGACCGGGGCACCGGAACCGGTACCGGCACGGGCGGGAGCGCGGAGGACGCGGAGAGCGCGGAGCAGGACGTGGACGAGGGCTTCAAGGGCCTGGACCCGAACCGGCCCACCCTGCGCCCCAAGCTGTACTGGTTCAACGCGGCCCTCACCGTCGCGCTGCTCACCGCGATGATCATGGAACTGATGCCGATCCCGGTGCTGTTCCTGCTCGGGGCCGCCCTCGCCCTCACCGTCAACTTCCCCCACATGCCCGACCAGCGGGCCCGCATCGCCGCCCACGCCGACAACGTCCTCAACGTCTCCGGCATGGTCTTCGCCGCCGCGGTCTTCACCGGCGTCCTCTCCGGCACGGGCATGGTCGAGCACATGGCCGACTGGCTGGTCGGCGCGATCCCCGAGGGCATGGGCCCGCACATGGCGATCGTCACCGGCGTCCTGAGCATCCCGCTGACGTACTTCATGTCGAACGACGGCTTCTACTTCGGCGTCGTCCCGGTGCTCGCCGAGGCAGGTGCGGCCCACGGCGTCTCCCCGCTGGAGATCGCCCGCGCCTCCCTGGTCGGCCAGCCCCTGCACATGTCGTCCCCGCTGGTCCCGGCCGTCTACGTCCTCGTCGGCATGGCGAAGGTCGAGTTCGGCGACCACACCAGGTTCACCGTCAAGTGGGCCGCGCTCACCTCGCTGGTGGTGCTCGCCGCCGGTCTCCTGTTCGGCATCGTCTGACCGTGCCGCACACCCGGAAGCCCGGCAGGGGCTGGCTGCTGCGCCTCGTCATCGCCTTCGCCTTCGCGCAGGGGGCGGTGTCGATGGCGCGGCCCGCCGTCTCCTACCGGGCTCTCGCGCTGGGTGCGGACGCGCGCGCGATCGGTGTGATCGCCGGTGTGTACGCGCTCCTCCCGCTCTTCGCGGCCGTCCCGCTCGGCCGGCGCACCGACCACGGCCGGTGCGCGCCCCTGCTGCCGTTCGGTGTCGTCCTCATCGCGGGCGGCTGCGCCCTCAGCGGCACGGCGGGCTCCCTGCCGGCGATGGCCGCCTGGAGCGGTGTCATGGGGCTCGGCCACCTCTGCTTCGTCATCGGGGCCCAGTCGCTCGTCGCCCGGCAGTCCGCCCCCGCCGAACAGGACCGCAACTTCGGGCACTTCACCATCGGCGCCTCCCTCGGCCAGCTCGTCGGCCCGATCGCCGCCGGGTACCTGATCTCCGAACGGGACGGCGCCATGGCGCGGACGAGCGCCCTCGCCCTGATCGTCTCGGCGGCCGTCGCCGCGGTCTCCCTCGGCTCGCTCCGGCGCATCGAGCACCGGACCGGGGCCGCGGCCCGCCGCGCGGAGAGCCCCGCCAGGGTCCCCGTCGGGCGGATCCTGCGCTCCCGGGGAGTCCCGGCCGGGATCTTCATCAGCCTCGCCGTGCTCTCCGCGACCGACATCCTCACCGCATACCTGCCCGTCGTCGGCGAGCACCGGGGCATCGCCCCCGCCACCGTCGGGCTGCTGCTCAGCCTGCGCGCCGCGGCCACCATCGCCTGCCGGCTGGTGATGACCCCGATGCTCCGGGTCCTCGGCCGCACGGCGCTCCTCACCACGACCTGCCTGCTGGCGGGGGTGCTCTGCGCGGGCATCGCCCTGCCCGTCCCGGTGGCGGCCCTGGCCGTGATGCTCGCCGTGCTCGGCTTCTGCCTGGGGGTCGGCCAGCCGCTCTCGATGACCACCGTCGTCCGGGCCGCCCCGCCGGAGGCCCGTTCCACCGCCCTCGCCCTGCGGCTGACCGGGAACCGCCTCGGGCAGGTCGCGGCCCCCGCCTCCGCCGGGCTGATCGCCGGGGTGGCCGGCACCGCGGCGCCGTTCGTCATGCTCGGCGTGCTCCTGCTCGCGGCGGCCGGGCTCGGGGCGCGCGGGGACCGCCCCCGGGAGGACGACCCGGCCCCCGCCGCCGTACCCGCGCCCCGGCGGCGCCCCGCCGACCGGAACCGCGCCTGACACCCGGGGGACGCCCGGCGCGGTCGCACGGCAGGACCGATCGGAGCCGGCCCCGGCATCCCGGCACGCGACAGGACCGGCCGGAGCCCGCTCCGTACCGGCGGTCGGGCGACCGTGTCCCCGCCGCGGAATCCGTGTTGACCTCAAGTCCACTGGAGGTCGTACGTTCTTTGCATGAGCATGGAAACCACGGCGTGGACACAGCTCCACAACGTCATGAACGCGCAGACCGACCGGCGTCCCTTCGACCGGGCCACCCTGCGGCGCATCGCCGCCTTCGCCCGGCCGCACCGGCGCCGGGTCGTCCAGTTCCTGGTCCTGAGCGTGGTGACGGCGCTTCTCGCGGTCGCCACCCCGATCCTCGCGGGACGTGTCGTCGACGCGATCGTCGCGGGCGAGGAGTCGGGCACCGTCACCGGCCTCTCCCTGCTCATCGCGGTGATCGCCGTCGCGGAGGCCGCGCTCGGCCTGGTCAGCCGCTGGCTCTCGGCGAACCTCGGCGAAGGGCTGATCCTCGACCTGCGCACGGCCGTCTTCGACCACGTGCAGCGCATGCCGATCGCGTTCTTCACCCGGACCCGCACCGGCGCCCTCGTCAGCCGCCTCAACAACGACGTCATCGGCGCCCAGCGCGCCTTCAGCAACACCCTGTCCGGCGTCGTCAGCAACATCGTGACGCTGCTGCTCACCCTCGGCGTCATGCTCTCCATCTCCTGGCAGATCACCGTGCTCGCGCTGGTGCTGCTGCCGGTCTTCGTCCTGCCGGCCCGCCGGATGGGCAGCCGGATGGCGAGGCTCCAGCGGGAGGCCGCGGCCCACAACGCCGCGATGGGCACCCGGATGACCGAGCGGTTCTCCGCCCCCGGCGCCACCCTGATCAAGCTCTTCGGCCGGCCCGCCGACGAGTCCGCCGAGTTCGCCGCCCGAGCGGGCCGGGTCCGTGACATCGGCGTCCGCACGGCCATGGCCCAGTCCGCGTTCATCACCGCCCTCACCCTCGTGTCGGCCCTCGCCCTCGCCCTGGTCTACGGGCTCGGCGGCCACTACGCGCTGCGCGGACAGCTGGACGCGGGTGCGGTCGTCGCCCTGGCCCTCCTCCTGACCCGGCTCTACGCGCCGCTCACCGCCCTCGCCGGGGCCCGCGTCGAGGTGATGAGCGCCCTCGTCAGCTTCGAGCGGGTCTTCGAGGTCCTCGATCTGGAACCGCTCATCGACCAGAAGCCGGACGCGCGGACCGTCCCGGACGGCCCGGTCTCCGTGGAGTTCGACCGGGTCAGGTTCGGCTACCCGTCCGCCGACAAGGTCTCGCTCGCCTCGCTGGAGGACGTCGCGACCCTCGACACCCGCGACAGCGGCGAAGTGCTGCGCGGCGTCTCCTTCCGCGCCGAACCCGGACAGACGGTGGCGCTCGTCGGCTCGTCCGGCGCGGGCAAGTCGACCATCGCGCAACTGCTGCCGCGCCTGTACGACACGGACGGGGGAACGGTGCGCATCGGCGGCATCGACGTGCGCGACCTGACCGCCGACACCCTGCGCGACACCCTCGGCATGGTCACCCAGGACGGCCACCTCTTCCACGAGTCGGTCCGCGCCAACCTGCTGCTCGCCCGCCCCGGCGCCACCGAGGAGGAACTCTGGGACGCCCTGCGCCGCTCGCGCCTGGACGGCCTCGTCGCCTCGCTGCCCGACGGGCTCGACACCGTCGTCGGCGAACGCGGCTACCGGCTCTCCGGCGGCGAACGCCAGCGGCTGACCATCGCCCGCCTGCTGCTCGCCCGCCAGCGTGTCGTCATCCTCGACGAGGCCACCGCCCACCTGGACAACACCTCCGAGGCGGCCGTCCAGGAGGCGCTGACCGAAGCCCTCGCCGGACGCACCGCGGTCGTGATCGCCCACCGGCTCTCCACCGTGCGGGCGGCCGACCTCATCCTCGTCGTGGAGAGCGGGCGGATCGTGGAACGGGGCACGCACGACGAACTCCTCGCGGCGGGCGGCCGGTACGAGGAGCTGTACCGGACCCAGTTCGAGAACCCCGGCCACGAAACCGCGGAACTGGGCTGAGCACGAACGTTCCACCGGGCGCGGCGGGCGTGACGGGCGTCTCTGGCGCCACAAAACTAACGGCGCTAGTTTGGGGCGGGCGACATCGCCGCAACCGCGTCCGGGAGGAACAGCCATGAAGGCCCACGACGGCATGTACATCGACGGCGCCTGGCGGCCCGCCGCGGGACAGGACACGATCGAGGTCGTGAACCCCGCGGACGGGCAGGTCATCGCCCATGTCCCGGCGGGCACCGCCGAGGACGTCGACGCCGCGGTACGGGCCGCCCGCGCCGCGCTCCCCGGCTGGGCGGCCACCGCACCCGCCGAGCGGGCCGCGCGGATCGCCGCGCTGCGCGACGAGCTGGTGGCCCGCCAGGACGAGATCGCCGGGACCGTCACCGCCGAACTCGGCGCGCCGCTGCCGTTCTCGCAGTCGGTGCACACGGGGCTGCCGGTCAAGGTGGCGGGCTCGTACGCCGAGCTCGCCGCCTCGTACGCCTTCGAGGAGCGGATCGGCAACTCCACCGTGTACGCCGAGCCGGTCGGCGTGGTCGGCGCGATCACCCCGTGGAACTACCCGCTCCACCAGATCGTGGCCAAGGTGGCCCCCGCGCTCGCGGCGGGCTGCACGATCGTCCTCAAGCCCGCCGAGGACACCCCGCTGACCGCTCAGCTCTTCGCCGAGGCCGTCCACGGGGCGGGCGTCCCGGCGGGCGTGTTCAACCTGGTCACCGGGCTCGGACCGGTCGCCGGACAGGCCCTGGCCGGGCACGACGGCGTCGACCTGGTCTCGTTCACCGGCTCCACCGCCGTCGGCAGGCGGATCGGCGCCGCGGCCGGCGCGGCCGTCAAGCGCGTCGCCCTCGAACTGGGCGGCAAGTCCGCCAACGTCATCCTGCCGGGCGCGGACCTCGCCAGGGCCGTCGCCGTCGGCGTCGCGAACGTCATGGGCAACTCCGGCCAGACGTGCAGCGCCTGGACCCGCATGCTGGTGCACACCTCGCAGTACGACGAGGCGGTCGCGCTCGCCGCGGAGGCGGCCGGCAAGTACGGCGACCGCATCGGCCCCCTCGTCAACGCCGAGCAGCAGGCCCGGGTGCGCGGTTACATCGAGAAGGGCGTCGAGGAGGGCGCCCGGCTCGTGGTGGGCGGCCCCGACGCCCCGCGGGAGAAGGGCTGCTACGTCAGCCCCACCGTGTTCGCCGACGTCACCCCGGAGATGACCATCGCCCGGGAGGAGATCTTCGGCCCCGTCCTCTCGATCCTGCGGTACGAGGACGAGGACGACGCCCTGCGGATCGCCAACGACACCGTGTACGGGCTCGCGGGCGCCGTCTGGGCCGCCGACGACGCCACGGCCGTGGCCTTCGCCCGCCGGATGGACACCGGGCAGGTGGACATCAACGGCGGCCGGTTCAACCCGCTCGCCCCGTTCGGTGGTTACAAGCAGTCCGGCGTCGGCCGCGAACTCGGCCCGCACGGCCTCGCGGAGTACCTCCAGACCAAGTCCCTCCAGTTCTGACCCCCTTTTGGCCCTGCCGCCACCCGCACCACCCGCACGCCCGGTCCAGTCCCGTCGATCGTCGAGGAGCCCGTTCGTGGTCCGCGCCGCCGTACTGCCCGCCGTCAAAGCCCCGCTGGAGATCACCGACATCGAACTCCCGGAACCCGGCCCCGGCCGGGTGCGGGTCGCGCTCGCCGCCGCGGGCGTCTGCCACTCCGACCTCTCGCTGTCCGACGGCACCATGCGGGTGCCCGTCCCCGCGGTCCTCGGGCACGAGGGAGCGGGCACCGTCGTCGCGGTCGGCGAGGGCGTCACCCATGTCGCGCCCGGTGACGGCGTCGTGCTCAACTGGGCCCCGTCCTGCGGAAACTGCCACCACTGCGGGATCGGCGAGGTCTGGCTCTGCGCCAACGCCCTGGCCGGCGCGGCCGGCATCCACGCCCGCACCGCCGACGGCACCGAACTCCACCCCGGGCTGAACGTGGCGGCGTTCGCCGAGGAGACCGTGGTCGCCGCGAACTGCGTACTGCCCGCCCCGGCTGGCATCCCGCTCACCGACGCCGCCCTGCTCGGCTGCGCGGTCCTCACCGGATACGGCGCGGTCCACCACAGCGCCCGGGTCCGGGCCGGCGAGTCCGTCGTGGTGTTCGGCGTCGGGGGCGTCGGCCTCGCGGTGCTCCAGTCCGCCCGGATCGCGGGCGCCTCGCGGATCATCGCCGTGGACGTGTCGCCGGAGAAGGAGGAGCTGGCCCGGCGGGCGGGCGCCACCGACTACGTCGTCGCCTCCGACACCACTCCGCGCGAGATCCGCAGGCTCACCGGCGGCCAGGGGGCCGACGTCGCCGTCGAGTGCGTCGGCCGCCCGGTCACCATCCGCGGCGCCTGGGAATCCACCCGCCGCGGCGGCCGCACCACGGTCGTCGGCATCGGCGGCAAGGACCAGCAGGTGTCCTTCAACGCCCTGGAGATCTTCCACTGGGGCCGCTCGCTGACCGGCTGCGTGTACGGCAACAGCGACCCGGCCCGGGACCTGCCCGTCCTCGCCGAACACATCCGGGCGGGCAGGTTCGACCTCTCCATGATGGTCACCGGACGGATCGGGCTGGACGGCATCCCGGCCGCCTTCGACGACATGATCGCGGGCAGGGGCGGCCGCGCACTCGTGGTGTTCGGGTAACCCGTCGCCCCGGCGCTCAGCCCGTCGGCCCGGTCTCCGCGCGCTCCGTGGTGAGCAGCCGGGCGTCCATCTCGCCCTGCTCGAAGAGCCGGGAGGCCGGGCCGACGATCAGCGGATCGGGTTCGCCCACCACGTCCGTGTCCTTGTCCGGGTAGTCGAAGCGGTGCAGCACGTGCCGGATCGCCTCCAGCCGGGCCCGCTTCTTGTCGTTGCTCTTCACCACGGTCCAGGGCGAGTCCGCCGTGTCCGTGTGGAACAGCATCAGCTCCTTGGCCTCGGTGTACGCGTCCCACTTGTCGAGCGAGGCGAGGTCGACCGGGCTGAGCTTCCACTGCCGCACCGGATCGATCTGACGGATCATGAACCGGTTGCGCTGCTCGTTGCGGGAGACCGAGAACCAGAACTTCACCAGATGGATGCCGTCCCGGGCGAGCATCCGCTCGAAGCCCGGTGCCTGGTGCATGAACTCGAGGTACTCGCGGGTGGTGCAGAACCCCATCACCCGCTCCACACCCGCCCGGTTGTACCAGGACCGGTCGAACAGCACGATCTCCCCGGCGGACGGCAGATGGGCCGTGTACCGCTGGAAGTACCACTGGGTGCGCTCGCGTTCGGTGGGCTTCTCCAGCGCCACCACCCGCGCGCCACGGGGATTGAGATGCTCGGTGAAGCGCTTGATCGTGCCGCCCTTGCCCGCCGCGTCCCGCCCCTCGAAGAGGATGACGAGGCGTTCGTCGCGGTCCTTCACCCAGTGCTGGAGCTTGAGCAGTTCGATCTGCAGGGCGCGCTTGGACTTCTCGTACCTCCTGCGGCCGAGCTTGACGGAGTACGGGTAGTCCTCGCGCCAGGCGTCCCGGGGCCGGCCCTCGGGCGTCACCAGGACCGGGTCGTCGTCGCCGCTGTCGGCCACGGCGAAGCCCGAGAGTCCGGGACCGCCGTGGCGGGCCGCGTCGGCGAGGGCGTCCGACATGTCCTTCCGGTCCTCGGCCGCCGCCTTCGCGGCGCTACCGCGGCCGCTCGGTCGCTTGGCGCTCCGTGTCATCTCGGTGTCCTTCCGCAGGCTGCGCCGGATCCTTTTGCGTCAGGCCAGTCTGCGTACGGGTCCGGGAGACCGCCACCCCTGCCAGGCAGAGCAGTCCCCCGCCGATGGTGAGCGGCGCGGGCACCTCGTCCAGCACCAGCCAGGACATCAGCACCACCAGCGCGGGCACGGCGTAGGTGGTGGCGCCCATCCGTCCGGCGGTGGTCCTGGCCAGCGCGTAGGCCCAGGTCGTGAAGGCCAGCGCGGTCGGGAAGAGCCCCAGGTAGACCATGTTCAGGGTGGCGGACAGGGGCGCGTCGGCGGCCTCGGAGACCAGCGCGCCGGAGAACGGCAGACAGGCCACCGTGCCGACCAGGCAGCCGAACGTCGTGACCTGGAGCGCGGAGCCGTGCCGCAGCGCGGGCTTCTGGAGCACCACCCCCGCCGCGTACGCCACCGCGGCCAGCACGCAGAGCGCCACGCCGAACACCGGGGCACCGCCGCGCCCCGACATCGAGAACCCGACCACGACGGCGCCCGCGAACGACACCGCCATGCCCGCGATCAGCCTGCCGGGCAGCGACTCGCCCAGCACCCCGGCGCCGAGCAGCGCGATCAGGAGGGGGCCGATGTTCACCACCATCGCGGCCGTGCCCGCGTCCACCTGCCGCTCGCCCCAGTTGAGGACCACCATGTAGAGGCCGAACCAGAGCAGCCCGGACCAGATGATCCCCGGCCGGGCGGCCCGCGGCGGCAGCCCCTCGCGCCGCAGCACCAGCAGGACGCCCAGCGCCAGGGTGCCCGAGAGCAGCCGGCCGAGGGCGAGCGCGCCGGGCGAGTAGGCGTCCCCCGCGCTGCGGATGGAGACGAAGGCGGAGGCCCACAGCACGACGGTGGTGCAGGCGGCGGCGGGGGCCCGCCAGTCACGGGGCGCCGCGGGGGAGGGTGTCGTCGTCATGCCCCGACCGTAGGGCCGCGACCGTTCGGTACCTACCGAATCGACTCCGGGTCGATGCCGAGATGTTCGCGCAGCGCCCGTTCGCCCTCCGCGGTGGCCCGCACCGCGCGCCCGGACCCGATCCGCACGCACCACCGAGCCTCCAGCGCGTACCGGCACAGCGCGGCGCCCGCCGCACCCGCCAGGTGCGCCCTGCGCTCCGTCCAGTCCAGACAGCTCCGCGCCAGTGGACGCCGCGACCGCGGATCCAGCCCGATGCCCAGCCCGTCGAACCAGCGCAGGCCGTCGTCGGTCAGGGCGAAGCCGGTGTCCTGCCGGAGCAGCCCCCGTACGGTCATCGCGTCGGCGATCGCGATGCCGAGCCGCCCCGCGAGGTGGTCGTAGCAGGTGCGGCCGCGGGCCAGCGCCCGGTCGGCGGTCGCCGCGCCCAGGCTCCGCGGACGCGTGGGGGCGGGGCCGGGGGAGGCATGGGCCGCCAGGTCCTCGACGAGGTGCGCGACGCGTTCGCCGGCGAGCCGCAGATAGCGGTGGCGGCCCTGCCGCTCCTCGGCCAGCAGCCCCCCGGCGACGAGCCTGCCGAGGTGTTCGCTGGCGGTCGACGGCGCCACGGAGGCGTGCCGGGCCAGCTCGCCCGCGGTCCAGGCGCGGCCGTCGAGCAGGGCGAGGCAGAAGGTGGCGCGGGTCTCGTCGGCGAGGAGCGCGGCCAGGGCGGCCAGCCGGGGCGCGGCCGGGTCGGGGTGTGCCATGCGTGCCATGGGGACCAGGATGCGTCAGGGACGCTTCGGCGCCGGCCGAACCGTCCTGTCGGGCGCCAGCAGTCCGTACTGGAGCGAGAGGCCGTCGACCAGGGCCCGCAGCCCGGTCTCGAACGCCCCCTCGTCGACCTGTTGGCGGCGCTCGGCCAGCAGATGGGCCCGGCCGAGGTGCGGGTAGTCGGCGGGGTCGTACGCCGTCTCGTCGTCCACGAAGCCGCGGGCGAACGAGCCGAGCGCCGAGCCGGTGACGAAGTAGCGCATCAGGGCCCCGATGTACGTGGCCTGGGCGGGCGGCCAGCCGGCCCGGACCATCGCGCCGAAGACCGCGTCGGCGACCCGGAGGCCGGCCGGACGGCGGCCCGGCCCCCGGGCGAGCACCGGGACGATGTGCGGATGCGCGGAGAGCGCCGCACGGTAGGAGACGGCCCAGTCGTGCAGGGCGGCCCGCCAGTCGCGGGTGTCCGACTCGTCGAACATCGACAGGTCGACCTGGGCGGACACGGCGTCCGCGACCGCGTCCAGGATCTCGTCCTTGTTGCGGAAGTGGTTGTAGAGCGAGGGCCCGCTGACCCCGAGTTCGGCGGCGAGCCGACGGGTGGAGACGGCGTCGAGCCCCTCGGCGTCCACGAGCGCGCTCGCCGTCTCGACGATCCGGTCTCGGCTGAGGAGGGGCTTGCGCGGTCGGGCCATGCGGCACATAGTAGGGCCTGCGAACTTAAAACTAGCAGTGCTAATTAAAAGTGGGAGTCAAGGATGAACCTGGAGCTCAGCGAGGAACAGGAAGCCGTCCGCCGGCTCGCCGAGGACTTCGTCGCCCGCGAGGTGTCCCCCCACGTCGTGGAGTGGGACCGGGCGGAGAACGTCGACAGGTCGATCGTCGGGAAGCTGGGCTCCGTGGGCTTCCTCGGGCTGACCGTCCCCGAGGAGTACGGCGGCTCGGGCGGCGACCACCTCGCGTACTGCCTGGTCACCGAGGAGCTGGGGCGCGGCGACTCCTCGGTCCGAGGCATCGTCTCCGTCTCCCTCGGCCTGGTCGCCAAGACCATCGCGGCCTGGGGCGACGAGGGGCAGAAGCGGCACTGGCTGCCGAGGCTCACCGCGGGCGAGGCGATCGGCTGCTTCGGCCTCACCGAGCCCGGCACCGGCTCGGACGCCGGGAACCTGACGACGAGGGCGGTCCGGGACGGCGACTCGTACGTCATCGACGGCACCAAGATGTTCATCACCAACGGCACCTGGGCCGACGTGGTGCTGCTCTTCGCCCGCACCGGCGGAGCCCCCGGCCACAGGGGCATATCCGCCTTCCTGGTTCCCGCCGACGCCCCCGGCCTCACCCGGCGCGCCATCCACGGCAAGCTCGGCCTGCGCGGTCAGGCCACCGCCGAACTGGTCCTGGAGGGCGTCCGGGTGCCCGCCTCCGCGCTCCTGGGGCCGGAGGGCAAGGGCTTCTCGATCGTCATGTCCGCCCTGACCAAGGGGCGGATGTCGGTCGCGGCCGGCTGCGTCGGCATCGCGCGGGCCGCCCTCGACGCCGCCGTGGGCTACGCGGGCGAGCGCGAGCAGTTCGGCCGCCCCATCGCGGGCCACCAGCTCGTCCAGGAACTCATCAGCGACATCGCCGTGGACGTCGACGCCGCCCGGCTGCTGACCTGGCGGGTGGCCGACCTCGTGGACCGCGGCGAGGACTTCGCCACCGCCGCGTCCAAGGCGAAGCTCTTCGCCTCCGAGGCGGCCGTCCGCGCCGCCAACAACGCCCTCCAGGTCTTCGGCGGTTACGGCTACATCGACGAGTACCCGGTCGGCAAGCTGCTGCGCGACGCCCGGGTGATGACCCTGTACGAGGGCACCAGCCAGATCCAGAAGCTGATCATCGGCCGCGCGCTGACGGGGGTCTCCGCCTTCTGACCCGCCGCCCGCCCGAGCGGCTTCGAACGGGAGTCTGAGTAGCGGACTGAGTACGGGAACGGATGTGGCGCACGCCACTCCGCCCGATGCTGGCGGCATGAGCGAGACAACAACCGTCAAGCAGCAGGGCACCGCGGCCTTCTACGGCCAGGCCGTCGCCTCCTTCGGAGTGGCGATGGGCGCGGTGGCCCTCGGTATCTACTCCCTGGACGCCGACGCCTGGGTCCGCGGGTTCCTCGCGATCGGAGTCCTCTACCTCGTCACCTCCTGTTTCACCCTGGCCAAGGTCATCAGGGACCGCCAGGAGGCGGGGCGGATCGTCAGCCGGGTCGACCAGGCCAGGCTGGAGAAGATCCTCGCCGAGCACGACCCCTTCCAGAAGCTCTGATCCGCCCGGGGGCCCCGGCCCGTCCCGGACCCCGGCCCCCGAGCACCGCCCCCGGACCCTAAGCGCTTGCTCAGGGGCGCGGTATGGTGTTCGTCCTGCTGATGAGAGGGGCGAGGGACGATGAGCACGGCGGAGGAGACCGACGGCGACGCGCCGTGGGCCGAGGTGACGCCCGAGGCGGCCAGGCGGCTGCTCGTCGCCGCCGTCGACGCCTTCGCCGAGCGCGGGTACCACGCCACCACCACCCGTGACATCGCGGGCCGGGCGGGGATGAGTCCCGCCGCGCTCTACATCCACTACAAGACGAAGGAAGAGCTGCTCCACCGGATCAGCCGGATCGGCCACGACCGGGCGCTGTCCGTCCTGGAGGCGGCCGCCGACGGCGGCGGCACGGCGGCCGAGCGGCTGGCCGAGGCCGTGCGCTCCTTCGTCCGCTGGCACGCCGAGCGGCACACCACCGCCCGCGTGGTCCAGTACGAACTCGACGCCCTCGGCGAGGAGCACCGCGCCGAGATCGTCGGCCTGCGCCGCAGGAGTGACGCCGTGGTCCGCCGGATCATCGGTGAGGGGGTGCGGGCGGGGGAGTTCGACGTCCCCGACGTGCCGGGCACCACGCTCGCGGTGCTCTCGCTCTGCATCGACGTGGCGCGCTGGTTCAACGAGCAGGGCAGTCGGACGCCGGACGAGGTCGGCGAGCTCTACGCGGGCCTCGTGCTGCGCATGGTCGGCGCCGAGCGGTGACGGCCGCGCGGCGCGCCGCCGGGTGTGCCGCACGGGGTTCGCGCGACGCCGGATGTGTGCCGCACGGGTTCGTGTGATGCCGGGTGTGCCGCACGGGTTCGTGCGGCACCGGGGGTGCCGCGCCGCCGCGGGCAAAGGCGCGGGGCGCGGCGGAGGTCGTCAGAAGTAGTAGCGCGACACCGACTCGGCCACGCACACAGGCTTGTCGCCGCCCTCGCGCTCGACCGTGACGACGGCGGTGACCTGCACGCCGCCCCCGGCCTCCTCGACGCCCGTCAGGACGGCGCTCGCGCGCAGCCGCGAGCCCACGGGCACGGTGGAGGGGAAACGGACCTTGTTCGTCCCGTAGTTGATGCCCATCTTCATGCCCTCGACCCGCATGACCTGCGGGACGAGCGCGGGCAGCAGCGAGAGCGTGAGGTAGCCGTGGGCGATGGTCGTGCCGAACGGTCCGGACGCGGCCCGCTCCGGGTCCACGTGGATCCACTGATGGTCGCCGGTGGCCTCGGCGAAGAGGTCGATCCTCTTCTGGTCGACCTCAAGCCAGTCGCTGTGCCCCAGTTGCTCGCCCACACCGTCGCGCAGCTCCTGCGCGGACGTGAAGATCCTCGGCTCCGCCATGTTCCCGGTCCCTGCCCTTCCAGCTCCATGCCATCCCTGAGCGCACTGTCTAAGCGCTTGCTCAGCATGGTTCGCGGGTGCGTTCCTGTCAACGACGGACCACCGGGTGGGCGGGCAAGTAGGGTTGGATGAGTGCCCCAGATCCCACAGACGCTCCACGAGCTCACGGTCGGACAGCTCTCCGCGCGCAGCGGCGCGGCCGTCTCGGCCCTGCACTTCTACGAGGCCAAGGGCCTGATCAGCAGCCGCCGCACCAGCGGCAACCAGCGCCGTTACGCCAGGGACGCGCTGCGCAGGGTCGCGTTCATCCGGGCGGCGCAGCGCGTGGGCATCCCGCTCGCCACCATCCGGGACGCCCTCGCCGAGCTTCCCGAGGAGCGCACCCCGAACCGCGAGGACTGGGCACGGCTCTCCGCGGCCTGGCGCTCCGAACTGGACGAGCGCATCAAGCAGTTGGCCCGGCTGCGGGACCACCTCACCGACTGCATCGGCTGCGGCTGCCTGTCGTTGGAGAACTGCGTGCTCTCCAACCCGAACGACATCTCCGGCCAGCGGATGAGCGGTTCGCGCCTGATGCCGGAACGCCCGTCGACCGAACGCCCGTCGACCGAACGCCCGTCGACTGAAAACCCGTCGCCCGAATGCCCGCCGGGCGACTGCCCGTAGCCCCGGGGGCCGGGGCCGGGCGGGCGTCACCGGGGAGGTGCCGCCGGGCCCCGCGCGTCATGCCACCGAGGCGAGATCCCGGCGCCGCGCGCCCCGGGCCGCGGCCAGCGTCCCCGGCGTGAGCACCGGCTGCGGCACCACGATCCCGCACCCCGCGCACACCGGTCCCGGGGCGGGTCCGTCCCCGCCCTCCTCCCGCCAGTGCATCTCGGTCCCCGCGCACACCGGGCAGGCCGTGCCCGGCCCGGACTCCAGGGCCGCGATCAGCCGGCGCAGCACCTCGGCGAGCGGCGCCGACGGGTGCACCGCCGGGTCCGCGCAGCGGGCGACCCCGTGGCCGCCCCGGACGTGCCGGTGCCAGTCGTCGAACGCGCCGGGTCTGCGCAGCCCGTCGTGCTTCTCCCGTCTGCGGCGTTCGGCGAACCCCGCCTCGTGGCCCAGCCAGACCACCCGCGCCGCTTCCAGCTCGTCCAGCGCGCGGATCAGCCGCGCCGGGTCGGGGGAGCGGTCCTCGGGCTCGATGCCGTGCCGGGCGCACAGATGGTGCCAGGTCGCCCGGTGCCCGTACGGCGCGAACCTCTCCAGGCACTTGCGCAGCGAATACCGCCGCAGTGCCAGATCGCTCCGCGGGTCGCGGACCTGTCTCGCAAGACTCCGAAAACCGGCCATTGCACTGCCACCTCCGTCGCTCGTACTTCGCCGTCGTCGTACTTCGGTGTCAATGAGTTGACGTACGGCCCCCCGATTTGGATCCCGGGACGGCGAAGAGGTGCCCGACGGGAGGGTGGCGCGGCATCGCGCGGCCGGGGGGAACGGCGCCATGTGATGATTCAGAAAATGTGACGGTTGCTCATCTTACCGGCGGGGCCTACCGCCAGTAACCTCCGGCCCACAGGCCACTTGGAGGAGCGCTCATGCCCCCACGCACCGTCAAGCTCAGAGCCGCCACCGTCGCGGCGGTCCTCGCACTCGGCGCCGCTCTGCTCGCGGCCTCGCCGCAGTCCGGCGCGGCCGCCGCGGAACCCGCACCCGTCACCGACTACTGCCGAGGACAGTGCGACGACATCCTGCCCCCCGGCGAGAACGGCAACGCCACCCTCGTCGAGATCCTCGGCAACAAGACGATCGGCACGCACCCCGCCCACAGCGACGACCAGCTCGACCGCTACAACGGCCTGGTGGCCGGGCACACCGGCCTCACCGACCAGAAGCTCACCGAGTTCTTCAACGACGCCTCGTTCGGCGTGCCCGAGGACCAGGTCGAGTCCGTCACCTCGCCGCGCAGCGACGTCACGATCACCCGCGACAAGGCGTCCGGCGTCCCGCACATCAAGGGCACCACCCGTTACGGCACCGAGTTCGGGGCCGGGTACGCGGCCGGGCAGGACCGGCTGTGGCTGATGGACCTCTTCCGGCACATCGGGCGCGGCGAGCTGACCTCGTTCGCCGGCGGCGCGCTCGCCAACCAGGGCCTGGAGCAGCAGTTCTGGCCGCAGGCCCCGTACACCGAGGCCGACCTGGAGGCCCAGGTCGAGTACATCAGGACCCATGAGGGCGCCCGCGGCGAACAGGCCATGGCCGACGCCCAGGCGTACGTCGACGGCATCAACGCGTACCGCGAGAAGTCCAAGAACGGCCGATACTTCCCGGGCGAGTACGTCCTCACCGGCAAGATCGACGCCATCACCAACGTCGGCGAGATCCAGCCGTTCAAGCTGACCGACCTGATCTCCATCGCCTCCGTGGTCGGCGGCCAGTTCGGCGGCGGGGGCGGCGGCGAGGTGCAGGCGGCGCTCTCGCTGCTCGCCGCCCAGCAGAAGTACGGCGTGGCCGAGGGCACCAGGGTCTGGGAGTCGTTCCGCCAGCGCGAGGACCCCGAGGCCGTGCTGACGGTGCACGACGGCACCTCGTTCCCGTACGCCCGCAAGCCCGACCAGGCGCGCGGCACCGCGCTCCCCGACGCCGGGTCCGTCACGGCCGAACCCCTCATCCACGACCGCACCGGCTCCGCGGGCACCGACCGGAAGGCGCCCGTCGAGGCACCGGCCGGGCTCAAGAAGGCCCAGGGCATCCACGACGACGGCGTCATCCCCGAGGGCTCGCTGCCCGGATCGGGCACCGGCGCCCAGAAGCGCGGCATGTCCAACGCCCTGCTGGTCTCCGGGAAGCACACCGCGAGCGGCAACCCGATCGCCGTGTTCGGACCGCAGACCGGCTACTTCGCCCCGCAGCTGATGATGCTCCAGGAACTCCAGGGGCCCGGCATCAGCGCCCGCGGCGTCTCCTTCGCCGGCGTCGGCATGTACGTCCAGATGGGCCGGGGCCAGGACTACGCCTGGAGCGCCACCTCGGCCGGCCAGGACATCACCGACACCTACGCCGTCGAACTGTGCGAGCCCGACGGCACCACGCCCACCAAGGAGTCCACGCACTACCTGAACCGGGGCACCTGCACCGCCATGGAGACGCTGTCGCACACCAACTCCTGGAAGCCGACCGTCGCCGACTCCACGGCGGCCGGCTCCTACCGGATGCAGGTGAGGCGCACGGACTACGGCATCGTCACCCACCGCGCCACCATCGGCGGCAGGCCCGTCGCGTACACCTCGCTGCGCACCACCTACCGCCACGAGGCCGACTCGATCATCGGCTTCCAGATGTTCAACGACCCGGACTACGTCAAGGACGCCGCCTCCTTCCAGCGGGCGGCGAGCAACATCGACTACGCCTTCAACTGGTTCTACGCGGACTCCCGCACCGCCGCCTACTACAACAGCGGCATGAACCCGGTGCGCGCGGCGGGCGTCGACCCGGCGCTGCCGGTGCGGGCCGAGCGGGCCTACGAGTGGCAGGGGTACGACCCGGCCGGCAACACCGCCCAGTACACCGCGTTCGCCGAACACCCGCACTCCAGCGGCCAGGACTACTACGTCTCCTGGAACAACCGGCAGGCCGAGGGGTACGCCACGGCGGGCTTCGGGTTCGGCGCGGTGCACCGCGGGGACCTGCTGGACGACCGGGTGGCGAAGCTCGTCGAGGAGGGCGGGGTGACCCGGGCGTCCCTGACCCGGGCCATGGCCGAGGCCGCGGTCACCGACCTGCGCGGCGAGCAGCTGCTGCCCGAACTGCTGAAGGTGATCCGCTCCGGACCGGTCACCGACCCGGAGCTGAACACCGCCGTCCAGCAGCTGGAGTCCTGGCGGGCGGCCGGATCACAGCGCCGGGAGACCGCTCCGGGATCGCACGCGTACGGCCACGCCGACGCGGTACGGATCATGGACGCGTGGTGGCCGAAGCTGGTCGAGGCGGAGTTCGCCCCCGGGCTCGGCAACGAGCTGTACGGGGCGCTGACCGCCAACCTCGCCACCGACGAGTCCCCGGCGGCCGGCCACGGCCCGAGCGGGGCGCACAGCGGATCGGCGTTCCAGTACGGCTGGTGGGGCTTCGTCGACAAGGACCTGCGCCAGGTCCTGGGACAGGAGGTCGAGGGACCGCTGGCCCGGACGTACTGCGGCGACGGGGACCGGACCGTCTGCCGTGACGTGCTGCTCGCGGCCCTGAAGCAGGCCGTGGCGGAACCGGCCACGGAGGTCTACCCCGGGGACGGCAGCTGCAAGCCGGGCGAGCAGTGGTGCTCGGACTCGATCGTCCACCGGGCGCTGGGCGGGATCACCCAGAAGGCCATCCACTGGCAGAACCGGCCGACGTACCAGCAGGTGGTGGAGTTCCCCGCCCACCGGTAGACGGACCGGGGAACGGATCGCGAGGGGCGGGGACCGCGGTCCCCGCCCCTCGCTCGTGCCGCTTCCTCACCCGGCGCCGATCCGGCCCGCCGCCACGAGCCGCGTCGGCTCCCCGGCGGATGCGCCCGGCGTCCCGCCGGACGCGGGGGGACGGCCACGGCCCGGACGTCCGGGTGCCGCCGGGGATCAGCGCAGGTGCGCGGCCGTGACGCGGGGGAAGTGGACCAGGACGTCGTACATGGTGCCCAGCCGGTGCGGGGCCTCGGAGCCGGGCCACGGGTAGGCCGTGCCGATCGACCGCGAGGTGCGGGTGCCGCCCAGCCAGGCGCGCGCGGCCCCGGTCGCCGTGCGCAGGTCCAGGTAGTAGGGGCGTTCGGAGACCCGGTCCAGGGTGTGCTCGTTGCTGTCGGCGGGCAGCGGGCCGAGCGTGAACTTCCGCATCGGCCCGCCCGGCCGCTCGGTGTCGTTGGCGTTGAACGAGCCCCGTCCGAAGGTCGTGCCGACGCTCACGTACTCCTTGCCGAGCAGGTCCCGCAGGAACTCGCCCTGGAGCCTCGGGTAGTGGGCCGGGTCGGTGGTCTCGTAGCCGATGTGGCCGTTGTGCGCGGACAGGAGCATCCGGTCGCCGGTCCTGCGCTGCCACCACACCGTGTTCTCCGCCATGGTCCGGTCGCGGTACAGCATGGCCTCGTGGACGTGCTCCTCGCCGAGGTCGAACGCGTGCAGGGTGCCGACCTGGGCGATGGCCCGCGCGTTCTGCACGGCCCAGGCGCGCTCCTCGGCGCTCTTGTCGCCCCTGGCCGCCTTGTCGGGCTTCGCGGGCCGTTGGCCCTCCAGCAGCGCCAGCGCGCGGTTCACGTCCGCCGACATCCGCTGCCGCTCGGGCCTCGGCTTCTCCAGGTACCGCTTCATCCACTCGGCGGTGGGCGCGTTCGGCCGCGACGTCCGGTACAGCTCCTTGAAGCGGGGGAGCAGCGCCGGGTGGTGCTCGGCCACGTAGCGCTCGACCCGGTCGAAGAGCGAGGGATCCGCGAAGCCGAGGTCGTTGCCCATGAAGTGCACCCGGTGGTCCGGGTGGCGGACGTTGTGCTGCCGCATCCACCGGATGAGGTCCAGGTACTCCTGGTTGTTCCAGAACGGAGTGTCCAGGGTGTCCCGCATGATCTTCGCGGGGTCGCCCTCGCCGGTCTGCACGTACGCGTCGATCAGCAGCCCGCCGCCCCAACTGGTCTCCAGGGAGAAGGTGGTGAACCCCTTCTCCTCGACGAGGTGCTCGAACATCCGGTGCTTGTTCCTGAAGAACTCCGACGAGCTGTGGGTGGCCTCGCCGACGCCCACCACCTTCGCGTCGCCGACCATCCGCTCCAGCGGGCGCAGATCGGTCAACGGCTGTGCGGTGCGCGCGAGTTCACGGGCCGGGTCGGGTGCGGATGAGGTGGTGCGCGGCCCGGCCCCCGCCACTGGGGCCAGGGACCCCAGACAGAGGGCGGTGAGCAGACCGAGCAGCGGAAGGCGGTGCCGTGTGCGCAGTTCCATGCCCACCACCCTTCCGGCCCGCCCCGGCGCGGGACAGAGGGACAGCACCCCTCCCGTGCGGGGGTCAGCACCCGTGCACGGGAGGGGGCGTACTCCCCTCGGCGGCGCCCTCTCAGCGGTACAGCAGGTACGACTTCCGTACGGTGCGGAAGGCCGCCAGGTCGGCCTGCCACGCGCCCACGACCTCGTCCGTGTCCGCGCCCGCGTCGATCATCGTGCGGACCCGGGTGTTGCCGGTGAGCTTGTCGATCCAGTTGTCGGACCGCCACGCGAACCCGCTCCAGCTCCGCTTAGCCGTCACCAGCAGCGCGATCCCGGTGCGCACCGGGTCGAAGGCCTCGCGGTCGTGGACGTGCAGCTGCACGCCGCCGACCGTCTTCCCCTGGAACTTGGAGAACGTCGGCGCGAAGTACGCCTCGCGGAACGCGACCCCGGGCAGGTCGAGCGCGTTCGCCGCCGCGGCCCAGCGGTGGTCGACGCCCTCCGCGCCGAGCAGTTCGAACGGCCGGGTGGTACCGCGCCCCTCGGAGAGGTTGGTGCCCTCGAACAGGCAGGTCCCCGAGTAGACGAGCGCGGTGTCGGGGGTGGGCATGTTGGGGCTCGGCGGCACCCACGGCAGTCCGGTTTCGTCGAAGAAGTCCGAGCGCCTCCAGCCGGACATCTTCACGATGCGCAGGTCGACCGGGCGCTCGGCGAAGAACTCCGCGTTGAAGAGCAGCGCCAGCTCGGTGACCGTCATGCCGTGCGCCTGCGAGATCTCCCGGCGGCCCACGAACGTGCCGAACGCCGGGTCGAGCACCGGCCCGAGCGCCGCCCGCCCGGTCACCGGGTTCGGCCGGTCCAGGACGACGAACCGTTTGCCCGCGAGCGCCGCCGCCTCCATGCAGTCGTACAGCGTCCAGATGTAGGTGTAGAAGCGGGCGCCCGCGTCCTGGATGTCGAAGACCACCGTGTCCACGCCGGACGCGGTGAAGACGTCGGCGAGCGGCTGACCGCTCTTCAGGTACGTGTCGTAGACCGGCAGTCCGGTCGCCGGGTCGTCGTACCGGCCCTCCGAGCCGCCGGCCTGGGCGGTGCCGCGGAAGCCGTGCTCGGGGCCGAAGACGGCGATCAGGTCCACCCGGTCGTCGGGGTGCATCACATCGACGATGTGCCGCACGTCGGAGGTGATCCCGGTCGGGTTGGTGACGATCCCGACCTTCTCGCCCCTCAGCAGGGAGTAGCCGTCCGCCGCCAGCCGGTCGAAACCGGTGCGGACCCGGCCGTGTCCCCGGCCCGACGCGGGGGCGGCGTTCGCGGCCCCGGTCCCGGCGGCCGTCGCCGCGAGCGCCCCCACCGCACCGCCGGCGGCCAGCAAACCACGTCTGGACAGGCTCATTCGGCTACCTCCATGATCGCGACCTCTGTCATGGTCACGCACGCTAGCGCGCGTTCAGGCCGTACGGAATGAGCCGGACGTGACGGGTGTGACGGGTGTGCCTGCCAAGCGGTGCCGGTCCCGTCGGCCCGCCGCGTCATCCCCCTTCGCCCCACCGGTCCCGGCGCGTCGCCTCCTCCGCCCCTCCGTCCCTCCGCGTCCACCGCTCCGTCCGGCCGCGTCCGCCCCTTCCGATTCGACATACCGACCGGTTAGTCTGCCGGTGGAGTCGGCTGAGAGAGGCGGGACCGATGGGTGACACGGTGCGGGGCGCGGGCGTGGTGGTCACGGGGGCCGGAGGCGGCATCGGCGCCGCACTGGCCCGCCGGTTCGCCGAGGAGGGCGCGCGGGTCGTGGTCAACGACCTCGACGCGGCCGGCATCGGGCCGCTGGCCGAGGAGATCGGCGCCGTCGCCGTCGCCGGCGACGCCTCACTGATCGTGGACGAGGCCCGGGACGCCCTCGACGGCACCATCGACGTCTACTGCGCCAACGCCGGCCTCGCCTCGCCCGGCGACGTGCTCGCCGACGAGGAGGTCTGGGCCGCGGCCTGGGACGTCAACGTGATGGCCCACGTCCGCGCCGCCAGGGCCCTGCTGCCGGCCTGGCTGGAGCGCGGCAGCGGCCGGTTCGTCTCGACCGCCTCCGCCGCCGGACTGCTGACGATGATCGGCGCCGCCCCGTACAGCGTCACCAAGCACGGCGCCGTCGCCTTCGCCGAATGGCTCTCCCTCACCTACCGCCACCGCGGAATCAAGGTCCACGCGATCTGCCCGCAGGGCGTGCGCACGGACATGCTCGCCGCCGCCGGTTCGGCGGGCGAACTCGTCCTCGTCCCCGGCGCCATCGAGCCCGCCGCGGTCGCCGACGCGCTCTTCGACGCCATGGCCGAGGACCGCTTCCTCGTCCTGCCGCACCCCGAGGTCGCCGGGTACTACCGGGCCCGCGCCAAGGACACCGACCACTGGCTCGGCAGCATGAACCACCTCCAGCAGAAGTGGGAGGAGACCCGCGCATGAGCGAGTCCGTCTACGCGGCGAAGCCCTGGCTGCCGCTGCTCAGCGAGGCCCAGCGGGCCCCCGTCCACCCCGCCCGGAGCCTGGTCCACGCCTTCCGGGAGTCCGTCGAACGCGCCCCCGACCGCACCGCCCTCGCCTACTTCGACGGCCGCCTGGGCTACCGCGAGACCGACGCGCTCTCCGACTCGGTGGCCGGCCACCTCGCCGCCGCGGGCCTGGCCCCCGGCGACCGGGTCGCGATCATGCTCCAGAACACCCCGCAGTTCGTGATCGCGCTGCTCGGCGCCTGGAAGGCCGGGGCCGCGGTCGTCCCGCTCAACCCCATGTACAAGTCCGGCGAGGTCGGCCACGTGCTGAAGGACGCCGAGGTCACCGCGGTGATCTGCGCGGACCGGACCTGGGAGGCGTACCTGCGGGACACCGCGGCCGGCGTCCCGGGCGTGCGGATCGCCCTCACCACCAGTGAGCTGGACCTCCAGACCCGCGACGACGAACGCGTGCTCGGCTTCGAGCGGCTGCCGGTGCCCGCGGACACCCACGACCTGGTCGCCGTCGCCCGGCAGGGCCTCGAAGCACCCCGGGGACGCGAACCCGCCCCCACCGACACCGCCCTGATCAGCTACACCTCCGGGACCAGCGGCACCCCCAAGGGCGCCCTGAACTCCCACGGCAACATCATGGTCAACGCCGAGCGGCAGCGCGCCGGGCACCCCGTCGCCGAGGGCTCCGCGTACTTCGCGCTCGCCCCGCTCTTCCACATCACCGGCATGGTGTGCCAGCTGGCCGCCTGCCTCACCAACGCGGGCACCCTCGTGCTCGCGTACCGCTTCCACCCCGGCGTCGTGCTCGAGGCCTTCGCCGAGCACCGCCCCGCCTACACCGTGGGCCCCTCGACCGCCTTCATGGCCCTGGCCGCCCACCCCGACGCCACCCCCGACCACTTCGCCTCCTTCGCGGTGATCTCCTCCGGCGGCGCACCGCTGCCGCCCGCGCTCGTCGAGAAGTTCCGGGCGGACTTCGGCCCGTACATCCGCAACGGCTACGGCCTCACCGAGTGCACCGCCCCCTGCGCCTCCGTTCCCCCGGAGCGGGAGGCCCCCGTCGACCCGGTATCCGGCACGCTCTCGGTCGGCGTACCCGGCCCCGACACGGTGGTCAGGATCCTCGACGAGAGCGGCGCGGAGGTGCCCCTCGGCGAACAGGGCGAGATCGCCGTCCGCGGCCCGCAGGTCGTCTCCGGCTACTGGCGCATGCCCGAGGCCACCGCCGCCGCCTTCCCCGACGGCGAACTGCGCACCGGGGACATCGGCTTCATGGACGGCGCGGGCTGGCTCTACGTCGTCGACCGCAAGAAGGACATGATCAACGCCTCCGGCTTCAAGGTCTGGCCGCGCGAGGTGGAGGACGTCCTGTACACCCACCCCGCCGTCCGGGAGGCGGCCGTCGTCGGCGTCCCCGACCCCTACCGGGGCGAGACCGTCCGCGCCTACGTCAGCCTCCGGCCCGGCTCCGCGGCCGGACCCGAGGAGCTGAACGCGTACTGCCGGGAACGGCTCGCCGCGTACAAGTACCCGCGCGAGGTGGAGATCCTGGCCGAGCTGCCGAAGACGGCGAGTGGGAAGATCCTCAGGCGGGAACTGCGTTCCCCACGGTAGATCCGGTTCGCCCCGGGCAGGGGAACCCGCACGGATCGATCGGGCACGGCACGGAAGGAAGGCGGCGGCAATGACCAAGGCGACGGACGAGGACACCGCTCCCGTCCCCCAGCGACTGCTGGCCGCCGCCACCCGGCTCTTCGCCGAGCGCGGCTACGACCGCACCTCGGTCCAGGAGATCGTCGAGGCCGCGGGCGTCACCAAGGGCGCGCTCTACCACTACTTCGGGTCCAAGGAGGACCTCCTCCAGGAGGTCTACTCCCGGGTGCTCCGGCTCCAGCAGGAGCGCCTCGACGCCTTCGCCGACGCCGACGCCCCCGTCGAGCGGCGGCTGCGCGACGCCGCCGCCGACGTGGTCGTCACCACCATCGAGAACCTCGACGACGCCTCGATCTTCTTCCGTTCCATGCACCACCTGAGCCCGGAGAAGAACAAGCAGGTACGGGCGGAACGGCGCCGCTACCACGAGCGCTTCCGGGCCCTGGTGGAGGAGGGCCAGCGCAGCGGGGTGTTCTCCACGGCCACCCCCGCGGACCTCGTCGTCGACTACCACTTCGGCTCGATCCACCACCTGTCCACCTGGTACCGGCCCGACGGCCCGCTGGGCCGCCAGGAGGTCGCCGACCACCTGGCCGACCTGCTGCTGCGCGCGCTGCGCCCCTGACCGCCACGGCGGCCGGGGCGCGGCCCCCGGCTACCGGCGGCGCACCTCGGCCATGAAGCAGCCGAACTCCACCGCCCGTACGTGCACCAGCGCCACCGCCGGGTCGGCGAGGACGCCGCTCAGCACGTCGTCCACCTCGGCGGCCCGTTCCACGGGGATCTCCACCAGCGTTCCGCCGAGGATGTGCCCCCGGGCGTCGTAGGCGCGCAGCACCCGGCGGGCGCCGTGCAGCGCGGCCGGATAGCCGGGCCCGGTGGCCGGCCCGGCGCACTCCTCGGCGTGGATGAAAACGGGACCGCATTCGTCGTACGGGCCGGGCTCGGCCCCCGTCCCGGCCGCCCAGCGGCGCAGCGGCGCGTACGAGACCAGGACGATCCGTTCACCGGCCGCGCTGCGCCGCAGGCAGCAGCGGAGCGGGGCACCGCCCTCGGGGTCGGTGACGGGGAGGCGGGCGACACCGGCGTCGTCCCGCTCGCGCAGCTGTTCCAGCACGTCGGGTGCGATGGCCCGCGTCTCGTGGAGTGTCGTCGTGTCGTGGAGTGTCGTCATGGCTCCAGCATCGGCACCGCCCCGTCCCCGTACCGGCGGAAAACGGACGTCGCGCTGGGGGACCGCGTACAGCCCTGCTCGTGGTCCGGCACACGGCCCTTCCCGTGATCCGGCGCACGGCCCCCTTCGTGGTCCGGACCGGTCAGCCGGTCGAGGAGGGCCTCCGCGGCCGGATTGCGGGGCCGGGGCGCCCGCCCCGCGAGGACCACCGTCCGGCCGGGCTCGGGCTGGCGGATGCTCACGCACGGCAGCCCCGCGTCCTCCCCGATCCGCCGCGGCACGATCGCCACCCCGATGCCGGCCCGCACGAGATCGACGAGCAGCCGGATCTGGGTGACGTCACAGGTGATCCGGCGCTCCAGGCCGCAGTGCGCGGCCAGCCGCCGCACCGCGGTCTCCAGACCGGTGCCCGCGCGGAAGTCCACGAACGGCTCGTCGGCGAGGTCCTTGATCAGGGTGCGTCCGGCGGTCGCCAGCCGGTGGCCCGGCGCGGTGATCAGCACCAGGTCCTCGTGCCAGGTCGCGAACCCGGCGATGCCGTCGGGGAGTTCGGCCGCGTCCGGCGCGAGATAGGCGAGGTCCAGCTCACCGGCCCGGAGCCCCTCGACCAGCTCCGGCGTCGTCGCCTCGCGCAGCGAGATCTGCACCCCCGGCCACAGCCGGTGGTACGAGGCCAGCTCGGCCGCCAGGTCCACGCAGGTCAGGGTCTGGATCGTGCCGATCCGCAGCCGGCCGGTCGTCAGCCCCGACACGGCCGCCACGGCCTCCCGCGCGGCCCGGGTCCCGGCCAGCACCGACCGGGCCGCGGGCAGCAGCGCCCGGCCCGCCTCGGTGAGCACCACCCGTCGGCCGGTCCGGTCGAACAGTTCGGCTCCCAGCTCCCGTTCGAGATTGCGCACGGAGGTGCTCAGCGCGGACTGCACGATCAGCTCGGCCCGCGCGGCGGCGGTGAAGCCGCCGTGCGTGACCACCGCCATGAAGTGGCGGAGTTGGCGTATCTCCATCCATCCACGTTATCGATGGCAGCCAGCTGATCCATCTGTTGGACCGATCACGGCTATGGGGCGAGGCTGGACGCATGACCCACATCCAGCCGTCCGTGCGTGTCCCGGCACTCTGGAGCGCGGCCTACGGTCCGCGCCACCGCCGGTCCGTCCGCCTCGCCGCCCGGTGCCTGCTGCGGGTGCGCGCCTTCGCCCGCGAGCTGGCGCTGACGGACCACGTGGGGTCCGGCGGCTACTGAGCGCCTGCCGGGCGGGGCACGTACGGGCCGGGACCGCAGCCGAATTCCGTTGGTGGCGGCCGGAACGCCCCGGTTAGCATCCGACGATGCGGAAACCGGCCGACACACACCTCCATGACGCCGTGGACCGGACCGGCACCGGCCCGCTGCCCGGGCCCCCGGACGCACGGGACTGCCCGCCGGACGCCCTGGGACGGCTGATCCGGCACGAGGACCCCGCCCGGCGCCACCTGGGACTGGTCCTGCTCGACGAGCGGCTCACCGCCTGCGGCCCGTCCGGCGAGGAGGAACGGGCCGAGCTCGCCGCGCTGCTGCCGAAGGAGCTCATGGGCCCGCCGGAGGCGGATCTGCTCCTGGCGGGGCTGTACGAGCGGCTCGCCCGCCACCTCCGCGGGCGCCCCCGGCCGTCCTGGCGCACCGCCGGGGAACTGCCGGACCGGGTACGGACCGCCTGGCTGCGCGCCGACATCCTGCACGACCCCGGCGTGCTCCGCGACGGGGCGCCCGGCTTCCCGGACCCCACAGTGCTCAGCGACCCCGCCGTGCTCCGCGACGGGGCGCCCGGCGGACTCCTCCACCGGGCCGTGCGGGAGGCGGACATCACCGCCGCGCACCACCCGGTGCGGCTCGTGGACGAGCTGGCGGCCTGCGCCGATCCGGTCCTGCGGGCCGAGGCGGTCCGGCTGGTCCGGCAGGGCCTGCACGCCGGACTGCTGTCCCCGGGCCCGGCCCGGGCCCGCCTCACCGGCCTGCTCGACACCGACGACCCCCGAGTCGTCGTCGACGCGCTGGCCGAGCTCGCCGAACCGTGGGCGGCGACGGAACCGCTGCCCCGGGGGCGCCTCGCCCCGTTCCTCACCACGGGGGACCCCGTACGGGAGCGGCCCGAGGTCGCCGGGGCAGCCCTCGCGGCCGCCGCCCGCCACGGCCATCACGACCTGCTGCGACAGGCCGTCGAGGACCCCGGCCTCCCGCCGGCCCTTCGCCGCCGAGCCATGGAACTGCTCGGCGACCTGGCGGACCGCGACGACATCGGCGCGCTGACGGCCGTCGCCGCGCGCGACCCCCTGCTCCTCGGCGGACCCGCGATGACCTGCCTGCGCGGCCTCCACCGGCGCGGGCACTTCCCGCGGGACCCGGACGTCCCGGCCGTCGTCGGCCTCGCCCTGGCCGACCACTCGATCCCGCCCCGCGAGGCGGCGACCGTCCTCTTCACCGCCCGGAAGGAGATGCTCCGGGTGCTGACGGAGGCGGCGGTCGACGACCCGGCCTGGCCCCGGCGGCTCGCCCTGCTGGTGGCCCTGGCCGGGCAGGGGGCCGACGACCTGCCGGTCGGGGAGGCGGTCACCGGGCTGCTCCCGTCCGCCCCCGACCCCGCGCCGTTCCTCGACGCGATCCGCGAACTGCGCCACGAGGACGCCGAGGAGGCCGTGCTCGCCCTGCTTCCCTCGGCACCGGCCGCGGCCCTGGAGACCCTGGAGGCGATCGGCGGGCCCCGCACCGTACGGGCCCTGCGGGACGGGCTGGGAACCGAGGCGGACCCCCCGGCCCCGGACGGGATCGCGCCCCACCTGCGCGCCGTGCGCGACCGCGCCCTCGAAATCCTCTGGCAGCTCACCGACGACCCGGCACGGCGCCACGACCTCCTCGCCCGGCTAGACCCCCTCGCCCTGCCGCCCCGTGTCGCGGCCGGACTCGGCGGCCCCGACGAACGGGAACTGGCGCTGCTGAGCTCCCACCTGGACCCGGACGAACCGGTGGCGGCGCTGTGCAGGCTGGCCGCCCACGGCACCGCCGCCACCCTCCCGGCCATCGCCGACCTGCTGCTGCGCGTCGTGGCCGACCGGGCGGCGTCGTGGCGCCCGGACGCCCCCGCCCGCACCGGGGAGCACGGGCAGCCGGCCGGTGAGCCCGTGGTGCCGCAGGAGGTCCTGGACGCCGTGGCCGCCCTGGGCCGCAGGCTCCACGGGCGGGGCGCGATCAGACCGGTCTGCCTGCTCGGCGCCGCGGACGCGCGGGAGGCCGGTCACGCCCTCGTCGCCACCACGGCACTGGACCTGCTGGACCGGCCCGGACTGTCCGACGCCGAACGGGCGATCCTCCTCGAAGCGCTGCTCCGGGCCCCCTGGGCGGGCACCCGGGCCCGGGTGCACCGGATGCTGCGCCACCGGGACCGGCACGTGCGCAAGCACGTCATCGCCCTCCTCGCCCGCGACACCACCGGCGAGGACGCGCAGGCGCTGTCGGCCTCGCTGACCGCGCTGACCACCGCCCGGGACGTCCAGACCGTGCGCCAGGCCCTGCACGCCCTGGGACACGCCCGCGCCCACTGGGCGAGCACCGCGATCGCCGCGTGCCTGGACCACCCCAACATGAACATCAGGAAGACCGCGGCCCAGGCACTGGGCCGCGCAGGCACCCCCGCGGCGCTCCCGGAACTGCTGTCCAGGCTCGGGCGCGACGACAACCCCGGACTGCGCACCGCACTTCTCGCGGCCCTGCGCACGATCCTCGGCGACGCCTGCGCGGCCACCCTGCTGGCCGCCGCCGAGCACAGCCCCGACGCCCGTTCCCGCGAACTGCTGCTGGCGGGTCTCGACGGAGCCCTCACCGTGCGCGCGATCCTCGCGCTGGAGGAGCAGCGGTCCCCGGTGGCCGCCGAACTGCTCGCCCTGGTGGCGTCGGGCCGGGTCGCGGCGGCTTCCGGGGACGTGGATGCCCTCGCACCGGCCCTGGCCCGGCACGGACTCGCCGTACCGGACGCCGGGCGGTCATCGGCGGCCGACGAGGCGGACCGGGAGGCGGACCGGGACGTCGCGGCACTGGTGGCAGGGGGCTGGAACCCCTCGCTCGCCCTGCGGATCGCCGACCGGGACGGGCCGCTGCGCCCCGGCCGGGCGGACGAACTGCGGCCGATGCTGGACCACTGGCTCCACCTGGCCGCCTCCCGGCCCGCGCACCGGCGGAAGGTGATCCGGCTCGTACTGCGGATCTGCACCACACCCCGGTCCACCCGGGAACTCACCTCCCGCCCCCGGTCCACCCGGGAGCCCGTCTCCCGCACCTGGTCCGCCGGGGAGCTCACCTCCCTCGCCCGGTCCGCCGGGGTGCTGCTCGACGCGCTCGCCGACGCCCGGGACGAGGACCGCCACGATCTGATCGCCGTACTGGAGGAGGCCGCGCCGATGACGACGGCCGCCCGGAGGCCGTCCGCCATCGCCTCGGTACGGGTCCTGCGCCCCGCCCCCGCCGCACCGCACCGGTCCACGCTGACGCTGCTGCGCCGCCTCGGCGCGGTGCCGGTCCGCGCCGACCTCGACCGGGCACTCGCGGGCGCCCGGCTCGGCGCCGACCCGTGGCGGGCCGAAACCGCCGTGCTGCGCGAGGCGTTCACCGTCCCGGAACCCGGTACGGACCCCCTCCCCGCCGGGACCAGGGCCTGGCGGGCGGCCCTGGAGACGGCGGTGCGCACCCCGGACGGGGTCGCGGAGTTCCGCCGCCGGGACGACGGCACGATCCCCTCGCGGGACCGGCTGGACGCACTGATCGAGGCCCACCGGGACGCCGACGACCCGGCGGTGCGGGAGGCGCTGCTCGACTGGCTGACGTTCCTCCAGCCGCTCGACGCACCGCCGTGCGCCGCTCCGGAGGCCGACCGCGCGGCGCCGCCCCCGAGGAACGTCCGCGCCGACGACCTCGACCAGCCCCGCTCGGCGGCCCAGTACGAACGGCTGCTGGCCATGCTGGAATCGGACGCGGCGGACCGCAGGAACACCGCCGCACGGGCACTCGCGCGATGGCCCGAGCCCGAGGCCCGGCTGGCGGTGCTCCGCGCCCATCTCCGCGGACGCGTGGAACTGCCCCCCGGCGCCGGCCCGGCCCGCGCACTGGCCCGGATCGACGGGGCGGAGCTGCGCGGCGACGGCGTACGGCCCGACCTGGTGGCCCGCGCGGCGGCCCGGCTCGGCCCGGCGGAGCGCGAACCGCTGGTGCCACTGCTGCTGGAGTGGTGGGAACACGCCCCGGCCGGGCTCGGGGCGGAGATCGCCGGGACACTGCGCGCCCACCCCGCCGACGCGCTGGCCGAGGCCCTGGGCGAGCGGCTCGCCGCCGGGGCCTGGGGCTTCCTCGACCTGCTCGTCGGCCGGCCGCTGCTGCGCACCCCCGCACTGACGGAGACCTGCCGCCGCCTGCGCGCGGAGGGCCGGGACGAACTGGCGGACCGGCTCCGGCTCGTGGAGGGCCCGCTGCGCGGCCCGGACGCCGCACGGCGGGACGCGGACGCGCTCGCGGCGCTGCGCGCACGCGGCACCGCCGCACCCGCCGACCCCGCCCGCCCGCCGACCCGCCGGGAACTGCTGGACCTGGCCCGCGCCGGAACCCCGGAGCAGATCTGCCGGGCCCTCACCGAACTGGCCGGCGCGCACCCCGGCCCGGACGCCGACCCGGACCGCCGACTCCACGAGCTGCTGGACGAGTTGATCGCCCATCCCCGGCCCGAGGTCCGGCTGCGCGCGCACCGGACGTCACGGGTGATGCTGGACCGGCCGGCCCATCTGCGGCTCACCGCGTCGCTGCTGGACGATCCGCGCCCCGACGTGGTGCGGATGGCGATCCGTACGCTCTGCCGCGCCGGCTGGGAGCCCGCGGCCCCCGCCGTGACGGGGCTGCTCGCCCATCCGCACGCCGTCGTGCGCGGGGCGGCGGTCGAGGGACTCGTCGAGCTGGGCCCGGCGGCGGTCCCCGTCCTCCGCAAGGCCGCCGCCCGCGCCCGCCCCGACCGGCGCTCCCGGTACACCTCGGTGCTCGACCGGATCGGGAACCCGGAGGACGGGGCTCCGACCGGCCGTTGACGAAAGACGAAAGACGAAAGACGGAAGGCGGAAGACGAAAGACGAAAGACGGAAGGCGGAAGGCGGAAGGCGGAAAGGGCGCGGGGCGGTGGATGCCGGTCGCCCCGCGCCCACCGCCCCGCCCCGCACCCGTTCCCGGGGCGCCGCCTACGACACGTACCGCTTGATCTCCCGTCGCGCCAGCGACCGCTGGTGCACCTCGTCCGGGCCGTCCGCCAGCCGCAACGTCCGTGCCGCCGCCCACAGTTCGGCCAGCGGGAAGTCCTGGCCGACCCCGCCCGCGCCGTGCAGTTGCACCGCCCGGTCGAGGATGTCGACCACCGCGCGCGGAGTGGCGATCTTGATGGCCTGGATCTCCGTGTGCGCGCCCCGGTTGCCCACCGTGTCCATCAGCCACGCCGTCTTCAGGACCAGCAGCCGCAGCTGTTCCACCGTCACCCGCGCGTCCGCGATCCAGTTCTGCACGACGCCCTGCTGGGCGAGCGGCTTGCCGAAGGCCGTACGGGAGACCGCCCGTCGGCACATCAGCTCGATCGCCCGCTCGGCCATGCCGATCAGCCGCATGCAGTGGTGGATGCGACCCGGCCCCAGCCGCGCCTGGGCGATGGCGAAGCCGCCGCCCTCCTCGCCGATCAGGTTCCCGGCGGGCACCCGCACGTCCGTGAAGGAGACCTCGGCGTGGCCGCCGTGGTAGTGGTCCTCGTACCCGTACACCTGCATGGCGCGGCGCACTTCGAGCCCCGGGGTGTCGCGGGGGACCAGGATCATCGACTGCTGGCGGCGGATGTCGGAACCGTCAGGGCCATCGGCAGTCGCTGTCTTGCCCATCACGATGAAGATCTCGCAGTCCGGGTTCATCGCCCCGGAGATGTACCACTTGCGGCCGTTGATGACGTAGTCACCGCCGTCGCGCACGATCCGGGTCTCGATGTTCGTCGCGTCCGACGAGGCCACATCGGGTTCCGTCATCGCGAACGCGGAGCGGATCTCCCCGGCGAGCAGCGGCTCCAGCCACCGCTTCTTCTGCTCGTCCGTGCCGAACTGGAAGAGGACCTCCATGTTCCCGGTGTCCGGGGCCGCGCAGTTGAGCGCGGTCGGGGCCAGCTGCGGGGAACGGCCGGTGATCTCGGCGAGCGGGGCGTACTGGAGGTTGGTCAGCCCGGCCCCGTACTCCGCGTCGGGGAGGAAGAGGTTCCACAGGCCCTGCCGCCGCGCCTCGGCCTTCAGGTCCTCGACGATCTGCGGGGTCTGCCACGGGGAGGCCAGCAGCGCGCGCTGCTCGTCCGCGGTCCGCTCGGCCGGGTGCACGTGCTCGTCCATGAAGGCGAGCAGCCGGCCGCGCAGCTCCTCGGTACGGGTGTCGAATGCGAAGTCCATGGGTGATCAGCCTTCCTGGAGGGTGCCGAGCCCGTGCTCGATGAAGACGGGGACGAGATCGCCGATGCGGTCGAAACCGGCGCCGACGGTCCGGCCCAGGGTGTAGCGGTAGTGGATGCCCTCCAGGATCACGGCGAGCTTGAACCAGGCGAACGCCGTGTACCAGGAGATGGCCGAGGTGTCCCGGCCGGAACGGGCGGCGTAGCGCTCGATCAGCTCGGCGGGCGAGGGGTGGCCCGCCGCACCGCTGGTGGTGGAGACGGGGGAGTGCGCCAGGCCGAGGTCGGAGCTGTACATCACCAGCAGGCCGAGGTCGGTCAGCGGATCGCCGAGCGTCGACATCTCCCAGTCCAGGACGGCCTTGATTTGGTCGTCGGCGCCGATCAGGACGTTGTCCAGGCGGTAGTCGCCGTGCACGACGGTGGGCGCGGGCGAGCCGGGAAGTTCGCGCCCGAGCGCGGCGTGCAGTTCGTCGATGCCGGGCAGTTCGCGGTTGCGGGAGGCGTCCAGCTGCTTGCCCCAGCGGCGCAGCTGCCGGTCGAGGAAGCCCTCGGGCCGCCCGAAGTCGTCGAGCCCGACGGCCCGCGGGTCCACCGCGTGCAGCTCGACCAGGGTGTCGACGAGGCCGAGCACGGCCGCCCGGGTGCGTTCGGCGCCCAGCGGGGCGAGCTGCTCGGCGCTGCGGTACGGGGTGCCCTCGACGTACTCCATGACGTAGAAGGGCGACCCGATCACCGTCTCGTCCTCGCAGAGCAGCACCGGCTCGGGCACCGGCACGGCCGTCGGGTGCAGCGCGCTGATCACCCGGTGCTCCCGCTTCATGTCGTGCGCGGTGGCCAGCACATGGCCCAGCGGGGGCCTGCGGACGACCCAGCGGCCGGTGCCGTCCGTGACGACGTACGTCAGGTTCGACCGGCCGCCCTCGATGATCCGGGCGTCGAGCGGTCCGCTCACCAGCCCCGGCCGCTCGCGGTCGAGGTGTCCGCGCAGCCGATCGAGGTCGAGACCTGGCGGGTGGACTGGGCTCATCGTGCGCACCTCCGGATGTAAGACGGTCGCCGCCCATGATGCCGACCAGTCGGTATGTCGTCCAGGGGGCTCCCGTCGCCCGGTGCGTCGGGCCCGGTCCGGATCGGGCCGGAGTCTGGTGTTCAGTCGCATCCCTGAATAGAGTTCACGTATGAATACAGAGCTGCTGATCGACGAAGTCCGGCTGACCCCGATCCTGATCGCCGACCCGCCCCTGCTCAACACCCAGGGGGTCCACCAGCCCCACACCCCCCGCCTGGTCGTGGAGGTCGTCACCCGCGGTGGCGTCACGGGCGTCGGGGAGACGTACGGGGACGGCAGGTACCTCGAACTCGCGCAGCCGCTCGCCACCGCACTCGTCGGACGTTCGGTCAGTGATGTGAACGGGCTGTTCACCCTGGCCGACGAGGTGTGCGGTGATTCACGCGCGACCGACGACCGGGTCGAGGCGGGCGGACTGCGCGGTGTCCAGACCGCCGACAAGCTCCGGCTCTCCGTCGTCTCCGGCTTCGAGGTCGCCTGCCTGGACGCGCTGGGCAAGGCCCTCGGCCTCCCCGTGCACGCCCTGCTCGGCGGGAAGGTCCGCGACCGCGTCGAGTACAGCGCCTACCTCTTCTACCGCTGGGCCGCCCACCCCGAGGGCGGCGAGCGGGACGACTGGGGCGCCGCCCTCGACCCGGCCGGCGTCGTCGCCCAGGCCCGGCGCTTCGCCCGCGAACACGGCTTCTCCTCCTTCAAGCTCAAGGGCGGCGTCCTCGAACCCGACCGGGAGATCGCCGCGATCCGCGCCCTGGCCGAGGAGTTCCCCGGCCGGCCGCTGCGCCTGGACCCCAACGGCGCCTGGTCCGTCGAGACCTCGCTGTACGTCGCCGAGCAGCTGAAGGGCGTGCTGGAGTACCTGGAGGACCCGGCGACCGGCACCGATGCGATGGCCGAGGTCGCCGCGGCCACCGACGTGCCGCTGGCCACCAACATGTGCGTGACCACCCTCGCCGAACTCCCGGACGCCTTCGCCCGCGGCGCCGTGCAGGTGGTCCTCTCCGACCACCACTACTGGGGCGGGCTGCACCGCACCCGCGAACTCGCCGGGATCTGCCGCACCTTCGGCGTCGGGCTCTCCATGCATTCCAACACCCACCTCGGCATCAGCCTGGCCGCGATGACCCATGTCGCCGCCACCGTCCCCAACCTCGACTACGCCTGCGACAGCCACTACCCCTGGCAGACCGAGGACGTCATCACCACCCGCCACGTCTTCGAGGACGGCCGGCTGACCGTGTCCGACGCCCCCGGCCTCGGCGTGGAACTCGACCGCGACCGCCTGGCCGCACTGCACCGGCGCTGGCTCGACGACGACGGCACCATGCGCGAGCGCGACGACGCGGCCGCGATGCGCAAGGCCGAGCCGGACTGGCGGACCCCCGCGATCCCGCGCTGGTGACGGTACGGACCCCCGGCCCGTACCGGGCCGGTCCGAGTTGCGGGCGCCCCGGCCCGCACCGACGGTCGGTACATGAAGGCGATCAGCTACAGCAGGTACGGCGGGGCCGACGTCCTGGAGTACGGGGAGCGGCCCGACCCCAAGGTCGGCCCGGACACGGTCCTGGTCAAGGTGCGGGCCGCGGCGGTCAACCCGGTCGACTGGAAGGCCCGTGAGGGACACCTCGACCCCGTCCTGGACGCCGTGTTCCCGGTGATCCCCGGCTGGGACGTGTCCGGCGTCGTGGTCCAGCCCGGCATCGGCGTCGAGGAGTTCGCGGTCGGCGACGAGGTCATCGGTTACGTGCGGGAGGACTTCCTCTGCCGCGGCACGCTCGCCGAGTACGTCGCCGCCCCCGTGCGGGCCCTCGCCCGCAAGCCCCGGAACCTGGGCTTCGAGGAGGCGGCGGGCCTGCCGCTGGCCGGTCTCACCGCCCACCAGGTGCTGCACCGCGCCCTGAAGGTCCGAGCCGGCGACACGGTCCTCGTCCACGCGGCTGCGGGCGGCGTCGGCTCGTTCGCCGTCCAGCTCGCCCGGCACGCGGGCGCCCGCGTCATCGGCACCGCGAGCGAGCACAACCACGACCACGTCCGGCGGCTCGGCGGGGAACCGGTGGCCTACGGGGACGGCCTCGCCGGCCGGCTGCGGGAACTGGCCCCGGACGGCGTCGACGCCGCGTTCGACACGGTCGGCGGCGAGGCGCTCCGGATCTCCGCCGAGGTGCTGAGGCCCGGCGGGAGGCTGGCGTCCATCGCGGACGCCGAGGTCTTCTCGTACGGCGGCCGCTACGCCTATGTGCGCCCGGACGCGGAGGACCTCGCCCACCTGGCCGAACTGGCCGAACAGGGCGTCGTCACGGTCCACGTGGACCGGGTGTTCCCGCTGGAGGAGGCGGCGGAGGCCCACCGGCTGAACGAGCAGGGGCGCACCCGGGGAAAGATCGTCGTCACCGTGCCCTGGGAGGTCCCGGAGGTCCCGGAGGTCTCGGACGTACCGGCCGACTGACCGGCGCCGCTGCCACCGCCGGCCCGGCTCCCGGCGCCGGCGCCGGGCCGGGCGGTCTCAGAACAGCAGGGCGACGGCGAACACCGCGAGCGCGATCGTGCACGCCGCCGCGGCCAGCGCGTCGCGCGTGGACAGGGGCCGGGGCCGCGCGGTCCCCATCCCGAGCACCCGCAGATGCGCCACCCGCAGGAACCCCAGCCAGACCAGCGCGCTCAGCGCCACCGCGACGGCCCCGGTCGCGCTCACCCCGCCGTGCAACGCCTGCCTGACCGCCAGCAGCGCCACCACCGTGCACGACAGCGTCGTGCGCCGCCACGCCAGCCGCGTCCGCTCGGGCTGCAGCCCGGGGTCGCGTTCCTCGGTGGTCACCGGCCCTCCCAGCCGAAGAGGACCACCACCACCATCGCCACGGCGACGACCGCGACGGCGAGGCCGAGCAGCGTCGGGAACCGGGAGACCGGAAGGTCCTCCCCGCGCCGCATCGCCCGCTCGCACCGCACCCAGTGGTTGACCGCGCGCAGCGCGCACAGCACCCCGGACGCCAGCAGCGCGAGCGCCAGACCGGCCCGGACGCCCCAGGCCAGCTCCGGCAGGAACTGGTCGACCGCGAAGCCGCCGCCGATCAGCGCCAGAGCCGTCCGGATCCAGGCGAGGAAGGTGCGCTCGTTGGCGAGCGAGAACCGGTAGTCCGGTGTCTCGCCCTCCTCGCGGATGCGCTGCGGCGCGAACCACAGCCGCAGGCCCCGCACGAATTCGTTCACATCCGGACCTTATCCGCCGATTTCCGCGGAAGGGTGCCGACCGGGCTCACGGGGCCTGCCCGGCCGCCCGCAGCGCCCGCAGCCGGTGGTACGCCTCCAGCCCGTCCGGCACCCACTCCCAGTCGTCGATCCGCTCCGCGAGCTCCGCCTCGGTGAGGAAGGAGTGCCAGGCGACCTCCTCCACCTGCGGGTCCACCGGCAGTTCGCACCGCACCCGGTAGACGGCGGACCACCAGGAGTGCTCGCCCTCGTAGAGGAACTTGAAGAGCGGCTCCGGCCGGGGGAGCCCGGACACCCCCAGCTCCTCCTCGGCCTCCCGCAGCGCCGCCTCCTCGTAGGACTCCCCGGCGCCGACCACCCCGCCGACGAACATGTCGTAGCGGGACGGGAAGACCAGCTTGGTCGGGGTCCTGCGGTGGACGAAGAGACGGCCGTCGGCGTCCCGCACCTCGATGAAGACGCAGCGATGGCGAAGGCCCCGCGCGGTGGCCTCACCACGCGGGGCCCGCCCCACGACCACGTCGTTCTCGTCGACGATGTCCAGTACCTCGTCAGAAGGGTTCATGCTTCCCATCCAACATCAGGACACCGCCGGACGATCACTGGCCCATGACGTACTTCACGGTCGGCCCCGTGGTCCAGCCGCCGTCCACCGCCAGCTCGGCGCCGGTGACGTACGAGGCGGCGTCCGAGAGCAGGAAGACGACCGCCTCCGCGATCTCCGGGGCCTCGCCGACCCGGCCCATCGGGGTGTTCGGGTAGTTGCCGTCGCCCTGCTGGATGCCGACGGACGCGGTCATCGGCGTGTAGACCATGCCCGGGTGCACGGAGTTCACCCGGATCCTCTCCGTGCCGAGCTCCACCGCGCCGACCTTCGTCAGGCCGCGCACGCCCCACTTCGACGCGCCGTAGCTGGACGTCAGGGCGAGGCCCATCAGGCCGGCGGCCGAGGAGATGTTGACGATCGAGCCGCCGCCGTTCTCCTTCATCACCGGGATCACGGTCTTCATGCCGATGAAGACGGCCGTCAGGTTGATGTCGATCACCTTGCGGAAGTGCTCGACGGTCTCGGTCTCCAGCGGCTGGCCGGTGGACACCCCGGCGTTGTTGACCAGCCCGTCGATGCGCCCGAACTCGGCGACGGCGAACTCGGCGACGCGCTGCCAGTCCTCCTCGGAGGTCACGTCGTGGTGGACGAAGCGCGCCTTGCCGCCCAGCTCGGCGGCGGTGGCGGCGCCCTCCTCGTCGAGCACGTCGGTGATCACCACGTCGGCGCCGCCCGCCACCGCGAGACGGGCGGCCTCGGCGCCCAGGCCCCGGGCGCCGCCGGTGATGATGACGGTCTTGTCGGTGAGGCTGTTCTTGTCGCTCATGTCGCTTCCTTCATGTGGTGCAGGTGCGGGTGGTGCGTGCTGCGGTCCCGCCGGTGCTCACGTGCCGTCCGGCACGGGGGCGTGCAGGAACGCGGTGGTGGTGCCGACGAGATCGGCGAGGAAGAACGCGTCGTCGGTCAGCGGCTCGACGCCGTCGAGACGCCGGCGGGCACGGTCGGCCAGTGCCGCGCCGATCAGGGCGAGCGCCAGGTCCAGGCGCTCCAGGCGCACGGGTTCGGGCAGCCCGCCCAGGCGGTCCCCGAGGCGGGCGATCAGCCGCCCGTAGCCGGTGTCGCCCAGGACGGGGTGCGGGCTGCCGGTCCGCAGCCCGGTCTCATGGGTGAGCCGGGACGAGATCCGCAGACAGCGCAGACCCCGGTCGTCGGCGAGCAGGCTCGCCTCGGCCGTCACCAGCGCGGTGAGCAGTTCCGGTACGCCGCAGTCCTCGTCCAGGGCGTCGAGCAGGGGGGCCAGCACCCGTTCGGTACGGGCCTGGCGGCCCGTCATCACGGCGTCGAGCAGCCCGGCCCGGGAACCGAAGTGGTACTGGACCGCGGAGGGGTTGCTCTGGCCCGCCAGCCGGACGATGTCCCGCAGCTGGGCGCCGTCGGGCCCCTGTGCGGCGAAGACCTCCTCGGCCGCGCGGATCAGCTTCTCCCTGGTCTCCTGACCGGACGTTCGCGCCATACGGGCATTCTAATGCTGGCCATTATTAAAAACCAGTGCGCCCGTCCCGGGGGCCGGGCGGGCCCGCTCAGTGCGGCTGGAGGCTCTTCTCGCGGCGCCCGCCCACGGGCCCCTCCGGCATCGCCGGGTGCAGCCCGAGCAGCACGATCCCGACGACGATCGCGACGAGCCCGACCGCCTGCCAGACCAGCGCACCGGCATCGGTGCGCAGTTGGTCACCGAGGAAACCGACCCCGCAGGCGATCCCGGCCAGCGGCTGGGAGGCGGTCAGCGGGGGCAGCGAGACCCGCAGCGGGCCCGTCTCGAACGCGCTCTGCACCAGGAGCAGTCCGGTGATGCCCAGCGCCAGCACGGCGTACGGCTGCCACCCCGTCACCAGCGCCTCCCAGCCGCCGCCGGACAGCAGTTGCCCGCTGACCCGGGTGAGGGCGTCCTGGAGTCCGTACAGCAGACCGGCCGCCACCGCGAGCAGGGCCGGGGCGGCCCCCGACACGGAGCGTCGGGCGATGGTGGTGAGCAGCAGGGCGGTGCCCACGACCACGCCGATCACCGACCAGTGCCGCAGTGCGCTGGACACCGCCTCGCCGCCCTGCGGCCGGCCCGCCAGCAGGAAGACCGCGACCCCGCCGGCCAGCAGCCAGAGCCCGGCCCAGCCCTGACGGCCGAGCCGCTGGCCGGTGCGGTGCCGGGACAGGGCCATCGCGAAGAGCAGATTGGTCGCGAGGAGCGGCTCGACGACGGACACCTCGCCCTTGCCCAGGGCCAGGGCGCCCAGCACCATGCCGCAGACCATCAGCCCGATCCCGGCCAGCCAGCTCGGCACCCGCATCAGGTCCAGCAGCAGCCGGGGGGAGAGGTAGTCGCTCCTCGGGGCGTGCGAGGCGGCGGCCTGCTGCAGGACGAAACCGAATCCCAGGCAGCAGGCGGCACCCATGGCGAGGAGGAGGACCGGCACCGACACGCTTCCACCTAGAGTCAGGCCAGAAATGGGTGGATTTGTACCGACGATAACGGCTACGCCCCCAGGACGCGGCCGGAGCGCCGCCGACCGGGCGGTTGACGCCGCGGCGGCCGGGTGCCGAAGATCTGACGCACCAGTAACTTCCGGCTCCGGAACCGGACCGCGGCCGCGACCGGATCGCCCCGACAGGATGGGACCACCCATGGCGTACGACGCTGACGTGATCGTGATCGGGGCAGGACTCGCCGGTCTGGTGGCCACCGCCGAACTGGTCGACGCGGGCCGTTCGGTGATCCTGCTCGACCAGGAGCCCGAGCAGTCGATCGGCGGCCAGGCGCACTGGTCCTTCGGCGGGCTCTTCCTCGTCGACTCGCCCGAGCAGCGCCGGATGCGGATCAAGGACAGCCACGAGCTGGCCCTCCAGGACTGGCTCGGCACGGCCGGCTTCGACCGCGAGGAGGACCACTGGCCGCGGAAGTGGGCCGAGGCGTACGTCGACTTCGCGGCCGGCGAGAAGCGCTCCTGGCTGCACGCCCAGGGGCTGCGGATCTTCCCCGTCGTCGGCTGGGCCGAGCGCGGCGGCTACGACGCCAACGGCCACGGCAACTCCGTGCCCCGCTTCCACATCACCTGGGGCACCGGCCCCGGCATCGTCGCCCCCTTCGAGCGCCGGGTGCGCGCGGGCGCCGCCAAGGGCCTCGTGCGGTTCCGGTTCCGGCACCGGGTCACGGGGCTCGGCCGCACCGCGGGCACCGTCGACACGGTGACCGGCGAGGTGCTGGAGCAGAGCGCGGCGGCCCGCGGCACCGCGAGCAGCCGCCGGGCGACCGGCACGTTCGAGCTGAGGGCCCAGGCGGTGATCGTCACCTCCGGCGGCATCGGCGGCAATCACGACCTGGTGCGCGAGCAGTGGCCCGCCCGGCTCGGCACCCCGCCCGCGAAGATGCTCTCCGGCGTCCCCGCCCACGTCGACGGCCTCATGCTCGCCGTCGCCGAGAAGGCGGGCGCCCACCACATCAACCGCGACCGCATGTGGCACTACACCGAGGGCATCGAGAACTGGAACCCGATCTGGGCCAGGCACGGCATCCGGATCCTGCCCGGGCCCTCCTCGCTCTGGCTCGACGCCCGGGGCAAGCGGCTGCCGGTCCCGCTCTTCCCGGGTTTCGACACCCTCGGCACCCTCGAACACATCATGAAGTCGGGCCACGACCACACCTGGTTCGTCCTCGACCGGAAGATCATCGGCAAGGAGTTCGCGCTCTCCGGCTCCGAGCAGAACCCCGACCTGACCGGGAAGTCGATCCGGGGCGTGATCGGCCGGGCCCGCGCGGACGTACCGGCGCCGGTGCAGGCGTTCATGGACAACGGCGTGGACTTCGTGGTCGAGAAGGACCTCGCCGCCCTGGTCCGGGGCATGAACGCGCTCACCGACGAGCCGCTGATCGACGAGGCCGAACTGCGCCGCGAGATCACCGCCCGGGACCGGGAGATCACCAACCCGTTCACCAAGGACCTCCAGATCACCGCGATGCGCGGGGCCCGCGCCTACCTCGGCGACAAGCTGATCCGCACGGCGCCGCCGCACCGCATCCTGGACCCCGACGCCGGCCCGCTGATCGCCGTACGGCTGAACATCCTGACCCGCAAGTCGCTCGGCGGGCTGGAGACGGACCTGTCCTCCCGGGTCCTGACCGCGGACGGCACGCCCCTGCCGGGGGTGTACGCGGCGGGGGAGGCGGCCGGTTTCGGCGGCGGCGGGGTGCACGGTTACCGCTCGCTGGAGGGGACCTTCCTCGGCGGCTGCATCTTCTCCGGCCGGGCGGCGGGCCGGGCGGCGGCGCAGGCCGTCGTCTGAGCAGGCCGTCGTCCGAGGCGGCTCGCGGCGGACCGCGGGGCCGTCCGTCCGGCCCGCCCCGGACGCGGCGGCCCCGCCGCCTACAGCTCCTTCGCCCCCGCGACGGGGTCCAGCAGCTCGACGACGCGGAACCGTTCGGCGACGACCATGGTGTCGTCGTCGACGGTGAACTCCGGGTCGCCGAGCGCCTCCCGCATCTCGTCGCTGTGCCAGAACTTCTCGTGCCCCGCACGCCACTCGGCCACCGAGGTGTAGCCCTCGCCCTCGTCGACCGCGTGCTGGAGGTCGACGTCCCCCAGACGCAGCACCCGTACCTCCGACACCTCCAGCACCGCGATCTCCCGGCCGTCCGAGTCGATCAGCGCGGACCGCTCGCCCACCGGCGGCAGCTCCTCCCGCTCCACCTCGTACTCCGCGAGCAGCCCGGTCGTCGAGACCTTCGCACCGGTGAGGACCGCCCCGACCAGCTGATCGCGCAGCGGTCCCGGGAAGGCGAGCAGGAAGGGCTTGAGGGGTTCACGGTTCGACATGGCGCCAAGTCTGGCACGCGCCGCCGGGCCCGGCGGCGGGGCGGGCACCGGCCCCGGACGCCAACCCGGTGCGCGAGGGCCGCAGTTGGCGCGGGGGCGAGGACCTCGGCCCGGTACGACGACGGCGCCCGCCGGACCCGGTGCACGCCGAGGCGTGTGCACCGGACCGACGGACGCCGTCGGGGACGGTCCCCGGGCGAAACCCCGGTGGGAGGAGGACCGTGCGGGAGGCCGCCGTCGCCAGGGCCGCTCGTCCGGATCGGGCCGGACCCGGACGAAGGACCCTAGAGGATCAGCGACAGCAGCAGGACGAAGACGAGCGAGACCACGGAGATGATGGTCTCCATGACCGACCAGGTCTTCACCGTCTGGCCGACGCTCATGCCGAAGTACTCCTTCACCAGCCAGAAACCGGCGTCGTTGACGTGGCTGAAGAAGAGGGAGCCGGCGCCGACGGCGAGGACCAGCAGGGCGGCGTGGGTCGTGGACATGTCGGCGGCCAGCGGGGCGACCAGACCGGCCGCCGAGATGGTGGCCACGGTCGCCGAACCGGTCGCGAGCCGGATCGCGACGGCGATCAGCCAGCCCAGCAGCAGCGCGGGGATCGACCAGTCCTCGGAGAAGTCCAGGATCATCCGGCCCACGCCGGCGTCGATGAGGGTCTGCTTGAAACCGCCGCCCGCGCCCACGATCAGCAGCACGCCCGCGATCGGGGCCAGGGACTTCTCGACGGTGACGGAGAGCCGGTCCTTGGAGAAACCGGCCGCCCGGCCCAGCGTGAACATGCCGACCACGACGGCCGCGAGCAGCGCGATCAGCGGCGAGCCGATCACATCGGTGACCCGCTGGACACCCTGCTCAGGGTCGTCCACGACGATGTCGACCAGGGCCTTGACCAGCATCAGCACGACGGGCAGCAGAATCGTCGCCAGGGTGGCGCCGAAGCCGGGACGGCGGTCCAGGTCCTCCGAGGGACGTTGCGGAATCATCTTCTCCGGCGCCTCGATGTCCACCCAGCGCGCCGCGTAGCGGGAGAAGACCGGCCCCGCGATGATCACGGTCGGTATCGCGACCAGCACGCCCAGCGCCAGCGTGACGCCGAGGTTGGCGTCCAGGGCGTCGATCGCCACCAGCGGGCCGGGGTGCGGCGGGATCAGCCCGTGCATCACGGAGAGACCGGCCAGCGCCGGGATGCCGATCCGCATCAGGGAGTAGTTGCCGCGCTTCGCGACGAGCAGCACCACCGGGATCAGCAGCACGATCCCGACCTCGAAGAACAGCGGCAGGCCGATGATCGAGGCGATCAGCACCATCGCCCACGGCATGGTCCGCCCGCCCGCCCGGGCGAGGATGGTGTCGACGATCTGGTCCGCGCCGCCGGAGTCGGCCAGCAGCTTGCCCAGGATCGCGCCGAGCGCGATCAGCACGCCGACGCCCGCGACGGTCGAGCCGAGACCGGCGGTGAAACTGGCGATCGTCTTCGCCGGGGCGGCCCCGGCGAACGAACCGAGCGCCAGCGAGCCGATGGTCAGCGCGAGGAACGCGTGCACCTTGAACTTGGTGATGAGCAGGACGATGACGGCGATGCCCGCCAGGACTGCGATGCCCAGCTGAGCGTTGCCTGCCGAGGTGATCGGTTCGGCGGCGTCCGCTGCCAGCATCTCGACGCTGAGACTGGTCACGGTGGTGGTCCTTAGTCGTCGAGCCGGCGCAACGCGGCGACGGCCCGCTGGGTGATTTCTTCGGGGGTGCCGGACACGTCGACCGAGACCCCGGTCTCGTCCTCCCGCAGCGGCTGCAGGGTGGCGAACTGCGAGTCGAGCAGCGCGGTGGGCATGAAGTGGCCCTTGCGCCCGGCCATGCGCTTCTCGATCAGGGGCCGGTCGCCGGTCAGATGGAGGAAGACCGCGTCCGGGGCCCCGTCACGCAGCCGGTCCCGGTAGACCCGCTTGAGCGCCGAGCTGCTCACCACTCCGCCGAGCCCCGCCCGGCCGTGCGCCCACCGGCCGATCGCGTCGAGCCAGGGCCACCGGTCCTCGTCGTCCAGCGGGACGCCGGCCGACATCTTGGCGATGTTCGCCGCGGGATGGAAGTCGTCGCCCTCGGCGTACGGAACGCCCAGTTCGGCGGCGAGCAGGGGGCCGATCGTGGTCTTGCCGGTCCCTGCCACGCCCATCACCACGATGACGTGGGGGGTGCTCATTGGTGGTGCCTCGCAGTCTTCGTCGATGTCTTCCTCGACATCGGTCCGTCGCGCTACTGAAACCCAAACGTACGACTTATTCAAGATGCTGTGACATAAACGTCGTACTTTTTGTTCCCGAGGGGCGCCCCTTAGGCTGGTGCCCATGACCACACAGGGCCCCGGGCTGCATACACACGTGCTGGACACCCTGGGTCTGGAGATCGCCGCGGGGGTGCACGAGCCGGGACAGGTGCTGCGCACCGACGAGCTCGCCCGGCGCTTCGACGTCTCGCGCACCGTCGTGCGCGAGGTGGTCCGGGTGCTGGAGTCCATGCACCTGGTCGAGTCCCGGCGCCGGGTCGGCGTGACCGTGCGGCCCACCGAGACGTGGAACGTGTACGACCCGCAGGTCATCCGCTGGCGGCTGGCCGGCAGCGACCGCCCGCGCCAGCTGCGCTCCCTGACCGTGCTGCGCTCGGCCGTCGAACCGGTCGCGGCCGGTCTCGCCGCCCGCAACGCCACCCCGGAGCAGTGCGCGGCCCTCACCGAGTGCGCGCTCGGCATGGTCGCCACCTCGCGCGGCCAGCAGCTGGAGGGCTATCTGGAGCACGACATCGCGTTCCACCGGATCGTGCTCAACGCCTCCGGCAACGAGATGTTCGCGCGGCTCGGCGACGTCGTCGCCGAGGTCCTGGCGGGCCGCACCCACCACCAGGTGATGTTCGAGGACCCCGACCCGACGGCCGTCACCCTCCACGTCCGGGTCGCCGAAGCGGTGCGCGAGGGCGATGCCGCCGGGGCCGAGCGGCTGACGAAGGAGATCGCGGTGGGCGCCCTGCACGAACTGGACGTCCTCGCGCCCTGACCCCTGCCCCCGACCGCCCGTCGGGGCCCGCGTCGGGAGCCCCGGACGTGCGGCGGCCCCCGCGGAACGATCCCGCGGGGGCCGCCGACGAGCCGGGCCGGGGCCGGTCAGCCGCCGTGCCCCTGATGGCCGCCGTGCCCGGCGCCGTGGTCGAACTTCACCGCCTCGGGCGGCATCACGACGAACGGCCGCATCATGCCCATGTCCTCGTGCTCCAGCAGATGGCAGTGGTACATGAACCGCCCGTACGCCCCGTCGAACTTCCCGATCACCTTCACCAACTGCCCCGCCGGCACCCGGAAGACGTCCTTCCAGCCCTGCTCGTTCGGCGCCACCGGGACCGTGGTGCCGTGGTCGAACGCCACGGGGGAGCGGGTCCCGCCGACGGCCGGGTCGAAGCCGTCGATCTCGTACGCCTCCCGGCCCATCACCTGGAAGTCCGCCAGGTGGATGTGCATCGGATGCGTCGGACCGCCCAGGTTGAGGAACGACCACTGCTCGAACGAGCCCTCGCCGACCGTGAAGCCGAGCCCGTCGTTGAAGGTCCGCGAGATCCTGCGGTACGTGCGCACCGTGCCGTCCTCGCCCCGGACCTGGATGACGCCGTCCGAGGGCACCTGGACCCCGTCGGCGTCCTCGACCTCCGCCATCTCCCAGATCTCCGGGTGACCGCCGCCGCCGACCGTGCCGGGCACCGTCAGCACCACGAGCCGGTGCCCGTGCTCCACCCGGCCGTGCTCGTACCGCCGGAAGGAACCCGACAGCACCTCGGGCAGCTCGAAACCGTCCCGCCGCCCCGTCTCCCGCACCCGGAACTCCATCACCTGCGGGAACGGTACGTTCGCCGCCGGGTCCGGCACCCCCGGGCCGAGCCCGCCGCGGTTGACCAGCCGGACCCGGCGCCCGGCCAGCGCCGAGAAGTCGATCAGCAGGTCCATCCGCTCGGCCGGGGCGATCGTCAGCCCCGGCAGCACCTCGTCGAAGTCGACCGGCACCGGGCGCGGCAACAGCCCGCCGTCGCTGCCGATCTGCCGGATCGCGCCCGGCACCGGGTTGTTCCCCTCGTCGACCAGCACCAGGTCGTAGGTCCGCGCGTTGGACGCGTTGACCAGCCGGAAGCGGTACCAGGCGTCGTCCACGTCCAGATGCGGCCAGATGCGCCCGTTGACCGTCGTGTACGGGCCGAAGAACGGCAGCGACACCGGCTTGCCGGTCTCCGGATCGGCCTCGGTGATCACCGTCGTCTTGTGCAGCAGCCGCCCGTTGAGCCGGCCGTCCGCGTCGGTGTCCAGGTTGCGGTCGGTGAGGATCAGCGGCAGCTCCCGGTCGCCGGACGGCAGGCCGAGCGCGTCCTCCTCGTCGTCCCGGACCAGATAGGTGCCGACGAGCCCGGCGTACACGTTCCACCGGGTGATGTTCATGGCGTGGTCGTGGTACCACCACTGGGCGGCCTGGTGGTCGTTCGGGTACTCCGACAGCTGCGCGTCGCCGAAGCCGACCGCGTTGTCCGCCCAGCCGTCGTTGCCGCCCCCGGTCTGCGCCCCGTGCAGATGCGTCACCGTCCAGGCGGGCAGCGCGGCCACGTCCGGGTCCGGCTCGACGCCGTCGCGCCCGGGACGGTTGTGCGGCGCGGGTTCGCCCGGCTTGACCGGGCCGACCGCCACCGCCGTGACCGGGTACTCGCTGCCCTTGGGAATGCGGTTGGTCCAGGCGATCCGCACCCGCTGCCCGCGCCGCACCTCGATGGTCGGTCCCGGCACCGTGCCGTTGTAGCCCCACATCAGGGTCGGCGGCAGCTGCGCGTGCAGTCGCACCCAGGTGGGCGACAGCGCGATCTCGGTCTCGCGGAGCACGTCACCGCTCTGCGGGCGCAGCACCGGCGGTACGGGCAACGGGTCGACGTACGGCACGAGTCCGCCGACCGGTGCCACGGGCGCGGCCGCCCCGGGAACCGGAACCGGATCCTCGGTCCGCCGGTCCGCCCCATCCATGGTTTCAGTGATCTCGATCAAGGTTCTTCCCCCCATGATCCTTCAATCCACTGCTGATGGACCGCGAGACCCCTGCCCCCGCAGGTATCGGTCCGACGGCCCCTGCACATCAAAGGACGACTCGGAAAGCGCCGGAGTTCACGGATATGCGGCATCTGACCGAAAGAAGTGCATCCCGCCGGGTGTACGGCAGTTGTTTCCCGCCAATGCGGCGCGCCGCCGTGACACCCTCGCGGGGCGTACGGTTGGTCGCGTTGGATCTTCGCGAAATGACGGAAACAGGGAGACCGCGGTATGTCGCAGCAGGTGCAAGGGGTCATCGCACCGGGGAAGAACGAGCCGGTACGGGTCGAGACGATCGTGATCCCGGACCCGGGCCCCGGTGAGGCCGTGGTGAAGATCCAGGCGTGCGGCGTCTGCCACACCGATCTGCACTACAAGCAGGGCGGGATCAACGACGACTTCCCGTTCCTGCTCGGCCACGAGGCGTCCGGCGTCGTGGAGTCCGTCGGCGAGGGCGTCACGGACGTCGCGCCCGGCGACTTCGTCGTCCTCAACTGGCGTGCCGTGTGCGGCCAGTGCCGGGCGTGTCTGCGCGGCCGCCCCTGGTACTGCTTCGACACCCACAACGCGAAGCAGAGGATGACGCTGCTCGACGGCACGGAGCTGTCGCCGGCGCTCGGCATCGGTGCGTTCGCCGAGAAGACCCTGGTCGCCGCCGGGCAGTGCACCAAGGTCGACCCGGAGGTCTCCCCGGCCGTCGCCGGGCTGCTCGGCTGCGGCGTGATGGCGGGCATCGGCGCCGCCATCAACACCGGCCAGGTCGGCCGCGGCGACTCGGTCGCCGTGATCGGCTGCGGCGGCGTCGGCGACGCGGCGATCGCGGGCGCCCGGCTGGCCGGCGCGGCGAAGATCATCGCCGTCGACATCGACGACCGCAAGCTGGAGACGGCGAGGACGATGGGTGCCACGCACACCGTCAACTCCCGCTCCACCGACCCGGTCGAGGCGATCCGCGCCCTGACCGACGGCAACGGCGCGGACGTGGTCATCGAGGCGGTCGGCCGCCCGGAGACGTACAAGCAGGCCTTCTACGCCCGCGACCTCGCGGGCACCGTCGTCCTGGTCGGCGTCCCCACCCCGGAGATGCAGCTGGAGCTCCCGCTGCTCGACGTCTTCGGCCGCGGCGGCTCGCTCAAGTCGTCCTGGTACGGGGACTGCCTGCCCTCGCGCGACTTCCCGATGCTCGTCGACCTGCACCAGCAGGGCCGGATCGACCTCGCCGCGTTCGTCACCGAGACCATCGGGCTCGGCGACGTCGAGCAGGCGTTCGCCCGGATGCACGACGGCGACGTGCTGCGCTCGGTGGTGATCCTCTGATGGCCGCCCGCATCGACCACCTCGTCACCTCCGGCACCTTCGCCCTCGACGGCGGGGAGTGGGACGTCGACAACAACGTCTGGATCGTCGGCGACGACACCGAGGCGATCGTCATCGACGCTGCCCACGACGCCGACGCCATCGAGGCCGCGCTGAACGGCCGTACGCTGCGTGCCATCGTCTGCACGCACGCGCACAACGACCACATCGACGCCGCCCCCGCCCTCGCCGCCGCCACCGGCGCACCGGTCCTGCTGCACCCCGACGACCTGCCGCTGTGGAAGCAGACCCACCCGGACCGCGCCCCGGACGGCGAGCTGGCCGACGGTCAGGAACTGGAGGTCGCCGGAACCACCCTCCGGGTGCTGCACACCCCGGGACATGCCCCCGGTGCCGTCTGCCTGTATGCCCCCGGCCTGGGCACCGTCTTCACCGGCGACACCCTGTTCCAGGGCGGCCCCGGCGCCACCGGCCGGTCCTTCTCCCACTTCCCGACCATCGTCGGGTCGATCCGGGACCGGCTGCTCACCCTGCCGCCGGAGACCGCCGTCCGCACCGGGCACGGCGACTCCACGAGCATCGGCGCGGAGGCCCCGCACCTCGACGAGTGGATCGCCCGCGGTCACTGAGGCCCCGCGGGGTGGCCGCCGGACCGGCGGCCACCCCGCGGACCCCGGTGCCCTGCCCGCTCACCGGTCCGGCCACGCGGTCAGCCGCAGCCCGCTCTCGAAGCGGCGCGCCTCGCCCGTGACCGGATCGGTGAACTCCAGGACCCGGGCGAGGAGCTGCAACGGACGCGACCAGTCGTCCGGGGCGGGCTCCGGCTCGACCACCGGATAGACCGGGTCGTGCACGATCGGCAGCCCCAGGCCGTTCATGTGGACCCGCAGCTGATGGGTCCGCCCGGTGGCGGGCAGCAGCCGGTAGCGACCGAGCCCCTCCCGGTGCTCCAGCAGCTCGATCCGGCTCTCGCTGTTCGGCGCACCCGGTTCCTCGCGGGCGGCGACGACCCCGCGCTCCTTCACGATCCGGCTGCGCACCGTCCGGGGGAGGACCGTCCGGGGATCGTACGGCGCCACCGCCTCGTACTCCTTGCGCACCAGCCGGTCCCGGAACATCGTCTGGTACGCGCCCCGCTCCCCGGACCGCACGACGAACAGCACCAGGCCCGCGGTCAGCCGGTCCAGCCGGTGCGCGGGCTGGAGCGCGGGCAGGTCCAGCTCCCGGCGCAGCCGGGCCACCGCGGTCTCGGTGACGTGCCGGCCGCGCGGGGTGGTCGCCAGGAAGTGCGGCTTGTCCGCGACGACGAGATGCGCGTCCCGGTGCACGACGCCGACCGGGAACGGCACCGGCTCCTCCGGCGCGAAATCCCGGTGGAACCAGAGGTACCGGCCCGCCGCGTACGGCTCGTCGGCGGCCACGGCACCGTCCACGGACACGAACCGCCCCTCGGCGAACATGGCGTCCACCCGGGCCGCCCCGATCGCGTCCCCGAACCGCGCCAGCAGATGGTCGCGGACCGTCGGCCACGCCCCGTCCGGGTCCTCCGGGAGCCGCAGCCGCACCGGATCGATCCCGTACCGCTGCGCCAGCGGCGCCGCCGGGGCCTTCCCGCGCCCCCTCACGGGGCCACGCCCACCGGTACGACGGTGCTCATGGTTGCCGGCTCCTCGCTCGTCTCCCGGGCGTCCGTGAAGTGGCGCCGCCCGCCCGTCCGCGGCTCCCCGCGCCGTGGCGCGGGCACAACGCGAAGTGCCGGTCAGGATCTCTCCTGACCGGCACTCGCCGTTGTGTCCGAGGGGGGACTTGAACCCCCACACCCGATAAAGGGTACTAGCACCTCAAGCTAGCGCGTCTGCCATTCCGCCACCCGGACAGGGTGTCCGTCTCGCGGGCCGCTGCCCGTTCCGACGTGGAAAACAATAGCAAACATTCGGAGGTGCTCGATCACGCCCCGGACAGTGTGAAGGGCGCATGACGAGGGGCGGGTGGCCTTGGGCGCGCGGGCCGGGCGCGGGAGGATGAGAAGGGACACCAGGGCGACAGCGGAAGGAAGCAGCGTGAGCGAGACCAGCACGACCCGGACGGTCTCCGGCGAGGACGAGGTCGTGGACCTCTGCCGTGAGCTGATCCGGATCGACACCAGCAACTACGGGGACCACTCGGGGCCGGGGGAGCGGCGCGCGGCCGAGTACGTCGCGGAGCAGCTCGCCGAGGTCGGACTGGAGCCGCAGATCTTCGAATCCCACAAGGGCCGGGCATCGACGGTGGCGCGGATCGAGGGCGAGGACCCGTCCAGGCCCGCGCTGCTGATCCACGGCCACACCGACGTGGTTCCGGCCAACGCGCACGACTGGACGCACCACCCGTTCTCGGGCGAGATCGCGGACGGCTGCGTGTGGGGCCGCGGCGCGGTCGACATGAAGGACATGGACGCGATGACCCTCGCGGTCGTCCGCGACCGGATGCGCAGCGGCCGCAAGCCCCCGCGCGACATCGTCCTGGCCTTCCTCGCGGACGAGGAGGCGGGCGGCACGTACGGCGCGCGATACCTGGTCGACAAGCACCCCGGCCTCTTCGAGGGGGTCAGCGAGGCGATCGGCGAGGTCGGCGGCTTCTCCTTCACGGTCAACGAGAACCTGCGGCTCTACCTCGTCGAGACCGCCCAGAAGGGCATGCACTGGATGCGGCTCACCGTGGACGGCACCGCCGGCCACGGCTCGATGACCAACGACGACAACGCGATCACCGAGCTCTGCGAGGCGGTCGGGCGGCTCGGGCGGCACAAGTGGCCGGTCCGGGTGACCAAGACGGTGCGCTCCTTCCTCGACGAGTTGTCCGACGCGCTCGGCACCCCGCTCGACCCGGAGGACATGGAGGCCACGCTCGCCAAGCTGGGCGGTATCGCCAAGATGGTCGGCGCCACGCTCCGCAACTCCGCCGCCCCCACCATGCTCGGCGCCGGCTACAAGGTGAACGTGATCCCCGGCCAGGCCACCGCCCACGTCGACGGCCGGTTCCTGCCCGGCTTCGAGCAGGAGTTCCTGGCCGACCTGGACCGGATCCTCGGCCCGCGGGTGAAGCGCGAGGACGTGCACGGCGACAAGGCGCTGGAGACCAGCTTCGACGGCGCGCTCGTCGACGCCATGCAGGTCGCCCTGAAGGCGGAGGACCCGATCGCGCGCGCCGTGCCGTACATGCTCTCCGGCGGCACCGACGCGAAGTCCTTCGACGACCTCGGTATCCGCTGCTTCGGCTTCGCCCCGCTGAAGCTGCCGCCGGAGCTCGACTTCGCGGGCATGTTCCACGGAGTGGACGAGCGGGTGCCGGTGGACGGGCTGAAGTTCGGCGTGCGGGTGCTCGACCGGTTCATCGACAACTGCTGAGTCCCGCCGGTTTTCCGCCGACTTTCCGCCCGCTTCCCGCATCGGTAATCGGCAGCGTGTGCGCATTTGACCGGAACGAGTGAAAGGAACCATACGCTCGTAGCCCGATTACCTCTTCCTCGTTACACGTGATGCGGTCCGCGGCTGGGACCGCATTGCCAACTAGGAGGAATCATGATCAAGAAGGTCGTCGCTGCTGCGGCTGTCACTGGCGGTCTGGTGCTCGCGGGCGCGGGCATGGCCGTCGCGGACTCCGGCGCCCAGGGTGCCGCGGTCGGCAGCCCCGGCGTGATCTCGGGCAACACCATCCAGGTGCCGATCCACATCCCGCTGAACGTGTGCGGCAACACGATCAACGTGATCGGGCTGCTGAACCCCGCCTTCGGCAACACCTGCGTCAACGCCTGACGTTGTGCGTCAACCCTTGAGGGTTTGAACCCGGTCGGCCCCGGAGTGCACGCCATGCACTCCGGGGCCACTGGTACTCCGCCCCCGCACGGTCGAGTCCGGGGGTTTTCCGGAAGGTCAGAAGGCAGGAAACACCTATGCGACAGGTCACGCGCAAAGGCCTGATCACCATGGCGGCCGCGGGCGGCGCACTCGCGCTGAGCGGCGGCTACGCGCACGCCGACGCGGGAGCGTCCGGCGGCGCAACGGATTCCCCGGGGGTGCTTTCAGGGAATTCGGTACAGATCCCGGTGCACGTGCCGGTCAACGTGTGCGGCAACTCCGTGGACGTCGTGGCGCTGCTCAACCCGGCGTTCGGAAACACCTGCGGGAACAGCTCGCAGGACGGCTCCCAGGGCAAGCACGCCTCCGGCAGCCAGGTCTCCGGCGACCTCACCGACGCGAGCCGGCCGGGCAACGGCAAGCACCGGGCCCCGCTCGGCGGCGGGGCCACGGCCCAGGGCGTCACGAAGGGTTCGCCGGGCGTGCTGTCCGGCAACAACATCGCGGTGCCCATCGACATCCCCGTGAACGTCTGCGGGAACAGCATCACCGTCGGCGGTCTGCTCAACCCGACCTTCGGCAACGACTGCGAGAACGGCACGGACGTCGTCACGCCGCCGCCCGTCGAACCCCCGGTCACCGAGCCCGAGCCTCCGACCCCGGAGAAGCCGACCGTGCCCAACAAGCCCGAACCGCAGCACGTCGAACAGCTCGCGCACACCGGCGCGGGCGGGCTCGACCTGCTGGTCCCGGCGAGCGCGGGGCTGCTGCTCGCGGGCGCGGGCACCGTGCTCTACCGCCGCGCCCGGATGTCCGCATAACGGACCGGAGCGGTGACGCGAACACGATGAGAACGAACGGGCCCCGCCACCGCGGGGCCCGTTCCGTCTCACCAGGTGGCGCGGAGCTGGCGGATGATCCGTCGGCGCAGCCGCACCCTGCGGCTGCCGTCGCGACGCAGCGTCAGCCGGTCCAACTCCCAGTGACCGTATTCGGCGTGGTCGGTCAGCAGGCGGGCCGTCTCCTTGCGGGAGACCCCGCGCGGTACGTACACATCGACAAATTCGTATTCCGGCATCGCATCTATTGTGCGGGCAGAGCCCGTGTACGGATAGCGTCTGCACCATGTCTGATGCTGCGCAGCCCACCGCTGCCGAGGTACGCGCCGCCGCGGAGGCGGTCAAAGCCGCGCTCGACCACCATCTCGCGGCGGTCGAACGCCGTACCGGGGACGACGACACGGCCGTCTACGACGCGTTCAACGCACTGGCCGCTGCCGCCGAGTCCTACGACGAGTTGCTCTACGACCGCTACGACGAAGTCACTCCCTTCGAGATCCCGGGTGCGCAGGACGCGCTTCCGCCGTACGCCGGACCCGAGGAGCCGAACGCGCTCAGCGTGCTGATCCGGCGCGACTACGCAGTGGTGGAACCGCCGAGGCTGCTCGCACAGGCCCAGCGGATCGCCGACCTCGACCGGGACGACCGGGGCGAGTACGCCGCGGTCGTCGGCTCCAGCGTCCACGCGGCGCTCGGCGTGCTCTTCGGGGAGTACGAACCGGACGAGATCGCCTCCAGGCACACGGAGTTCGGGCTGGAGGAGGGCGACTCCACGCTGTGGGTCACGGCCGCCGAGGAACTTCCCGAGGCGGGGGAGTGGCTCGGCGCGCCGTTCGACGAGGCGGACCCGCAACTGGTGGTCTGCCGCTTCGACGTCAGCGCCGTCTTCGACGAGGACGAACCGGAGGAGGAACCCCGCATGGCCGCGGACGGTTCCTGACCCGCCGGCCGGGCGGGCCCCGACCGGGCCCGCCCGACGCCCGGATCACCGGGCGGCCGCCTCCAGCAGGTCGCGCAGCCGCGTCGTGCGGTCCTGGGCCGGGGACTGGGCGACCGCGCGCGGGAGCGCCTGATCCACCCCGTGCACGACGGACAGATGGCGCTCGCCGCGCCCGAAGGCGGTGTACACCCAGGCCCGGCTGAGCCCCTGCGCCGCGTCGCCCGGCAGCACGACGACCACCGCGGGCCACCGCGTCCCGGCCGCCTGGTGGGCGCTGAGGGCCCAGCCGTGGCGCACGACGGACTCCACCCGCCCCTGCGGCACGACGACCTCCGTGCCCCCGCAGTCCAGGTGCAGGCCCTCGGCGTCCGCCGAGACGACCACTGCGGGCACGGTCCTGCCGGGCGCCGGGACGTGGACGACGCGGTCGCCCGGGTCGAAGCCGCCGAACCGGCCGGGGCCGGGGTTGAGGCGCTGCTTCAGCGCCGCGTTCAGTGCCCGGGTGCCCGCCGAGCCGCCATGGCCGACGGTGATCACCTGGGTGTCGGACGACGGCACGCCGATGGCGCGCGGCACCGAGTCGGCCACCAGCTGCACGGTGCGGTGCACCGCCTCGCCCGCGTCGCGCACGGGGACGATCACCACCTCCCGGCCGGGCGCCTCGACCTGGTTCAGCTCGCCGATGCCGATGCCGGAGACCAGTTCGCCGATCGGTCCCGGGTCGGGGGTCCGGGAGGCGATCTGCGGGCAGCTGCGGGCCGCGAGCACATCCGCGAACACCCGCCCCGCACCGGCCGATCCCAGCACTCCGGGGTCGCCGCTGAGCACCAGGCGGGTGCCGTCGGCCAGGGACTCGACCAGCATCGCGGCGGTCTCGACGTCCAGTTGCGGGGCGTCGAGCACGACGAGCAGGTCGACGGCGAGCGCGCCCTCCTCGTCCCGCCCGGGGCCCTCCGTGCCGGAGAGCAGCCCGGCGAGCGTGACGGCCGTCGCCGGGTCGCCGGTCGCGCCGGCCAGCCGGTGCCTGCCGTCGGCGCTGTGCGTGGCGCCCAGGGCGCGCAGCCCCAGGCCGCGGGCCGCGGTGATCAGGGCGGCGGGTTCGGCCCGGGCGGCCTCGCCGCCGGTGTGGGCCACCAGGCCGTGGGCCGCGACCGTGCGGATCAGCTCGGACGCCGAGGAGGAGCCCGCGGCCGAGGCCGCCTCCGTCCAGTCGGCGTCCTTCTCGCAGGCGTTGACCAGCCGGGCGAGACCGTCGGCGAGGCTCTCCTCGGCGAGTGCGTAGCGGTCGAGGCCGAGCAGCACCCGTACGGGCTCCGGCTCCGGCCCGTCGCCGTCGTCGGGGCCGTCGGCCGGCGCACCGGGCTCCTCGGCGGCCTCGGGCTCCGGGTCCTCGGGGCCCTCCCGGAAGGCCAGGACGACGCCCTCGGCCACGGCGTGCTCCACGGCCGCCCCGGGGTCGGTCACCGCGTGTCCGGCGAGCGCGGCCCGTACGGTCTCGGCGTCCTGCGCCGTATGGCCCCGCAGCGCGGCCCGCTCCAGCAGCAGACCGATCAGGGCGGCGGTCCGCCGCTCGTCGTCCGGGCCGCACCCGGCACCGAGCAGGGCCCGGGCGAACCCGTCCGCCTGCTCGGGGCGGACCCCCGGCACGGCCAGCAGGCGCCACGGGTCCTCGCGCAGCGCTTCGGCCGCCTGCGCGCCGAGAACCTCGGCCACCGGGCCCGCCAGCGCCGCCGGGGCCCCGCCCTCGGCCAGCACGGCGGCGGTCGCGGCCAGTGCCTCGGGCGGGGCGCTGCGGGGCGCCGGTGCCGGTTCGGGCGTGCGCGGACGCGCCGGTTCGGGAGCGGGTGCGGGCCGGTCGGGGGCGGCGGCGGGCGCGGGCCGGTCGAGGAACGGGGCGGCGGGCTTCTCGCCGCTCTCCACGGCCCGTACGGCGGCCAGCAGGTCGGCCGCCGTGCCGCTCAGCTTCGCACCGGCGGAGATGGGGCCCTTCTTCTCGGCCTTGCGCTTCTCGATCCGCTCCCGGAACTCGCGCTGGGCGGCGAGCTCGGCCTCGGCCTCGGAAAGCGCGGGCGCGGCGCCGTCCCCGGCGTCGGTGGCGGCTTCGGCCCCGTCCCCGGCGGCGTCGGTCGTGGCCTCGTCCCCGTCCCCGTCCTCGGTGGCCTCGCTCCCGCCGTCCTCCTCCACCGCGTCCCCGGCCGGGGCGTGCTCCTCGTCACCGGTGGACGGGGCGGGCACGGCGGGGGAGGGGGCCACGACGTCGTCGTCGGCGGCGGCCGGGGAGCCGGGGGTCTCCCCCCGGGGAAGCGCAGTCACAGCGTGCTCCAGTCCTGATCGGGATAGCGGTGCACGGGCGCCGACACGTCGTCGAGCGCCTGGCAGATCTCGTCAGGAAGACTAAGCGCCTCCACCGACAACGCCTCCGTGAGCTGCTGCGCGTTGCGCGCGCCGACGATCGGGGCGACCACACCGGGCCGGTCGCGCACCCAGGCGAGCGCCACCTGGAGCGGCGTCGTGGCCAGACCGTCCGCGGCCGTGGTCACCGCGTCCACGATGTGGCCCGCCGCCGTGTCCAGGTACGGCTCGACGAACGGGGCCAGCAGCTCCGAGGCACCGCGGGAGTCCGACGGGGTGCCCGTCCGGTACTTCCCGGTCAGCACCCCGCGGCCCAGCGGCGAGGACGGCAGCAGCCCGATGCCGAGATCGAGGGCGGCGGGCAGCACCTCGCGCTCCACCCCCCGTTGCAGCAGCGAGTACTCCATCTGTGTGCTTGCCAGCCGGGTGCGCGCCCCGGGCGCGGCGAGCTGCCAGGTGGCCGCCTTCGCCAGCTGCCAGCCGCAGAAGTTCGACACCCCCGCGTACCGGGCGCGCCCCGTGGAGACCGCCAGGTCCACCGCCTGGAGGGTCTCCTCCAGCGGGGTCCCCGGGTCGAAGGCGTGCAGCTGCCAGAGATCCACGTGATCCGTGCCGAGCCGTTCCAGGGAGGCGTCCAGCGCGGCCAGCAGATGCCCGCGCGACCCGTCGAACCTGCGGTACGGGTCGGCCACGCTGCCCGCCTTCGTCGCGATGACCAGGTCCTCCCGCGGCACCAGGCCCGCGACGAGCCGCCCGAGCAGGTACTCGGCCTCCCCGCCGCCGTAGACATCGGCCGTGTCGACCAGCGTGCCGCCCACTTCCCAGAAGGCCTTGAGCTGTTCGGCGGCGTCGTGCTCGTCGGTGTCCCGGCCCCAGGTGAGGGTGCCGAGCCCGATCCGGGACACTCGAAGGCCGGTCCGGCCGAGATGCCTCTGCTCCATGGGCGCTGAGATTACTGGCCAGAGCCCCACTCGGTGGAGGCCTGTGGACGGCCGCGCCCCGAAGTCGCCCCTGACGGAACCGGGGGCCGCGCGCTAGAGTCCGGGGTCCAGGGACGTTACTGATCGGTAAGGGAGCGGTTATGCGGCTCGGCATCAATCTCGGTTACTGGGGCGCGGGAATGGACGGCGACAATCTGGCCGTCGCCCAGGAGGCCGACCGGCTCGGGTACGACGTCTGCTGGGCGGCCGAGGCGTACGGCTCCGACGCCCCGACCGTGCTCTCCTGGGTCGCGGCCCGGACCGAGTCCATCGACGTCGGCTCCGCGATCATGCAGATCCCGGCCCGCCAGCCCGCCATGACGGCGATGACCGCCGCCACCCTCGACTCGCTCTCCGGCGGCCGGTTCCGGCTCGGCCTCGGCGTTTCGGGGCCGCAGGTCTCCGAGGGCTGGTACGGCGTCAAGTTCGACAAGCCGCTGGCCCGCACCCGCGAGTACGTCGAGATCGTCCGCAGGGCGATGTCCCGCGAGCGGCTCTCGTACCAGGGGCAGCACTGGACGCTGCCGCTGCCGGACGGACCGGGCAAGCCCATCAAGCTGACCGTCCACCCGCAGCGCGAGCACATCCCGGTCTACATCGCGGCGATCGGCCCGAAGAACCTGGAGCAGACCGGCGAGATCGCCGACGGCGCGCTGCTGATCTTCCCCTCCGCGGAGCACCTGGAGGACACCGCCCTGAAGTACCTGCGGGCGGGCCGCGAGAAGGCCGGTCTGACCATGGACGGCTTCGACGTGTGCCCCACCCTGCCGCTCGCCGTCGGCGACGACGTCAACGGTCTCGCCGACATGTTCCGCCCGTACACGGCCCTGTACGTGGGCGGCATGGGAAGCCGCAAGCAGAACTTCTACAACCAGCTCGCGCAGCGCATGGGCTACGAGAAGGAAGCCGCCGAGATCCAGGACAAGTACCTGTCCGGCGACAAGAACGGCGCCGCGGCCGCCGTGCCGCACCAGCTGATCGACCAGACCGCGCTGCTCGGCCCGATCGAGCGGATCGCCGAACGGATGCAGGCGTACGCCGCCGCGGGCGTCACGACCCTGACCCTTGCCCCGGCCGGCTTCACGCTCGACGAGCGGATCACGGCCCTGCGGGCCGGCACGGACGCGATGGAGCGTGCCGGACTCGCGTGACGCACAGGCCCCCTGCGGGGGCGGGCCGTGGCGGGGGCTCGGGGCCTCCCCGCCACGGCCGTCGTGCGTATCAACGCGCCAGGGGGCGGACGGTTACGCGGCCCGGCGCGCACGGTGCCGCCGCGCGCCGGGCGGCCGCCGCGCCACCGCCCCATCCGGCGTAGCCGGGACCCGCTTCCTGTTGCCCGGCCGGGCGTGCCGCATTTGACTGTCGCTCGGCGGATGCCGGTACGGAGGTGGCAGTGATGCTCTCGGCGAAGAGCCTGTTCCAGGAGATCCTCGACGACGACGAGGCATTCCGGCTGTTCTGTTCCATCGCGGCCGGCGGGGAGTCCCAGGGCGGCTGGGAGAACGGCCGCATCGCGGCCCTGGCGCCCGACAGCCAGCGGGCCCTGGCCCCCAAGATCGCACGGCACGGCGCCGACGAGGACAAGCACGGCAGGATCTTCGGCGCGCTGCTGAGGAAGCGCGGTCTGCGGCCGGTGGAGGTGCCGCGGGAGACCGACTACACGATGCTGCTGGAGCGGCAGGGCATCGGCCTCGGCCACGAGCGGCTGCGGCTGGACGAACCGCTCCTGGAGAGCGACATCATCACCTACCTCGCCCACAGCCGGGTCACCGAGCAGCGCGCCTCCGAACAGATGCGGCTGCTGCGCAAGCACTTCGCGGACCACCCCGACCTCGGCCGTGCCGTGAAGATGATCTCCAACGACGAGGACAACCACCTCGCGTACTGCCACGAGGAACTGCTCCGCCTCGCCCGCGCCGGGCACGGCCGCACGATCCAGCGCACCCTGCGCGAGTGCGCGCTCGCCGAGATCCGGGTGTACCGCGACGTCAGCCTCGCCGTGATGGCGCACATGGGCCGCATCCTGGGCTGGTCCCGGGCCAGGGCGGCGGTGCTGGCCGCGGGCATCCACGGCGTCCACGCGTACGAACGGCTCGTGGGCTGGCGGCGCATGGTGAGCCTGGAGCAGCCCGAACGGCGCGACGCCCTGGGCGGCCCCGCCGCGCAGATGCCGGAGTTCGCCTGACCCCGGCGGGGCGCCGGACCGCTCCCCGGCCCGCCGGGCCGCGCCGTCCGGACCCTCAGAGCCAGCCGCGCCGCTTGAACAGCCGGTACAGGGCGAGGACCGCGGAGACCATCAGCACGATCACCGCCGGGTACGCCCACACCTGGCCGAGTTCCGGCATGTGCTCGAAGTTCATGCCGTAGATCCCCGCCACCATGGTCGGCACGGCGGCCATCGCCGCCCAGGCCGAGATCTTGCGCATGTCGTCGTTCTGCCGCACCCCCACCTGGGCCAGATGGGCCGAGAGGATGTCGGAGAGCAGCCGGTCCAGCCCCTCCACGTACTCGTTCGCGCGCGTCAGGTGGTCGTTCACGTCCCGGAAGAACGGCTGCGAGTGCTCGTGGACGAACGGCACCTCCGCGCTCGCCAGCCGGGCCATGGGGGCGCCGAGCGGCCCGGCGGCCCGGCGGAACTCCAGGATCTGCCGCTTGAAGGTGTAGATGCGCGACGCGGTGTTCTTGTCGCCGCCCCCGCCGGCCGGGGCGAACACCTTCGTCTCCAGCTCCTCCAGGTCCACCTGGAGCTCGCCCGCCACCTCGATGTAGTGGTCGACGACCGCGTCGCTGACCGCGTACAGCACCGCGGTCGGCCCGTGCTTGAGCACCTCCGGCTCGGACTCCAGCCGGCGCCGTACCGCGGCGAGCGGCGAGCCCTCCCCGTGCCGGACCGTCACGACGAACGAGTCGCCTATGAAGGCCATCAGCTCGCCGGTGGTGACGGTGTCGTCCCGATGGTCGTACACCACCGGCTTGATGACCGCGAAGAGCGAGTCGTCGTAGACCTCCAGCTTGGGACGCTGGTGCGCGCTCAGGGCGTCCTCCACCGCCAGCGGATGCAGCCCGAACTCGCTGCTGACGAGGTCGAACTCCTTCTCCGTGGGTTCGTGCAGACCGATCCAGAGGAACGCGTCCCCGTTGGCCCGCGCCTCGGCGAGGGCGTCGGAGAGGTCGGCGGGGCCGTCCGTACGGCGCCCGTCCCGGTAGATGGCACAGTCCACGATCACGGCGGGCATTCTTCCCTGCCCGGCTCCCCGGCGCACCCTGTCGTCGACGGCGGCCTACGCTGGCCCGTATGCCCACCCTGATCCTCGTACGCCACGGACGTTCCACCGCCAACACGGCAGGGGTGCTCGCGGGCCGCACCCCCGGTGTCGGGCTCGACGAGCGCGGCGCCGCACAGGCCGCGGCGCTGCCCGGCCGGCTGGCCGAGCTGCCCCTGGCCGCCGCCGTCAGCAGCCCCCTGCAGCGGTGCCGGGAGACCCTGCGGCCACTGCTCGACGCCCGCCCCGAGCTGGAGCCGTACACGGAGGAGCGGATCAACGAGTGCGACTACGGCGACTGGTCGGGGCGCAAGCTCGCCGAGCTCACCGACGAACCGCTGATGAACGTCGTGCAGCAGCACCCCTCCGCCGCGGCCTTCCCCGGCGGCGAGTCCATGCGCGCCATGCAGGCGCGCGCGGTCGACGCGGTCCGGGACTGGAACGCCCGGATCGCGGCCGGGCACGGCGAGGACGCCGCCTACGTGATGTGCTCGCACGGCGACATCATCAAGGCGATCGTCGCCGACGCGCTCGGCCTGCACCTCGACCTCTTCCAGCGGATCCACGCCGACCCCTGCTCGGTCACCGCGATCCGCTACACCGGGCTGCGGCCCTTCCTGCTGCGGCTCGGCGACACCGGCGACCTCGCCCCGCTGGCACCGCGCGAACGCGGCGACGCGACGGACCCGGACCGGCGCCCGGAAGCGGACGCGGCGGTCGGTGGCGGCGCTGGGGCGCCGTGATCGCTCCGCGCAGTAGGGTGGACGCGCCGTGGGCGCCGTTTCCCGGGGGTCTCCCCGGCCCCGGCCGCCCCCAACCACCTTCGATCTTCAAGGGAGACAGGACGTGTCCCGTCAGGTGTTCCTCTACGACCCCCCGGACCGTTTCGTGGCCGGCACGGTCGGGTTGCCTGGACGCCGTACGTTCTTCCTGCAGGCCTCCTCAGGCGGACGTGTCACCAGCGTGGCCCTGGAGAAGACCCAGGTCGCCGCGCTCGCCGAGCGGATCGACGAGCTGCTCGACGAGGTGGTGAGGCGGACCGGCGGCAACTCCCCGGTGCCCGCCATGGCCCCCATGGACGTCACCGACACCGCCCCCCTGGACGTTCCCGTCGAGGAGGAGTTCCGGGTCGGCACGATGGCCCTCGCCTGGGACGGCGAGGAACAGCGCATGATCGTCGAGGCCCAGGCTCTGGTCGAGCTGGACGTGGACTCCGACGAGGACCTCGCGGAGGCCGAGGAGCGGCTGCTGCAGGACGAGGAGAACGGTCCGCCGATGCTCCGGGTCCGGCTCAGCGGCGCACAGGCCCGGGCCTTCGCCAAGCGCGCCCTGGACGTCGTGAACGCCGGGCGCCCGCCGTGCCCGCTGTGCAGCCTGCCGCTCGATCCGGAAGGACACGTATGCCCGCGCCAGAACGGATACCGTCGCGGAGCCTGACCGGCGTCGACACCGGTACCGGCACCCGCGCCGGTACCGACGCCGACCGGCTCGCCCTGCTCGCCGAGGGCGGGCTCACCGTCCTCGGACAGATCCGCGGCGCCTCCAACGCGGTGCTGTACTGCACCGTCGCGCGCGACGGCGAGGAGGCGACCTGCGTCTACAAGCCGGTGGCCGGCGAACAGCCCCTGTGGGACTTCCCGGACGGCACGCTGGCCCGGCGCGAGGTGGCCGCGTACGAGCTCTCCGAGGCGACCGGCTGGGGCCTCGTACCGCCCACCGTGCTGCGGGACGGGCCGTACGGCGAGGGCATGTGCCAGCTGTGGATCGACGCCGCGCCGCAGGGCGACGAGGACGGGGAGGCGGGCGAACCCCCGCTGCTCGCGCTCGTCGAGGACGAGGAGCCCGGCGAGGGCTGGAAGGCCGTCGTCCGCGCCGAGGTCGGCGAGGGCAGGACGGCCCTGCTGGTCCACGCGGACGACCCGCGGCTGCGGCGGCTGGCCGTGCTCGACGCCGTCATCAACAACGGGGACCGCAAGGGCGGCCACCTGCTGCCCGCGCCCGACGGCCGGCTCTACGGCATCGACCACGGGGTGACCTTCAACGCCGACGACAAGCTGCGCACCCTGCTCTGGGGCTGGGCGGGGGAGCCGCTGACGGCCGAGGCCGTCGAGGTTGTCGACCGGCTGGGGACGGAGCTCGCGCCGGGAACCCCGCTCGTCACCCGGCTGGCCGAGCTGATCACCGCGGCCGAGATCGAGGCGCTGAGGGGACGGGTCGAGGGGCTGCGGGCGTCGGGGCGGCACCCGGAGCCGAGCGGTGAGTGGCCGTCGATCCCCTGGCCGCCGGTGTGAGGAAACCGGCCGGAGGGACCGGGGGAGGAAGCCCGGCCCGTACGTCGCAGCAGACGGGGCCGCATCGCGCAAGAGTGCCTCTTCGGTCAGGATCCGGTATCCGGTTCGTATCCGGAACGTGCATCCGGTTACGCTCGTGGCATGCATGCCTGGCCCGCTTCTGAGGTCCCCGCCCTGCCCGGCAAGGGCCGCGACCTTCGGATCCACGACACCGCGACCGGCGGACGGATCACTCTCGACCCCGGTCCCGTCGCCCGTATCTACGTCTGCGGCATCACGCCGTACGACGCGACCCACATGGGTCACGCGGCGACCTACAACGCGTTCGACCTCGTCCAGCGCGTGTGGCTCGACACCAAGCGGCAGGTTCACTACGTCCAGAACGTGACCGACGTGGACGACCCGCTCCTGGAACGGGCCGTGCGCGACGGCGAGGACTGGACCGAGCTCGCGGAGCGCGAGACGGCCCTGTTCCGCGAGGACATGACCGCACTGCGCATGCTCCCGCCGAAGCACTACATCGGCGCCGTCGAGGCGATACCCGGCATCGTTCCGCTCGTCGAACGGCTCCGGGACGCGGGAGCCGCCTACGAACTCGACGGCGACGTGTACTTCTCCGTCGAGGCCGACCCGCACTTCGGCGAGGTCTCCAACCTCGACGCCGAGGCGATGCGGCTGCTGTCCGCGGAGCGCGGCGGCGACCCGGAGCGACCCGGCAAGAAGAACCCGCTCGACCCGATGCTCTGGATGGCCGCCCGCGAGGGCGAGCCGAGCTGGGACGGCGCCTCGCTCGGCCCCGGACGGCCCGGCTGGCACATCGAGTGCGTCGCCATCGCGCTGGACCACCTCGGCATGGGCTTCGACGTCCAGGGCGGCGGGTCCGACCTCGTCTTCCCGCACCACGAGATGGGCGCCTCGCACGCCCAGGTACTGACCGGCGAACACCCCTTCGCGCGGGCGTACGTGCACGCCGGCATGGTCGCCCTGGACGGCGAGAAGATGTCCAAGTCCCGGGGCAACCTGGTCTTCGTCTCGAAGCTGCGCCGCGACGGCGTGGACCCGGCGGCCATCCGCCTCGCGCTGCTCGCGCACCACTACCGGTCCGACTGGGAGTGGACCGACCAGGTGCTCGCCGACGCCGTCGAGCGGCTCGCACGGTGGCGCTCCGCCGTCTCCCGCCCCGACGGACCGTCCGCCGAGGCCCTGGTCGAGGAGGTCCGCGAGGCCCTCGCCGACGACCTGGACGCGCCGGCCGCCCTGGCCGCCGTGGACCGCTGGGCCGAGCGGCAGGCCGCGGAGGGCGGCAGCGACGAGGGCGCCCCCGGCGTCGTCTCGCGGGCCGTCGACGCACTGCTGGGCGTCGCCCTGTGACGACCCGGTCGTAACACCCCGCGCGGCGCCGCCGCGCGGGTTCCCACCGGACGATTCGGCCGAACCGGCCCCGGACTTCTCGACGAAGTTCGGGGCCGGTTCCGTTTTGTCCATGGTCAAGTGCTCGTTACTGCGCTAAAAGCGCTCTATGCAATCATCAACGCGCATCAGAACGGCGGCAGTTGCAGCCTTGCTGGGATTGGTGGCCGTCTTCACGGGCCCCGGTGTCCCGCAGGCGGGAGCCGCCGAACCGGACACCACGGTCGGTGACCTGACCGGGTTCTCCGCCGACGGGGCCGTCTACCGCCTGGAGGCAGGCGCCGCCGAGGCCCGCGTCAGCTTCGTCTCCGCCGAGACCTTCCGCATCGAACTCGCCCCGGACGGGGCCTTCTCGGACCCGACCGGCGACGACATCGTCCTGCCGCAGGGCACCCCGCCCCGCACCCGCTGGAAGGAGCGCGACGACCGCTACGAGCTCTCCACCGCCGACGTCACCCTGCGCGCCTACAAGTCGCCCCTGCGCTTCGAGCTGTACCGCGCCGACGGCACCCGCCTGTGGTCCGAGTCCAAGGGACTGAGCTGGAACGGCGAGCGGACCGTCCAGACGCTCGACCGGGGCGCGGACGAGCAGTTCTACGGCGCCGGAATGCAGAACGGCCGGGGCAACACCTCGCACCGGGGCAAGACCGTCGAGGTCGGCGTCGACTACAACTGGGACGACGGCGGCCACCCCAACTCGGTGCCGTTCTACCTCTCCTCGGCCGGCTACGGCGTCTTCCGCAACACCTACGCGCCGAACACCTACGCCTTCACCGACCCGGTGACCACCACCGCGCAGGAGAAGCGCTTCGACGCCTACTACTTCGCGGGCGACGACGCCAAGGACGTCATCGGGCAGTACACGAAGCTCACCGGCAAACCGTTCCTGCCGCCCGTGTACGGGCTGGAGATCGGCGACGCCGACTGCTACCTGCACAACGCCAACCGCGGCGAGCGCCGCACCCTGGACGCGCTGAAGGTCGCCGACGGCTACGTCGAGCACGACATGCCCAACGGCTGGATGCTCGTCAACGACGGCTACGGTTGCGGCTACGAGGACCTCGGCGAGACCGCCAAGGGGCTCCAGGACCGCGGCATGCAGCTCGGCCTGTGGACCGAGGACGGCATCGACAAGATCGCCGACCAGGTCGGGGCGGGCCAGCGGGTCGCCAAACTGGACGTCGCCTGGGTCGGCGAGGGCTACAAGTTCGCCCTGGACGGCTGCAAGGACGCGTACAAGGGCATCGAGGACAACAGCGACGCCCGCGGCTTCACCTACGCCCCCGAGAGCTGGTCGGGCGCGCAGCGCTGCGGCGTCCAGTGGTCCGGGGACCAGTACGGCACCTGGGACTACATCCGCTGGCAGATCCCGACCTACGCGGGCGCCACCATGTCCGGTCTCGCCTACACCACCGGCGACGTGGACGGCATCTTCGGCGGCAGCGCCAAGACGTACACCCGTGACCTCCAGTGGAAGATGTTCCTGGGGACCACGATGACGATGGACGGCTGGGCGGCCAGCGACAAGCAGCCCTTCCGGTACGGGGAGCCGTACACCTCCATCAACCGCGACTACCTCAAGCTCAAGGAGTCGCTGCTGCCCTACCAGTACTCCTACGCGCACGAGGCGACGAAGACCGGCGTCGGCATGGTCCGCCCGCTCGTCCTCGAATTCCCCGACGACCCGGAGGCGGCCTCCGACGCGGCGAAGTACGAGTTCATGTCCGGCGAGGACTTCCTCGTCGCACCGGTCTACCGGGACAGCACCGAACGCGACGGGATCTACCTGCCGAAGGGCACCTGGACCGACTACTGGAGCGGCCGCACGTACGAGGGGCCGACCACCGTGGACGACTACGCCGCGCCGCTGGACACCCTGCCGCTGTTCGTCAGGGGCGGTGCCGCCGTGCCGATGTGGCCGGGCATCCGCTCGTACCGGGACCGCACCGCGGACTCCCCGCTCGCCTGGGACGTCTACCCGCGGGGGAAGTCCTCCTTCACGCTGTACGAGGACGACGGCGTCACCCGGCAGCACCGGGCCGGCAAGTACGCCACCCAGACCGCCGAGGTCGACGCACCGGTCCGGGGCGCGGGCGACGTCACCGTGCGGATCGGCGCGAGCGAGGGGGAGTTCACCGGCAAGCAGACCGCCCGCCCCTACGAGTTCAGCGTGCACACCGGCTCCGAGCCGGGCGCGGTCGAGCTCCGCGGGAAGCTGCCCCGGCTGGACTCCGGGGCCGCGTACCGGGCGGCCGAGCGGGGCTGGTGGTACGACCGGGACGACCGCGGCGGCGTCGTGAAGGTCAAGACCGGGAAGCTGTCCACCGGCAAGAAGTTCACCGTGAAACTGAAGGGCACCAGCGCGGTCGGCGGCCGGGACGCCGCCGCGACGGCCGCGCTCGCCGCACCGGCCGGACAGGAGGTCGGGGCCGGCGCCGAGTCCACCGTGACCGTGGACGTCACCGCGGGCACGGCGGACGTGAAGGACGCCGAGGTGACCCTGGACGTCCCCGAGGGCTGGCGGGTCGCCCGGCCCGCGACGGTGGACCGCGTTCCGGCGGGCACCACCCGACGGGTCGAGCTCTCGGTCACCCCGGCGAAGGACGCCGAGGCGGGGGAGGCGGGGATCACCGCGGTCGCCCGCTACCGGTCGGCCGGTGAGTCCCGCACCGCCGTGCAGCGGTTCGCGGCCGCGGTGATGCCGCCGCCGCCCACCGGCGGGGCGTGGGCGAGCGATCTGGTGTGGCTGAAGTCCACCAACGGCTACGGACCGGCCGAACGGGACCGCAGCAACGGCGAGTCGGGCGCGTCCGACGGGAGGACGCTGACCCTCGCGGGCAGGACCTACGAGAAGGGCATCGGCACCCATGCCGACTCCGAGATCGAGGTCTACCTCGGCGGGCGCTGCACCGCGTTCACCGCGGACGTGGGCATCGACGACGAGATCAACGGCTACGGCGAGGTGGCGTTCTCGGTCGAGGCGGACGGCAAGGTGCTGTGGACCTCGCCGAAGCTGACCGGGGCCTCGGCGACCGTACCGGTGGACGTGCGGCTCGACGGGGCGCGCCACGTGCGCCTCAAGGTCACGGACACCAATGGTTCCAGGACGGGTGACCACGGGGACTGGGCCGCGGCGCGGTTCACCTGTTCCTGATCACCCGTTCCCGACCGGCCGGACGGCTTCCTGCCGGGCCGGACGACGACGGGGCGCCGGGCGGGACCTGATCCCGTCCGGCGCCCCACCGGTCTCGCCGGTCCCGCCGGTGACCCGGCGTCAGGAATCCGGGGAACCGGGGGAGTCCGGGGAATCGGGGACGTCCGGGGGCTCCGGGGCGTCCTCCGCGGAATCCCGCGGGCCCTCGGCGTCGTCGTTCGCGCCGTCGTTCCCCTCGCCGGCCGTCGGCCGGGTGCGGGGACCGGTGTCGTCGCCCGTCTCGGGGCGCACCGGTTTCGGCGGACGGGTGCGGCCGCCGGCCGGATCGCGCAGGTACGAGGTGTCCCCGCTCTCCGTCGCGTGCCCGCCGGGGCCGATGTCCCTGCGGCGCAGATAGCGTTCGAACTCCCGGGCGATGGCCTCGCCGCTCGCCTCGGGCAGCTCCGCGGTGTCCCGGGCCTCCTCCAGCGTCTGCACGTACTCGGCGACCTCGCTGTCCTCGGCGGCCAGTTGGTCGACGCCCAGCTGCCAGGCACGCGCGTCCTCGGGCAGTTCGCCCAGCGGGATGCGCAGGCCGAGCAGGTCCTCCAGGCGGTTCAGCAGTGCGAGCGTGGCCTTGGGGTTGGGCGGCTGCGACACGTAGTGCGGCACCGCCGCCCACAGGCTCACCGCGGGCACGCCCGCGTGGGTGCACGCCTCCTGGAGGATGCCGACGATGCCGGTCGGACCCTCGTACCTGGTCTCCTCCAGGTCCATGGTCCGGGCCAGGTCCGGGTCGGAGGTGACCCCGCTGACCGGTACCGGGCGGGTGTGCGGGGTGTCCCCGAGCAGCGCGCCCAGGACCACCACCATCTCCACGCCCAGTTCATGGGCGAAGCCGAGGATCTCATTGCAGAACGAGCGCCAGCGCATGGATGGTTCGATGCCGCGGACGAGGACGAGGTCGCGGGGTTTCTCCCCGCCGACGCGGACCACGGACAGCCGGGTGGTCGGCCAGGTGATCTTGCGCACCCCGCCGTCCAGCCAGACCGTCGGCCGGTTGACCTGGAAGTCGTAGTAGTCCTCGGCGTCGAGCGCCGCGAGCACCTCGCCCTTCCACTCCCGTTCCAGGTGCGCGACCGCCGTGGAGGCCGCGTCACCCGCGTCGTTCCATCCCTCGAACGCGGCCACCATGACCGGGTCGATCAGCTCGGGAACCCCCTCGAGCTCGATCACCCAGGCCTCCTTCCGAAGTTCCCTTGTGTACTCATCAACCTTACGGCTTTTGGCCCCTCCCGCCGCAGTCCCTGCGCACAGCCGGACCTCCCGGGCCCGCCATCGGTTGATCATCGATCCGATCCAGGCTTCATCCTGCGAATACATCCGAGCTGTGTCCAGTGAATTTGCCGTCAAGCCTGGACGTTAGAGCCTTCTTGGCGCTATACATCGGATGACCAGAACAGAGGTCCGATGTTATTCCCCTGGGGAGCGCACATGAGCCAGACCGTCACGGATCTCGTGGTCCACGACATCCGTTTTCCGACCTCGGAACAACTGGACGGTTCGGACGCCATGAATCCGGATCCCGACTACTCGGCCGCCTACCTCGTGCTGCGCACCGATGACCCCGCCGGTGCGGACGGCGACGGCGGCGCGGGCGCCGAGGGGCATGGCTTCTGTTTCACCATCGGGCGGGGCAACGAGGTGATGGCCGCCGCCATCGGGACGCTGCGCCCCTACGTGGTGGGGCGCCCGGCCCCCCGTACCGCGGCCGACCTCGCCGCACTGCACCGGGAACTCACGCACGACTCCCAACTGCGCTGGCTGGGACCGGAGAAGGGCGTGATGCACATGGCGGCCGGCGCGGTCGTCAACGCCGCCTGGGACCTGGCGGCGAAGCTGGCGGGACAGCCGGTGTGGCAGTTCCTCGCCGGGATGACGCCCGAGGAGCTCGTCTCCCTCGTGGACTTCCGCTACCTCACCGACGCCCTCACCCCCGACGAGGCCCTGGAGATCCTGCGGGCCGCCGAACCGGGCCGGGCCGAGCGCGCCGAACGGCTGCGCGCCGAGGGGTACCCGGCGTACACCACCTCGCCCGGCTGGCTGGGCTACGCCGACGACAAGCTGGTCGGCCTGGCGAAGGAGGCCGTCGCCGACGGCTTCACCCAGATCAAGCTGAAGGTCGGCGGCAGCCTCCCCGACGACGTCCGCAGACTCGCCCTGGCCCGCGAGGCCGTCGGCCCCGACATCCGGATCGCCGTCGACGCCAACCAGCGCTGGGACGTCTCCGGCGCGGTCGAGTGGATGACCGCGCTCGCACCGTACGACCCGCACTGGATCGAGGAGCCGACCAGCCCCGACGACATCCTGGGCCACGCCGCCGTGCGGGCCGGGCAGCCGGTCAAGGTCGCCACCGGTGAACACGTCGCCAACCGGGTCGTGTTCAAGCAGCTCCTCCAGGCCGGGGCGGTCGACTTCGTCCAGATCGACGCGGCCCGGGTCGCGGGCGTCAACGAGAACCTGGCGATCCTGCTGCTCGCCGCCAAGTACGGCGTGCCGGTCTGCCCGCACGCGGGCGGCGTCGGACTCTGCGAGCTGGTGCAGCACCTGTCGATGTTCGACTACGTCGCGGTGTCCGGCAGCTGGGACGACCGCGTGATCGAGTACGTCGACCACCTCCACGAACACTTCGCCGACCCCACCGTGATCGAGAACGGCCGCTACGTCGCCCCGGACGCCCCGGGCTTCTCCGCCCGGATGCTCCCCGGGTCGATCGCCGCACACCGCTACCCGGAGGGCCCCGTGTGGCAGGCCCGCCGCACCGCCGAGGAGGCCAACCGATGACCGGCACACGTGACTTCGAGGGAATGGGCGCACTGGTGACGGGCGGCGCCTCCGGCATCGGGGCCGCCGTCACGACCATGCTGCTGGAACGCGGCGCACGGGTGGCCGTGCTCGACCGGGAGACCGCGGGCGCCCCCGCAGGGGCCCTGGCCGTCGAGGCGGACGTCACCGACAATGCCGCCGTGCGCGCGGCGGTCGACCGGGCCGCGGCCGAACTGGGCGCGCTGCACACCGTCGTGTCCAACGCGGGCATCGGCTCCATCGGCACGGTCGAGGACAACGACGACGAGGAGTGGGGCCGGGTCCTGGACATCAACGTCCTCGGCATGGTCCGCACCGCCCGGCACGCCCTGCCCCATCTGCGGCGCGCGGCGGCCGACCGGCCCGGCGCCGTGTCGATCACCCAGACCTGTTCCATCGCGGCGACCGCCGGGCTGCCGCAGCGCGCCCTGTACAGCGCGAGCAAGGGCGCGGTCCTCTCGCTGACCCTGGCGATGGCCGCCGACCACGTCCGCGAGGGCATCCGGGTCAACTGCGTCAACCCGGGTACCGCGGACACCCCGTGGATCGGCCGGCTGCTCGGGCAGGCGGAGGACCCGGCCGCCGAACGGGCCGCGCTCGACGCCCGTCAGCCGCTGGGGCGGCTGGTCTCCGCCGACGAGGTGGCCGCCGCGATCGTGTACCTCGCGAGCCCCGCCGCCGCCTCGGTCACCGGAACGGCGCTCGCCGTCGACGGCGGAATGCAGGGACTGCGGCTGCGCCCGGCCGGGAGCTGACCGGACCTTCGACGCGGGAGGAGGGGCATCCGGACCGGGTGCCCCTCCTCCAGGTCACAGCGTCGACCTCAGCCACTGCTCCACGCTCGCCACGTGCACCGTCGCCCAGGCCCGCGCGGCCTCCGCGTCCCGGTCCCGCAGGGCCGACACGATCGCCCGGTGCTCGTGCAGCGTGCGGCTGACCGCGTCCTCCTGGGTCAGACCGCGCCACACCCGGGCCCGGGTCGTCGGCCCGGACAGCCCGTCGAGCAGCGAGCAGAGCACCGAGTTCCCGGACGACTGCACGATCCCGCGGTGGAACTCCAGGTCGCAGGCGACCAGTTCCTCCACCGAGGGCTGCGCGCCCAGTGCGTCCAGCTGCGCGCTGAGCGCGTCCAGTTGGGCATCGTCGATCCGGGTGGCCGCCATCGCCGTCGCGGCCGGTTCCAGGATGCGGCGGACGGCGAGGAACTCGAGCACCGTGTCGTCGCGGTGGAAGTCCACGACGAAGCTCAGCGCTTCCAGCAGCAACTGCGGATCGAGGCTGGTCACATAGGTGCCGTCGCCCTGTCGCACATCGAGGATGCGGATCAGCGACAGCGCGCGCACCGCCTCCCGGAGCGAGTTGCGGGACAGCCCGAGGTCGGCCGCGAGCTCGCTCTCCTTGGGAAGCCGGTCGCCGGGCCGTAGCGCACCCGAGACGATCATTCCCTTGATCTTCTCGATCGCCTCGTCGGTGACAGCCATGACGGTCCTCCTGAGATCCGGACGGGAATCAGACATCCGATGTATCTCTTCATTATGGGGCCGTGAGGGGCGGAGGAACCGGGACCACCGAGGTCGTCCGCGCACGGGCGGCCGTTCCGCCCGGCGCCGTGCCCGCCCGGACACACGGACGGGGCGGCCCCCGTCGTGGGAGCCGCCCCGTCCGCTTCGTACGCCGTGCTGTGCGGTGCCGTGCCGTCAGTTCCGGTCGCCGAGCATGGTCTCGACACCGGCCCGGATCTCGTCCGTCGCCAGGCCCCGGATCGTCAGCGTCGTCCGGCGGCGCAGCACGTCGTCCGCCGTCTCGGCCCACTCGTGGTCGCGCGCGTAGGCGACCTGCGCCCAGATCTCCGGCGCGTCCGGGTGGATGCGCTCGGCCAGCGCCGGGTTCTCGTTGGCCAGCCGGGCGATGTCGAAGGAGAGCGAGCCGTAGTGCGTGGCCAGGTGCCGAGCGGTGTCGGCCGCCATCCGCGGTCCCGGCGTACCGCCGTCGATCAGCAGCCGGTGCGCCACCGCGTTCGGGTTGGCGATGCCCGGCAGCGGCAGCTTCTTCGGCAGGTGCGCGATCGGCTCCATGTCCTCCGCGAGCGGGCGGCCGGGGAGCGCGGCCAGCTTGTTCATCACCGTACGGCCGATGTGGCGGAACGTCGTCCACTTGCCGCCCGCGACCGACAGCATCCCGCCGCGGCCCTCCGTCACGACCGTCTCGCGCTTGGCCTTGGACGTGTCGCCGGGACCGCCGGGCAGCACCCGCAGACCGGCGAAGGAGTACGTGATCAGGTCCCGCGACAGCTGCTGGTCCCGGATGGAGAACGCCGCCTCGTCCAGGATCTGCGCGGTGTCCTTCTCGGTGACCGCGAGGTCCGCCGGGTCGCCCTCGTACACCTCGTCCGTCGTACCGAGCAGCAGCATGTCCTCCCACGGCAGGGCGAACGTGATCCGGTACTTGTCGATGGGGGTGGCGAGCGCGGCCTTCCAGGGGCGGGTGCGCTTCAGCACGAGGTGCGCGCCCTTGGACAGGCGTATGGAGGGCGCCGCGCCCGGGTCCTCCATCTTCCGCAGGTGGTCGACCCACGGCCCGGTGGCGTTCAGCACGAGACGGGCGTCGACGCCGAACTCCGTGCCGTCCAGGCGGTCCTCCAGGTCGGCGCCGGTCACCCGTCCCCTGGTGAACCGCAGCCCGGTCACCGCCGCGTGGTTGAGGACGACCGCGCCCGCGTCGACGGCCGCGCGCACCGTCATCAGCGCCATCCGGGCGTCGTTCATCTGGTCGTCGCCGTAGACCGCGACGGCCTTCAGGTTGTCCGTGCGCAGCTCCGGCACGTCGCGCCGGGCCCGTGCCGGGCTGATCACATGGCCGACCCCGTCGCCGAACGCGGAGAGCGCCGAGTAGGCGAACACGCCCGCGCCGAGCTTGGCCGCGCCGTGCGGGCCGCCCTTGTACACCGGCAGGTAGAAGGTGAGCGGATTGGCCAGGTGCGGGGCCACCTGACGGGACACCGCACGGCGCTCGAAGTGGTTCTCCGCCACCAGCTTCACGGCACCGGTCTGCAGGTAGCGCAGACCGCCGTGGAGCAGCTTGGAGGAGGCGGAGGAGGTGGCGCCGGCGAAGTCGCCGGCGTCCACCAGGGCCACCCGCAGCCCGGACTGCGCGGCGTGCCAGGCGGTGGAGATGCCCAGGATGCCGCCACCGATCACCAGGAGGTCGTACGCAGCCCTGGACAGCTGCTCCCGGGTCTCGGCGCGGCTCGGGAGGGAGCCGGAGGCCGGGTGTGTCCCGAGGGACGGGACGCTCTGCAGGGTGGTCATGTCGATTACTCCTCGTCTTCGAGCCAGCCCATGGTCCGCTCGACGGCCTTGAGCCAGTTCTTGTACTCACGGTCGCGGGTGTCCGCGTCCATGCGGGGTGTCCACTCGGCGGCCCGGCGCCAGTTGGCGCGCAGCGCGTCGGTGTCCGGCCAGAAGCCGACGGCGAGACCGGCGGCGTAGGCGGCGCCGAGGCAGGTCGTCTCGGCGACCATGGGCCGCACCACGGGCGCGTCCAGGAAGTCGGCGAGCGTCTGCATCAGCAAGTTGTTGGAGGTCATGCCGCCGTCGACCTTCAGGGCGGCCAGCTCGACGCCGGAGTCCTTGGTCATGGCGTCGGTGATCTCACGGGTCTGCCAGGCGGTGGCCTCCAGGACGGCACGGGCGATGTGCGCCTTGGTGACGTACCTGGTCAGACCGGCGATGACCCCGCGGGCGTCGGAGCGCCAGTACGGGGCGAACAGACCGGAGAAGGCCGGCACGAAGTACGCGCCGCCGTTGTCCTCGACCGAGGAGGCCAGGGTCTCGATCTCGGCCGCGGACTTGATCAGCCCCATCTGGTCGCGCATCCACTGCACCAGCGAACCGGTGACGGCGATGGAGCCCTCCAGGGCGTAGACCGGCTTCTGGTCGCCGATCCGGTACCCGACGGTCGTCAGCAGCCCGTTGTACGAGTTGACGGGCGTCTCACCGGTGTTCATCAGCATGAAGGTGCCGGTGCCGTACGTGGACTTGGCCTCGCCCTCGGAGAAGCAGGTCTGGCCGAAGAGGGCCGCCTGCTGGTCGCCGAGCGCGGACGCCACGGGGACCCCGTCGAGCACTCCGCCCTTGGCATGCCCGTACACCTCGGCGGAGGAGCGGATCTCGGGGAGCACCGCGGCCGGGATGTCCATCGAGTGGAGGATCCGCTCGTCCCACTTCATCTCGTGCAGGTTCATCAGGAGCGTGCGCGAGGCGTTGGTGACGTCGGTGACGTGGACGCCGCCGTCGGTGCCGCCGGTCAGGTTCCAGATGACCCAGGAGTCCATGGTGCCGAAGAGGATCTCGCCGCGCTCGGCGCGCTCGCGCAGCCCCTCGACGTTGTCGAGCAGCCAGCGGACCTTCGGGCCGGCGAAGTACGAGGCGAGCGGCAGACCGGTCTCCCGGCGGAACCGGTCCTGGCCGACGTTGCGGCCGAGCTCCTTGCAGAGCGCGTCGGTCCGGGTGTCCTGCCAGACGAGGGCGTTGTGGACCGGCTCACCGGTGTTCTTGTCCCAGAGCAGCGTGGTCTCGCGCTGGTTGGTGATGCCGATCGCCTTCACGTCGGCGGCCGTGATGCCCGCCTTGACGATGGCACCGGCCACGACCTCCTGGACGTTCTCCCAGATCTCGGTCGCGTCGTGCTCGACCCAGCCCGGCTTCGGGAAGATCTGTTCGTGCTCCTTCTGGTCGACGGAGACGATCCGGCCGTCCTTGTCGAAGACGATGCAGCGGCTGGAGGTGGTGCCCTGGTCGATGGCCGCGATGAACGGGCCGGTGGTGTGTGCGTCGGTCACGGTGTGCTCCCGGAAGTCTGTGTGGTCTCTTGGGGTGACGGCTCTGGGCGCCGCGGCTCAGGCGAAGGCGACGTTGTAGAGCCCGCCCGCGATCGCGCCGCCGATCAGCGGTCCGACGATCGGCACCCAGGCGTAGCCCCAGTCGGAACCGCCCTTGTTCGGCAGCGGCAGCAGCGCGTGCACGATACGCGGGCCGAGGTCGCGGACCGGGTTGATCGCGTACCCCGTCGGGCCGCCGAGCGAGAGACCGATGCCCACGACGAGCAGCGAGGTGATCAGGGCGCCGAGCGTGCCGAGGCCGTCGCCGTCATTGTTGAGGCCCTGGGTGAGGATCGCCAGGACCAGCACGACGGTGGCGATGATCTCGGTGACCAGGTTCTGCGCGGCGTTCCGGATCTCGGGGCCGGTGGAGAAGATGCCCAGGACCGGGCCCGCGGCCGGGGCGGCGGCCTCGTCGACCATGCCCTCCTCACCCGCATGGGCGCCCAGGATCTCCGGATCCGTGAGGTGCGCCCGGAACTGCCCGTAGTACGTCGCCCAGACCAGCACCGCGCCGATCATCGCGCCGAGCAGCTGGGAGGCGAGGTACAGCGGGACGTCGCCCCACTCGGTGCCGCCCTTGATCGCGAGGCCGAGGGTGACCGCCGGGTTGAGGTGCGCGCCGGAGACGCCGCCGGCCAGGTAGGCGCCGGTCAGCACCGCGAAACCCCACCCGAAGGTGATGGCCAGCCAGCCGGCGTTCCGGGCCTTGGAGTGCTTGAGAGTGACGGCGGCACAGACACCGCCGCCGAGCAGGATGAGCACGGCGGTACCTATGGTCTCGCCGATGAAGATGTCGGAGCTGGACACCCGCGACTCCTTTGTCCTTCGTCCAGGGAAGCCGAACCCCGGGTCCCTCCGGTGGTTCGCGCCCTCGTGGGAGGGCGTTTTCCGGCCCTTGGCGCTGTCACACCATAACGCTTATTTCCGTTAGCTGTTCGACAATGCCGACCGGTGAACGGCAATGCTTCCCCCAGGCGAATCGGGCGTCAAGACTTGTGTGGCCCATAACTCGATCGTTACCGGGTGATGCGCCGCGGCCGGGCTCAGAAGCGTCCGGCGCCCAGGTCCCTGGAGACGGCGCGGGCGCAGTCGCGCACCGCGGCGATCAGCTCGGGGCGCAGCTCCCCGTTCGCGCAGACCCGCTCCACCGCGCCGGTCACGGCCACCGCGCCGACCGGCATCCGCCGCCGGTCGTGGATCGGGGCGGCCACCGCGGCCACCCCCTCCCAGGTCTCCTCCACGTCGGCCGCCCAGCCCCGGGCCCGGATCAGGTCGAGCATCGCCTCGAACTCCTCCGCGTCGGTGACGGTGCGCGGGGTGAAGGGCTTGCGCTCGGCCTCCAGGGCCTCGGTGTGCGCCACCGGGTCGTAGGCCGAGAGCACCTTGCCCAGGGCCGTGGAGTGCAGCGGCTGCATGGCCCCGACCTCCAGGACCTGCCGGCTGTCGTCGGGGCGGAAGACGTGGTGGACGATGAGGACGCCCTGCTGGTGCAGCACGCCCAGATGGGCGCTCTCGCCGCTGGAACGGGCCAGGTCGTCCGTCCAGACGAGCGCGCGGGCCCGCAGCTCGTGGACGTCCAGGTAGCTGTTGCCCAGCCGCAGCAGCTCCGCCCCCAGCTGGTAGCGGCCGGACGCGGCGTCCTGCTCGACGAAGCCCTCGTGCTGGAGGGTGCGCAGGATGCCGTGCGCGGTGCCCTTGGCCAGGCCCAGCGAAGAGGCGATGTCGGACAGTCCCAGCCGACGCTCGCCGCCTGCCAGCAGGCGCAGCATCGCCGCCGCCCGCTCCAGCGACTGGATGTTCTTGGCCATCGCGCCGTACTCCTCCACCTCGGTTCGACAATGCTGAACACTATCGGTCGATGCCGACCCATGCTCGATCGCGGAGGAAAACCGCGGCACCACTCCGATCCGGACATCGCCCCGCACAGCATGCCGTCCGCTCCGTGGGACGGAGTGACGACCCCGGCCGCCGCCGGGCTAGGCTGGCCTGGTGCGCCTTCCACCGAAGCCGCAAAGCCGACAGCCGTCGCATCCCAGGGAGTACATCCATGGCCTCGTTGCCGACCCCTTCCGCCGACAGCAGGATCCGAGCCGGAGCGTTGCGTGAGGCGCTCGCCACCCGGGTGGTGGTGGCGGACGGTGCGATGGGCACCATGTTGCAGGCGCAGGATCCGACGCTGGAGGACTTCCAGGATCTCGAGGGCTGCAACGAGGTTCTGAACGTGACGCGGCCGGACATCGTGCGGTCGGTGCACGAGGAGTATTTCGCGGCGGGTGTGGACTGTGTC